>JBAUMZ010000105.1:0-38854 GCA_049578985.1 Nitrososphaeraceae archaeon
AATAGTTTGGACAATCCAATCTACTAATAGTTTGGACAATCCAATCTACTAATAGTTTGGACAATCCAATCTACTAATAGTTTGGACAATCCAATCTACTAATAGTTTGGACAATCCAATCTACCAAGTTTAGACAATCCAATCTACTTTGGTGACAGATAGTGTAGCGACAGTACCAGTTCCAGTTCTAAAGAATTTAAATAATATCGATTCCATTGGTTGCTATGAGCATTCAATTTAAAGGATCTATCGGTAGAACATGGGGAGAATCGAGGGAATGGTGGCCACAACCCACCAAGGCGCCAATTGACGCTCCAAACATCGTATATATCATACTCGATGATGTTGGGTACGGATGGCTTCACTGTTATGGCGGCCCTATAAAAACTCCAAATATTGATAAACTTGCATCTAACGGATTGCTGTTTAATAATTGGCATACGACTGCGCTGTGTTCTCCAACACGAGCATGTTTGCTAACAGGTCGTAACCATCATTCGGTAGGAATGGCAGGGATTACGGAGATTGCAACAGGCTTTCCGGGTTATAACGGAATAATGCCAAAAGATAAGGCTACTATTGGAGCCATGCTTAGACACTATGGATATAACACCTTCTGTGTTGGCAAGTGGCACAACACCCCCGATACAGATGTAGGACACCAAGGACCATTTGACCGCTGGCCAACGGGAGAAATGATGGGATTTGATCGATTTTATGGCTTTTTAGGAGGAGATTGTAACCAGTGGTATCCGCCTTTAGTATGGGACAACCATCCAATTAAACCCCCCAAGACTCCTGAAGAGGGATATCATTTAAGCGAAGACCTGGTAGATAAAGCGATTCTATTCATAAGTAATCACGAGTCTCTAGGTCCTGACAAGCCTTGGCTTCTATGGTTAGCCTTTGGTGCCTGTCATGCTCCGCATCATGTGGCAAAAGAATGGATCGAAAAATATAAGGGAAAATTTGACAAAGGGTGGGATAAACTTAGAGAGGAGACGCTTGTAAGGCAAAAGAAACTGGGCATCGTACCCAAGAGCACAGATTTAGCGCCACCCAATGAAGGTGTACAGAAATGGGACGACCTATCAGATAACGAAAAGAGACTATTTGCTAGGTATATGGAGTGTTATGCAGGATTTCTCAGTCATGCGGATTACCAGATTGGAAGGTTCATAACATTTCTAGAAAAGATTGACAGTCTAGAAAATACACTGATATTTGTGTGTTCTGACAACGGTGCAAGTGCAGAGGGCATGCTTACTGGTTTATTCGATGAAGTGTCCTTTTTCAATATGATGCCTGAAAGCGTGGCACAAAACTTAAAGCGAATAGATGAAATTGGCGGACCAAAAAGTTATAATCACTACCCTGTTGGTTGGGCAATGGCCGGTGATACGCCGTTCAAATGGTATAAACAGTACACCCATTATGGGGGTACGAAAGACCCACTGATAATTCATTGGCCAAAAGGGATAAAGGACAAAGGTAGGATACGTACTCAATTTCATCACGCAACAGATATAGTACCTACCATTTTGGAAGCGATAGGAGTCGAACCTCCATCTCAGATAGGGGGATACGTCCAGGCACCGATAGAAGGTGTTAGCATGTACTACTCATTTAATGATGGCGCAGCTCCTACAAGAAAGCAGATGCAATACTTCGAAATGCTAGGTAATCGTGGTATATGGTATAAAGACTGGATGGCAGTTACGTTCCACGGGCAACTTCCTTGGGAAAACAAGCCCAAATGGAGCTTTGATGAAGATAAATGGGAGCTGTATAAAGTAGACAAAGATTTCTCCCAATGTCATGATTTGGCTGAAAAAAATCCCGAGAAGCTGCGTCAGCTTGTAGAGATGTGGTGGGCTGAAGCTGGTCGATATAATGTCTTACCGTTAGATGATCGAAAACAGGAACGGTTGATTGCACGCGAGAAGGTAAAGGAAAGAACATCCTATACATTCTATCCGGGTACAGTAAGGGTACCCCAGAGTGCCGCACCTGACACAAAGAATCGCTCCTTTGGCATCAGAGCTGAGGTAGACATTCCTGCTGCTGGTGCTGGAGGCCCTATCTGTGTTATGGGAGGTGTTAGTAGCGGATGGGCATTGTATATCAAGGACCAACATTTAGTGTACTGCTATAACAACAATGGTAATCTTTACTATGTGCGCTCTAATAAAGGAGTACCTAGTGGATCAAAGGTTAAACTACGATATGAGTTCGAAAAAACAGGTAAAGAGAAGTATGGTGCTGGAGGCATTGGCAGACTATACATAAATGATAAAAAAGTGGGGGAAGGCGAAATTCCACATACAGTTAGATTCATCTATTCTCTAGATGAAACTTTTGACATAGGGGTCGATGCGGGAACTCCGCTGACAGACGACTATAAGTCCTATGCACGATTCACTGGAACTATCGATAAGGTAGTCGTTGATCTTGTCGGTAAGCGACAAATGGACCCAGAGACAGCGACCAAAATCATCATGAAGAAACAGTAGAAGAAAGAAAAGGCCAAAGCGTAGTGATTTTAATCTTAAGGTTCGAATTCCTTTCGAAGGTAGGAGATGCTTCGGCCTTGTCTATTTGTTCTCTTGTATATATTCTGTCGGGACCGGACGGTAGGCTAAGGAAGGAAGTCTCATCATTCAATGCCAGAACTGTAGAGATGGACGACCTGGACAATATGGTATCAAAGAAACAACAGCGGAAACTATAGAAGTATTATGCCATCTATATCGAATAGACACTTGATTGATTCTAAGATCTGGATTTATTAATGCATCTATCCAAATTGTCTATAAATATTACAAACCTACTGCTAGGATTTTCAGCTGCTGAGATTCTTTAGTTCATTTTCAAGATAATCAGATGCGTGATCTTTCTTCATTGACAAATTCATCAAATATCCAGTAGTCGACCACATTAGTGTTCTTTATCATATTCATGTATTTGTTTACTTCCTCTCCCGTGAGCGATAGAACGCCTTTCATCTGCATTACATTGCTTCCATTGTTTGTCAAATGTTGCCTCATCAAATGTGAACAGATTTCGATCTAAAAGCACAAGTTTGATCTTTGAGAAATTTAGTAGAACTTCATCCTTTTTTGTAATTCCATATATTTCTTACTAGCACGGTCATACTACTAAAGAGAGATTCAATGCTAAGCGGATCCTTATATTCCCCTAACTCATAGTAAACCAATGCTAAATCAAGTGTAACTTCCAAGATACGGAATAGAAGTAAGAGAATGTGTTATTCTTTTTCTTAACGACTGTCATCTCATATAGTGGGAGAGATACAGCTGATGGGATGTCATCTGGGTTAGCAGACATGGACTTGGATTGGAGGGAGTTTACATAATCTCCTTGTTATAACCTTTCTTTCTGGTGTTTCGTGTTTTACCGTCTATTTCATTCATCAGAAGAGATGGCTATTAGTAGCTCTCCCTGCCAGAATTAAGTTAATCCAAGATAATCTTAAATATGTGGATGAGGTTGTTTCTATATTGATAGTATCATCCTTGTCAAGATTTAAGTTGCAATTTTATTTTATAGTTGTCCTTCTTGTTGGAACATTAGAAATTGAAACTCTCCGGGCGCAAATAGTGAGTGATACAATAACTGTTGGTATTGACCCTAATGGTGTAGCATATAACCCAATTAACAATAATATCTATGTAACCAACGAACAGGACAATAGTGTCTCCGTAATAGATCCTACCGGTGATATAAACGATACAATAATTGTAGGTAATGGCCCTAATGGTATAGTCTATAATCCTGACAATAATAGCACATATGTAGCAAATAAATTTGATAATTCAGTCTCGGTGATAGATTCTAGTAATGTCGTCATTAATTCCATACTTGTAGGGAGTAGCCCACAGGGTGTGGCGTATAACCCCAATAATAACAACATCTATGTAACAAATAACTTTGACAACACTGTTTCAGTAATAGATTCCAATCATACAGTTACTAACACTATAGATGTTGGCGAGAGTCCTTTTGGGGTTGCGTATAGTCCAAGTAATAATAGTACTTACATTACCAATACGGGTAACAATACAGTATCTGTCATAGATTCCGATAATAAAGTTACTAATACCATAGAAGTTGGCGAGAGTCCTTTTGGGGTTGCGTATAGTCCTAGTAATAACAACATCTATATAACAAATAACATTGACGATAGCGTCTCAATTATAGACTCCATGAATATTGTCACGGATACCTTGGCAGTTGGCGATGGCCCATATGGTGTGGCATATAATCCGAGTGACAATAATATGTATGTAACAAATTCTGGTGACAACTCAGTATCTTTGATCACTCCTAGTAATGTTGTCGAAAACACTCAGATCATCGGCCGGGTTAATCCTGAGGGTCTGGCATATAATCCGAGTAACAATAATATGTATATAGCTAATTCAGGTGATAACACTATATCAGTTCTTCCAACAATAAGTTGAAATTGATCTCTCGACAGACAGATTCGCCTTCTGAACGACGTGGAAGTGATTGTTGAGGCCTTTGTTTCTGGGGCATATTTGCAGGGGATGAGATAGGCCTACAACCTCTCTGAATGGTCCTTGTCCAAACAAAAGTGCTGACGTCTCAGGCAGTTACTCCACATCATGGTACAGAGCGTCCGCCACATTTGGCGCCTTCATGGGGAGGCGCTCCGGATCGGGACTAGACCAATGAGGTCCCATTAATCTTTCTTGGCCCAGGTGTCTTGTTCCTTCGCCAAAGTTGTTATTTTGTGGATCACCTCGTTCACTAGATGCAAAAGCCATGTTGTTATGTAGGCGATCGCGTCGTTCACATCTCTCGAATCCGAAGACGGTGACGGGTGTGTAGTTAGGTCTGCCACCGTATGGTTGGTTCAGTAGACGAATTGAAAGGCATGTTCTGTTCACCGCATCTAAAGAAGGTATTACGAAGCAAGACAGTGCAAACAAAGTCTATATAATGACCCATTTACTACTATAAACTGCAATGGCAATTCATGACATTCCTAAAGGATTGGGAATAATGACAGGTATACTCCTACTAGCAGGCTCGTTGACAGCCGTGATGTCTACTTCAGAGGGAAATGGACTTGCGAATGCTTATCCGAAGGACGGACAAGGATATCGCCATGATTTCGGCATGATGAAAGGTATGTTGAAACCAGGAGAGTACGCATCTGGAACGATAGCCAGTATGCAAAACGATGAGAATGGTAATCCAACGTGGCTAGTTTCAGGCAATTGGGAGGCTAGTATGACTGATGGAAAGTATGCAACTGGAGATAATGCTACTGAATCTGCAAAGTTCATCGCAGCTTTTGATATGGCAATGACGAATGGCTCTGCCCAGCATCAGCATAAGATATACAACTTCACCCTAGCAAATATGTCAATGCCAGATAATAGTACAATGGTAATTGACGGAACAGTCACGGTAACTATGCGGGATGGTCCAGTTCAAAATGTACCGGTAACCGTCACCGTAATGGAAGGGAACGTAATCAGCATATCTATGGATCCAAATATGGTAAATAGTCACTTTGGAGACACACCGATATACGGAATAGTGAAGAAGGCTATCAGTATAATGAAGTAAAGTCTTCTCATACCCTTTTTATTTTTCATTATGTAAAACTCAGCAGATAGACGGTACTACGCTGCCAATATCTTTGTGGTAACTGGAATCATGGATCATGGATAAGGTTAAAGAATACGCAAGCGACTATTTTCAGGAATCATACCTAAAGATTTAGCTTTGGATTAGCTGTATATATCATCTGGTTAAATGTAATATCCTTGTAGGTTGTTCATAGCAACTGCATAATTCGACTGTTCATTTTTGTTTAGCTCCTAAATAGATTTCCATATATGAGACGATTCATTATCGATTGATTCTATGTATGAGGAAACGAATTAACCTGGAATATGGGCTTTTAAAGAAGTGTCCCATTTCAAACAGTAGCATGCAACTCTGATTTTAATCCTGGCTTGCCTACCAGGAGTTACCAAAAATGACTTAGGTACGAGTTACAAAAGATAGGCATTAAGCAGATTGATCTTGGCATGACTTTTTGACAATTACTTCAGATAAAGTGATCATAATCCCTGACGCCCTATACTAGCTTTATGCCGTATTCCTTAATCTATTGGGTTAAGATATATGCAAGGCTTAACTTTGTTAATTATCATTTGTTGCATGTAGACTTCATCGCTTAGATAGCCTGCTCATGACAAGGTTTTTTAGAAAAAGAAGTAATGGAAACGATGTGCTCAGGTAGTCACAGTTAATGGTCTTTCTTCCAATTTTTCTGTTTCAATATTTTTCGTCCGCTTTATTGGTTTCATTAGAGCCTTTTCTAGTTCTGGAAATTCACAGTCGAAACACATTATCACTATAATACCTTTTTGTCACTTAAAAAGACTTCGTGTTTGTCATTACACGATAGCTCTGGTTTTTATATCATCAGTCATTATAGTTTATGTGTACAACTGCAAACATTGGGGTTGTATTCTAAAGAGTAATACATGTAGCGTAGTTATCTGCCGATTTTGCTTGAAAGAATCAAAAGATTGTGGATGTGATGATAAGGATTATTGTTGCAATCAATCATAATGTGGTACTAGACTTTTCTAATTACCTTAGAGTAAAAAAGTTTCAGTGCTTTTTCATCTAACCCAATGAATTGAAAGATGAAATGCGTTACCCCTAGATCAAGATATTCATTAACACCTTTTAGAATTCTTTCAGGAACACCGATTGTAATACCACCAACAAGGTCTTTGAGATACTGCTCCACCGTCTTGTCTTTTCTTTTGAATTGTGCAATGATCTGTTTCACTCCTTCTTCTGAATCCCCAACAATACAAGGTAATACAACAGAATACTGAATATGATTTATGCCTCTTTTACTTTCAAGAGGCTTGCAATATTCCTTCAAAACAGAAATTTTTCTTTTCATCTCACTAGGTGTTCCAAAGAAAAGGTTGTACCTGTCTGCGTGCTTTGCTGCCACCTTTAGAAGATATCTTTCACCAGAACCTCCAATCATGACAGTAGGATGAGGCTTTTGAATTGGCTTTGGATTGCATATTGCATTCTTTATCCTATAGTATTTACCTTCAAAGGAGGCTGATCCTTCACTATTCCACATTGCCTTGATTATTGCTAATGATTCATCTAGCTGGCTAATTCTTGTAGCATGGGGTGGAAAATCATACCCATACGCTTCATATTCTCTGCCAAACCATCCGGCTCCTATTCCTAGTTCTATTCTTCCGTTACTAATGATATCTAAGGTGGAAATTATTTTTGCCAACAGTGATGGACTACGATAAGAATTGCAGGTTACTATCTGTCCTATCTTAATTCTTTTTGTAATTGCTGTTACTGAAGATAGCAAAGTAAGACATTCAAAAATATTCTTATCTACATCATGTCTAGAAAAAGGTATTAAATGATCATATGCATAAATCGAATCAAATCCAATATTATCAGCCGCAATTGATATAGATTTTGAGAATTCATACTGCTTAACTGGGTCGTTTTCTTGCTGTAATGGTAAGTCTCCTCCTCTCCATCCTTGTGGAATAGCAAGCCCAAATGCTATTCTACTTTCTGCGTTTTGAGTCATTTGTCTATACTCTAACCCTTAACGATTTATTATAAATTCGCCTAAAAATCCTCTCCAGTCTGCTGCTTATAGAGTTCTTGCACACACAGCGCCAATACTATCTGAACAGCCAGACTAGAGGCGCTTTTTCTAGTCTCAAATAGATATTCTGTCCTTCCTTGCGTACGCCTCTCTTGCTACGCTTATGGCACCCTTTCTGAGTAGCATAGCTCTATATACTACTTGTTTTGACAACTCAACAGCAACTTTTCTTGGATTTACGATGTCCAAATCTACTTCTCGTGCGGATCCTGTCTGCATCAAGGCCTCTATCAGAACAAGTCTTAAGTTTTTGGTTATCTTATATCTGATAAGATCAAACGCTTCTTTTTCTGTCCTTCCCTGGTATTCTACAAAGGATCCAATAACACCACCTGCGTTAGCGAGAAAGTCAGGTACAATTAAGATCCCGTTCTTAATGAGGTACTCATCAGCGCTTGGAAGAGTTGGAATATTTGCAGCCTCTACTATGATCTTTACACCATGTTCAAGTAGTTTCGGCGCAGTTTTGTCATTTACGACTCCTCCCAAAGCTGCTGGGATGAATATATCAGCATCCACATCAAATATTTCATCTTTATCCCTAATATCGTATTGATGCGTACGCGCAGTGTTGCCTGGGGAATTGGAAGAAGTATGGTCTCTAGACAATTCGGAAAGTTTTGTTTTGCCTTTCATATCCGTCATTAATCTGGGAATATTTAGCCCATTCCTGTCATAAATAAAAGCGGAGATATCGCTCACTCCGACGACTCTAATCCCTGGTAAATCATATAGGAATTTTGCAGTAAAAGATCCGACATTCCCAAAACCTTGTATTGTTACGGTCCTTTCTCGTGCTCCCTCTGACTTGTTACCCAACTCTTTCTGTGCAAGAGTCAAGTTGGATGATGGTATCCTATCAAGCACCTCCAGACACGCTTCTAATGCAACGCTTACCCCATAACCAGTAGTACCTAGTTCATGCGGAATTCCACCTAGTTCTGATGGCTTGCCAGTACAAGCGCGCATATCTCCTATCTCATGTGCGAATACCGCCATCTCTAACTCTGTGGTTCCGACATCAGTAGCAGCAATATACTGAGATGGACAGTACGGCTTGATCATTTTTGCAAAAGATTTCATCCAGGATACTCTATCCACTGCACTTGGATTAGCAACTATTCCGCCTTTTGCACCACCAAAAGGCAGCCCAGCTGCAGCACACTTCCACGTCATGGTCCTTGCCAATCTAAAGACTTCCAGAGGACTTACACTTTCTGCAAATCTTATTCCTCCTTTGCCTGGTCCTGTGGATGTATTGTCAATTACTAAGATACCCTTCATACCAGTATCAGGATCATAAACCTGCAGTACTTTTTCAGGTCCCCACTCATCCATCTCTTCCCATGCAGAAGAAGATGAGGAGAAAAATGATCTTTCACCCTGACTAGACGATGACGAGTTAGATTTCAATTCTTTAGGCCGATCTTACTTCCCGATCATCTAGTTAATTATTCTTGTGGAAGGTAACTAAGGTAGGCAAAATGATCGATTCTTATTCGTACTATCCTGTTCTCAGATGTTCATACGATCCTTCCTGCTTTTACTTCGGATCGCATTATGGTGGGTTGAAAATACCCTATAATATAATCACCAAAAAGAAGTTATAGTAGCTCACTGAAAGCAAGAAATATCCGACTGGATAGTATTTGGGTAGATGATCAGATACCACAGTTGTCCTTTGTAACTATAGATGGTACTGCAAAAATATATCACCACAAACAGAACGAACTCTTCAAGAGGGTGCGTTTAATGTAGTCAACCTGGTCACTTTCTGATTGTCGCCCTAGAGGATGGCAATTTAATCCGTGTCCTTGTGCAATTCTAAATGATATCTTTCCTTTGTAGTTGTTCTATATATTCTGGTTTCATGGTCATGCCTAATCAAATCCTGTTGTTGTAGCAGAATTGGATAATCTCTTAACTGACTGTAGTCAACGAGACTTCATATATAGGTAAGTAGGAGTTTTTACAATGAATAACCTCAATATACTACAGATCGGCATATTCGCAGTCTTAATTGGCGGATTAATAGGTATAGTCTCTCTGCACACTCCCGCTTTAGCTACTAACATCGACGTAGCCGGGATTTACTCTGCACCACTTAGCGGAGATTCCGAGGTGCCTAAGGTGAATACACAGGCGAGTGGTGAAGCTAGATTTGAGTCGAACGCGCAGGCCGCTGCTCTAGGAGACGCCGCTGCAGCAGCGTCATCTAGCAGCGACATGTCATACGAAATAACTGCACAAAGTATCGAAGAGGTCACAGCGGCTCACATCCATATGGGAAAGAATAATGAAAATGGTCCAGTTGTCTTCACCTTATTCGATCCTGATACACCTACAGGTGAGATAAACGGGCGACTCGTTAGCGGGACAATAAACGTTCAAAGCCTAGAGGGGCCTCTCGAAGGTAAACAAATCTCAGACCTGGTCGATCTTTTTGATAGAGGAGATGCCTATGTCAATGTGCATACGCAAACTAATCCCAATGGAGAAATAAGGGGAACGATACAGCAAGGGTAGATAACAAACATACTAATCTCTTTATTTCCGGAGTCCGAAGCTTATACATTCAGGTGATATGAGTAGTAAGCAGCTATAAGGCAGAGATGGAGTAAGTTCTTCTAACGCCGAGATGACCTGATCAATGTTCATACTTGAGGTGGTCCAAACAATCAAAGTCAGTACAGGGCCTGGAATCGTGACGACCAATAGGAGTGGATAGACAACGACAATTACAAAATATTCCAATAATTAGAGACAAAGCAGACAAATATGCCGAAATAGTAAAAGTTTTATAGTTTATCTCCATATATTGTTTAAGCGGAGATTTAAGCAGTCACTGACAAGGGTGGTCAAGCCAGATCAGAATGCATAGGGTGCTAGTCCAGGCCACCTATCTATCTCCACACAGTTTAATGACATTGGGTACCAATTTAGCTATCCATATGTAAACAGGAGTAATGGTATGTATACTGCCATTTACAAGAAGTATGTAAGTAACGTAGATGCATATGTCGAGTAGAAAAAAAATTTCTTGTCATGAAGTCAATGTTCAATACCGAATGCTAGTTTCACACAGACTCGAAATTGAGTTATATTACCTGTGTTAGGGTCTACTTTTGCAGTCATGTCCTGAACTTCTAACCCTTTTATTCCACGTATGGTCTTCTTGGCTTCGTTTATCGCAGCTTGCGCTGCATCTTGCCAGCTGCTGTCGGAACTACCTACAATTTCTACTATCTTTGCCACATGTGATGTCATTTTACTATTATTAACTCCTAACTACAGACCATGATGCTGTGATATATTAATTGTGGCAATAACCTCTGTTATTACCATATTTGCTACTATGACAGGACTGCGACCAACTAATGCGCACGCCTTATCAGTAAACCTGACAAACTCAGATCGAACTAGTTCGACGTTGTAATGTACAACTGTCATGGATTATCAGAATCTGTCTGAGCGAGATAGAAGGATTCGTTTCGTTGCTATTTGCGACAGGACTGCGATAGGACTGGCGAAGTCAAATAGGAACTAGATCGATTATCATACTTCCAACTCGACTATACGGATAGCGAATTGACTTGGTGAGAGAGCAGGATCATGTGTTACCAAGCATTAACTGGGGATCTCACTGCAACGCAGTCTAAGTAACATGGAGATAATACTTGAAATCGGTTTTCAGGTATTATTCTAACTACGATATTATTGGAGTGAGTCCACAGCGTCCTAGTTGACTCATACTACAAGTCTTCTAGTTGTTCTTCTAGCTGTCCTTCTAGCTACTCTTCGTGCTGCCGGTACCATACTTTCTTATTGGGAGGTATCGATATAAGGATTGTGTAATAATATGACTATGTAGAAACCATCACGCGCGCTCATGTTATTACTGTGCATGTTATAGGCAATGCGCCATGATTGTACGTTGAAATGTCAAAAGCCAAGTTAAGATATCATGGTAACCAAAAGCCAAGATAGAGCATCATGCTTTTTGTTCTATACAAATATGATGCTACTGAGAATTGTTCCTCTCCATAAGGTGTGTAAATACTTTAATTACGATTTATGAATTCAAAATTCCATGCATATTGAATATTATCTTTACTATTGGTCAATGATACAAATGAAAATCAACAGGAAAGGGATTCACCCATACAATGAATAATGACAACAATGATGTATCTGATGTCAGAGCTATGATTCATGCCACAATAGATCAAGCAACGAAATCATCTGAAGATTTTGCAACAAATTTGACAGACATTCTATTCAATTCAATCGCTGATGATAAGCATTGGACACAAGACTCACTTATTCGATACTATGTCAAAATTATATGAACAGCAGCAATTTGCCACAAGCGCAGAGATCACAAGAGCTGCTAATCTCAATGAACGCTATGTACGAGAGTGGCTTGGAGCTATGGTTGCTGGGCGGATAGTTGATTATGATGAATCGACAGACAGTTATTCCTTGCCTCAAGAATATGCGGCACTCCTTACTCGGGCTGCTGGAATAGATAATTTTGCTATGTTTTTTTAATATATCTCTCTAATGGGCACAGTAGAATGCTTCTATAAAGGATAGTGGAATGCTTCTATAAAGGTGGAGGTGTTCCGTATTCCGAATATCCAAAGTTTCAGGAATTACAAGCTGAAGAAACTTCTCGAATATTTGATGCAAGGTTAGTAGATCAAATTTTATCTTTAAGTGATGGCCTAAAAGATAGGTTAGAGAAAGGAATTGATGTTCTTGACGTAGGTTGTGGAAGAGGTCATGCCATTAATCTTATGGCAAAAGCATTTCCAAGGAGTAGATTTGTTGGATATGATATTTCAAACGAAGGCATCAGGGCAGCATATGAAGAAGCAACCAAGATGGAATTGTCAAATGTAAGGTTCGAGGTTAAGGATCTTTCTTTAATGAATGATTCTAAATGTTATGATCTGATAACAGCTTTTGATACTATTCATGACCAAGCCAGATCAACGAAGGTACTAAGAGCGATCTATAATGCTCTGAGGACAAATGGTTCTGATGAGATCAGTAGTATATTTTTGATGCAAGATATTGCTGCTTCAAGCTATGTCAATGAGAATATGTCAAACCCCTTAGCTCCAACACTTTACACTATCTCTACAATGCATTGTATGACTGTTTCATTGGCTTCTAATGGAGAAGGGTTAGGAGCAGTTTGGAGAAGACAGAAGGCAGAAATGAAACTAAGAGAGGCAGGTTTCTGTGGAGAGATAGATGTAAGAGAGATTGAAGGAGATATCCTGAACTATTACTATATAACTAAAAAGACAAAAGATGATCAAGAGAAATGAACACCAAGAGAAAGAAAAACCAGGATGAACCAAGCTGAATAATTCACTTCCTGTTAGTTCTGAATATATACCTCTAACTTGTCCAGCAACAACGGACATTCGATGAATTACTGAGTGTGCAATCTTACGATTAACAGCCACAAGAATAGGAATCATCTTGTAGTCGGTTCCTCATTTGTTTATAAAATAATGGCTACTGGAGCAGAAAGATTTGGTGGTATTAGTCATAATCCTGCTCTAGTTGATCATCGGATCCTCGATATCACAAGTAAAACCTGAAGTACGTTCCTTAACTCTTTTATGTTCGGATTCATGACGGGTATTTTGATTACAGTTTCAGACATATCCCGCATTTTGGTTATCTGGTCCCTCATGGTTGATATGCATTACAGAAGCGTTCTCAATTATTACATAACCTTAAATAAAATTGATTCCTTAAATGATAGAATGGATGGAGAAAAAGGTCATTATAAATGTGAAGCATGTGGTACTGAATTCAATTTTCCTGAAGAGCTTGCTCATCATAAAGATTATTCAGGTTATAGAAGACCTGGATGTTGCTGGCAATAGTTGTACTGATTATCCTCTTCGAATGAACTGTGCATCTTATATTCCCTTACTCGTACAGGAATCTACAGGAATCAATATTTCAATCTAACTGTTCTTTACCAGGAAACAGGCTTGCCATGTCCTAAAAAAGAAACCACCGCTTGGTCCACCTTCTACCCCCCTCATATTTGATGCAAGTACCATGGACGAAGTAGTGCAAGGAAATATAACCAACGAAATCTTAGTAAGAGTGAAATAGAATGGAAAAAATATTCTCAATGTTAAGGTCATTTACTGACAGTAGTGGAAAGACAAAATTCTGTGTAACCTGTGGTAACAAGGCTACTCAGGAAGCATTATTCACTGTAGGCGATGGAGTTATGCTCATAGAAAAATATTGTGACACATGTGCAGAAAAGGAAGTAAAGTAACTGCTTCTAAAGGACAATTTATGAGAATCTAGGTATTTGCCTCAACAGATATAATTTGTCCCTTTGCCTGAACCACCAGTGATTGCGAGAACTACATCACTGGTGAACTGCCTCACCGGTAATATATACAGCAAGTAAAACAAGGCGTACGACTGAGAAACTTTTTCAGTTACCTGCAACCTCACAGTGATAGTAATTGTTGCTATGAGACAGGATATGATGATGGAAAAGATCATCCGTTTGATAGAAGTAACTTTGAAAATTGTGATGGTGTATATTATGAAGGTTATATAGATGGATGAATGTGAGTGGAAGACAATACCTCTGTGAATCTGTGACTGATGCATAATAACTCATAAATTGTGGTGAATTTGCGCTTAACCGGTATCAAATTATTTATTGCCTATCGAACGTAACCTCTAATATTCCGTTTTTATAAGTCGCCTGGCATTCTCGAAGTCAATATTATACGCAATGTTTAGAGTACCGGTACGTTCCTTATTTAGATGGGAAATTGTAATCGGGCAATAGTCATTGGCAACAACCTTGACGTTTTCTCTCTTATTGTTAATAGGATGTTGGGAGACTATTTTGATGTTCTTATCGGATACAATTACATCCTCACGAAAAAATTCTATTTATAAATAAAATCCTGGGTTCTCTTATTTCCATAAATTCCAAATATTTTTGTGGCTGTTCCACTAATCGGCCAAAACCTTCTATTTCGAATTCTAACCTATAACAAGAGGTTCCGTAATCTGATAGACGCCACAAGAATACGTCAAGACTAATGAAATCTTTGAGATAGTTCATCTCTAATTGCGCTGAGATAATCTACAGATCACAGATAACTCCTACCAGGTATATTTGTACAAATTGTCCTGAAGTGCATTTAACCCTAGAAATTGAAGTACTTTCAGACTGTTTCAAAGGAATTGGTTTTAAAAGTAAGCGCGGATAAGAAAGAATATACCACAGAAACCAGTATAGTACGTCATCATATAATTTGTTGGTCAAAGTGAATGACACCGACATCGCGAACAATAAGGTCAGAGTTACGCAGCTTCATATTGATGACTATGGTTCTGTGATTCCAATTAAGGAATTAGAACTAAATATTCCACCATATGATGATTTGATTAGTGAAACGTTAAAAAGTTCTTCATATGCTATTATATTCACCGAAGGCAATAATGATGAAGATAACAGTACTATAACATTAGCTAGCGGAATGACCATTGATGAACTAAATAGGGAGAAAAGTAAGACCATAGATACGGTTGCCAATAAGAATAAGAAATGAAAAATTCATCATCATTCAGCGAAGATAGCATGTTCCACAAGCACTGTATAGATTATACCTACCTGTCAATCTAATTCTAGCCAAAATAAGCCAATCATTAAAAGGGGCCAGTAGTTCCTGAACCAAATTGAAATTCACCATTTCGTTGGATTGACCAACTATTGACATGATTTTACAGGCCGATTCAAAACTGAAAGAGCGACTGTACTACGCTCAGAAAATCAGCTGGTGATGATTGCTCCCCTGTTGATTGGAATTTGCTGATTGCTTTGTTGCTGGTCAAGATTTCCCTCATCACTCTTAGGCATCTCCTCCAATGAGAAGTATTCTGGCTGCTCTGATCTTTTTATTAACAGCCCGCTTTTGAGGTATTCGGTTATCATGGCATGACCGAGTTCGACCCCATCGCCAATGTCATCTGCGGCTACTGCTGATACTTTCACAAAAAATAGGGTTTTATCCGTTAGAATCCTAGATCAGTTATTCCAGCTGAAGATAATTCTTTACTGACTTTATTCTTTATAGCATCCAATAATGGATTTGTCTCGTCTTCGGATGTCGTCATTTCGTCATCTTGCTCTTCGGTGGTGCGGTGTTCATCACCGTCGCTCTCACTCGTGTCTGACCTGTCAGCTCGATCCTCGCCATCATTAGAAGGCCCATTATTATTAGCTCCGTTACCATTATTGGTATATGAAGAGCCAGCGGCTACTACCTGCCTTCTCGGGGGCCGGCGTTATCTGTGCGAAAACTAGTCTTTGACCATCTTCAATTGTCGTTAACAGAATAGCAGATAACATTAGAAGTCCGCATAATTGAGTTCATAATTGAGTTCATTTTTGCTTTTGTATCTTTGATATTTCTCGGCAAAAATCAGAAAAGCTGTGCCACACCAAATCCTCCTTTCAACTGCGATTTTTATTGTTGGATAAATAGAGGTAAGGTCCATACTGAAACTAATACCAGCCAAATGTTTAGTTGGTGCATTAATTGATTCGTTGTTAGGGGGGAGTGATAAGAGTTGTATGGTTTAGTTGACCATTATATCTTTTATATTTGAGTCCCACAATCTTATATTTGATCTTTTCACGTCGAAGATTCATGGATTATAACTAGCTCATCCCACATCTACTAGATATTATGATGATAGAAGAACTTATTATATGGGTCGACATCATCGGTATTACTGCTGGGATATTGGTATTATCCTCATTCATACCACAGATAACGAAGGCGTATAAAACTAAAAAGATGTCTGATGTGTCTATTCATTTGATGATTTTGATCGCAAGTGGAATGTTTCTATGGGTTGTTTATGGCCTCATCAGATCAGACTTGGTCATAGTTGGAACCAATGCAACCGGAAGTGCATTAAATGTTTGTCTGCTCGTGATGAAAATTAGATATGATAAGACGCAGAGTAGTACTGTAAGAACATCATGAATTGCTGGTTAACGTCATTATTGATGTTGCCAAGCTAATTTCAAATTTCCGGAGAAGTAATTTCTAAATAGTTTGAAATTACTTAGAGGTAGTTTGAAATTACTTAGTATATCGTTGGGACAATGAGTCGACAGCAGCAACATCATAAGACAATAAAGTATTTTTTTAGGCTACCTTGACTTCAGCCTATAGATGCCTCTATTCCGCGTAACAAACCAGGATCACCGATAGAATTATGATTTCAATTAGAAAAAAATACGCTGAAATACATTTCGTATTGTATTAGATATATGATACTTATCTGAATAGGCACACATGATAGGTAGCAGCCGATAACACATACTCAAATCTTGAGTATTGATATATCGTCTTTCTTGTATTTGCTAGCTATCAAAATGACATACAAAAGATCGAATACGAAAATTAATGCAAAGAAGTCAACACAAAGAAGAACTACGTAACTGGATCATATAGATAGAAGTATACCTCATTAAACCTGTACCAAACATTTTGAATACTGCAATGAAAATTGACTGGTCTCCTAACCCTTTTCCTCTTTTATTCTGTTTTCAGAAATCAGGTTACAATAAAATATCACATACTTTCTTGTTACAGTGTAGCCTATAGACTCCATCAGAATCTGTCAACTTCAAGCATAAAACTATGCAGTTATCATTGATTTGGCCCATTCAAATGACTCCGCGGGTTTGAAATTTGATGTGCACATCACCTACACGGTCTGGACCATTTTGAGGATCAACTTTGTTTACAGGAGCTCCATCACTAAAGTCAAGCTCATCTAATCTTGCCCGCATTGCATTTGGACTAGTAGAGCGGAATCAAAAATAGTAGATCCTGTTAGTTAAATCACTCACGGTTCGCCATCGTGTTGGTGATATATTAGGTTTAGATGGATCAGCGGTCACAAACGGCTGAGCGACAGTTCACTAATAATCCCTGACACAGGCTCACGTGAGGTACTCATATAGTAGGCAGGCAGGCTTCAATTATCATATGCACTTCAGAAACCTTTTCACTAGCGCCAGTGAAGCTTATGTATAAAGCGAGGTTAGTAACAGGCTGAGTATCTAGTCACGTATGTTATCATCAACCACTTTATCTAATTGTTCCCTCACATTTTTTGCAGATTCAAGTATCTTTTTCTTTGCAGGGATATCTGGATAATGTTCCAAGATTCTTACTATCTCCTTATAGTTGTGACCCGTTCTCTTTTTGATATCGTCTTTTACTTTCTTACCATATGACATGTTGCATTGATAACATAATATCTGTATTTTAACTTTGAAAGTTCTAATCATAATTCTAATAGGACGTTGCGAGTCTTAATCCGGCGATTCTGATCTCAGTGTGTCAGGAAAACTGCATGCCTGATAGCCATTATCAGGCTCATTTCGTCATGAAATTAGGACTGGAGAGGGGTATGCATGATAAAGAGATGCGTAGGTGTTACCGGCAAAATAATCTGCCGACTTCTTGATCAACTCCAGATTCGCTTTACCACCTTTTGTTCTGGTCACATGAGTAATCGATGGAAGCAAAAACAGAGAGATGGCTGCAATAAGCACAATTGTGGTATCACTCACCAATGGCAAGAGATCTTTCCATAACAATAGCTATCCAGATAAGTGCTGTACCAGAAAAAACGGCTGCAGTAATTTTCTCGAGCCATAAGTTTGTATCCATTTTCCAAGCTTTCGTAATTACCTGGAAATCATCTCCTTTTCTTTCATGAGGTAGACAGTAGCTTTAACTAAGGGTTCTTTACCTGCGCCGGTAATAACCTTACTTCCCACTGGCATGAGTTGACATGTAGGAATGAGAGTTGCTCCAGAACATGGTTTCTGGTGCATTGAAATGATACTCGTCTTTCACTTGAGAAATTCTTGACGAACGAGAGATGGAGATACCGCAACTACGTATACGGATTTAGTTCATTATTCGTGCACACAATATTATGAACTACAACAAACTGTCCTTAATGACACTGATATCTATTACAATAGTTGGTCTGATTGCGATACCTTTCGGGAATCCCAAATTTATTGATAGGGCAATTGTGTTAGAACTCTGTTTTGTATCTCTGTCATTTTTGGTTTGGAAAGGATATACTAAACCTCTGTACGCGTGCGTACCGATTGCAGTGGTCGTAATTATCGGAAACAGTATTGCTGCGCCACACGTTCACCTAATAACGCTACAAACTATGCTGCACCACACGTTCATCTAATGGTGACGTTTGAAAAACCTTTGAATGCAGTTGTGTTGCTGATTGGCGGCTACATTCTACAGGGTTAATATACTTCAGTCTAAGAGCAATTTTGGAAAAGCATCCGAGAACTACAAGGTTTCACTTCATGCCATCCAAGTAATCGTTACTTCTCGGGTAGATGAGATATCAACGATCAACTAAGACCTATTATCGAGTATGGAGGCAATTCAAATAAATAGCCGTTGCATAGTATATTGTTACAAAACATGCGAAGGCGAAGATCTATCAAGAAAACTCATAAGAATGGCGAATATGCGATGGAAGAGGTTGAAGAACTAAAGACATTAACTGTAGAAAAAAGATATATCTGCTACATGTAAACAGTCGCTAGGTAGATCTTTTTAAGTATATAGGGAAACAATGTCATGTGTATATAGGGAGATCTCAAGCGTTTCTACAAACGAAATTATTTCAATCAACTCAACTACCCATTTTGTGAAAGTGTTGCCCTATTGTGGACATTTTTACTCGTTCCAAGTTGGCTGGTTAACTGGTTTTTAGGGTCCTGACTGAATTTACGGACAGAAGTTGAAATGCGAGAACCACAAACATAAAGCACACATAGCGCATTTTGTAAATATCCTACAGCAATAGGACGGATGCCAGAGGGCCCGAATCATGATTGTGGACCGAGACATTGGTGGATCTTTGACGATCCAAAAGAGAATACGATCAAGTGTTGCCAGGTACGTAATATTAGCGACTAACCAGTCCTGAACTAAAGGATGAACCTGATAAACCATGTGTCTGTCAATGAGACTGGTCTACATATAGAAGGTAGGACGACCAGAGAATTTGTCCATAAAGGTCGCCGCTACCTTACCACGCAGATTTTGTAACTCACATTGGGTATTGAGTGTTTACATAAAAGGTATTCCGGAACTTGGTTAATTTATAAAATTAAAGGCAGGATGACCAGGCTACTGATTAAACCTGGTGCTGACAAGGTAGGATGACCAGGCTACCGGCCTTCACAAACATATAGGTCTAGTCATTAGTCGTTAGGTAGCTACCGTATCGCCTGAATATCGAAATACGCCAGCGCCAGTGAATGCATTATCTAACTTTATGACTACCAACTGCCCGGCCAGGTCCATGGCTTACTAAGCGATCAAGATAGGCCGTACATTTCTGTAAACATATCTCTATGAATCAAGACTACATGCCCTTCTTCATGGGATCCGCGGACAATATGCTCTAAATCTTCACCATTAACCGTGGTGTGTGGCATCAAAACAAGTTTTTTAGACAACATATTTGATATATAATTTAGGCTAGTGCGTTTCATCTCTACTGATTTGCATCCATGGCGATTTACTTATAAAGATACAATACCCTGTTAGCTTTGATTTTGACGGTCCACTTGTGTGAGGGTTCAGCGGTTATGAAAGGGGTTATGAAAGGAAATGGCCGTTAAGTAACTACTTGTACCTTGATCACTTATTAGCCAATAGTTATTAGATATGCCCTCCACTTAGTATTTGGTATGAGTAAGAATTCTGGTCGAATAACAGAACCAATAGCTAGACTTTTTCAAGGCAAGAATTTCGCTTTTGTGTCAACGCTGATGGAGGATGGATCACCTCAAATTACTCCCACGTGGATAGATATTGAAAAAAATGCAGAATACAGTGTTTTGATAAATACAGCAGAGGGTAGGGTAAAACACAAGAATCTTTCTAGAGATCCTAGACTATCAATATCTATTATAAATGGAGATAATCCATACGAGATGGTAACTATTAGGGGAAGGGTTATGGAACAGATTACGTCAGACGCTGCTGAAGAACATATAGATAAGCTCGCGAAAAAATACCTTGGCGTTGACAAATATCCTGGTCGTTCTCCCGGAGAGAAAAGAATTATTTTAAGGGTAAAGCCAGAAAAAGTATTCTATCAGCCCCCGATTCGATAATTTTGTTACTACTACTAATGTGTCCATCATGATTTGTCCTGCATCATTAGGTGACCCATTCTACAGGTGGTCTATCGTGATAGATTTCAATGCCATTATTTTAGGGATCTCAGATAGAACGACTCGTTGACAAGACGATCGGCAACGTCCATCGAACTTTACTCCTGAATCTCTGAGTCTTAGATGTGTTGAAGCGAAACTCTTCCTATCAGGGAGTAGTATAGCAAAGTGATAGAACCTGACTGAATGAGGAAGAGTGGTCCTTGCGTTCTGGTCAGATTGGAGAGTAAGCAACGGGGCCTTAGTTGATCCCTATCTGACATGGATAGGGGATTGCATACGCTACAAATTGCATACGCTAGAGTGAAATTTATTATGTCGTTCATTCCAATAGATCTGGAGATACCAGCATATTGAGTTCACAAACGCGATTCAAATGTAAAAAATGCGGACTCATATTTACTGAAAAACGGCGACTGGAAATACATAGACAGACGCATGATAGAAAATCAAAGATCAAAGAATATGGTTCACCGGAATTCAATCAGGATAGACTAAGAGGGTAATTGCCGCTCTTACAACCCGCAGCCATATTGGTTCCACCCCTAACTGAAGGGTATCATAACGACGGTACAGAGCCAGTTTCACTGACTGACGCTCCCGACTGCCCATAGCGGGTGATAATATACAATATTAAGCTAGATGCAGATAACTAGGTTTACTTGGCTCGGCTGTTTCAGTCTCATGCCTTGCTGCGATCACAAATCCATCATCTGCAGATGCTATGTCCTAACACAAAGGTCCCAGCGTGCAGATGCTATGTCCTAACACAAAGGTCCCAGCGGTGATTGTTGCACAATAGAAGAGGCATTCACTTACCGTTACACAGCTCACTAATCAACCTCAACCATTCTCCTTCTCTTCGATATTTCTTCTACGTATCAAAAATATTTATATCCTTCCTTCTTTGGAAAACTAATAATACGAGAATATGTACCTGATTTCACAATTATCATAAATATTAATTTCAGTTAATATGACTCTTATATCATCATATGGAATTAGAAGTCTGAGAAATGTGAACAAGAAAGAAATTTAGATCTCGAGATACCTCAGTCTAATTATGCAAATATTACCTATCCACCAAAATACTTTTAGGTACTACAACTATTCCATAACTCTATTGCCAGGTTATCGTCACTTTTGACACGTTTATGTCAGAACGACATTATCAAGACCAATTAAGATAAGTTCCTCTAGGCAGTATTATTTAGCCAGAAGCCAAAGAACACCAATATCTAGTATCATGTCCTTTGTGATTACGCCAAGAATCAAGATTGGGCTTCAAGAATATTTTCGTTCAAGTTTGTGAACTGAAACATACATCCCCAGGAACACACCGAAACTCAATATCTTCATCCCCGAAATCATCGTATGATGCACGGGTACCACCTACCATAATATGACCAGACCATGAATCTCCATATCTTACGAGCATCCTAGCCCTTCCATCCGAAGGGAAAAAGGATGGGGTCGATCAGATATTAAGCAGTCAAAGATCCTGTTTCCACCACCTCCATATGTTTTCTCAGAGTCAACCGCCTCCAGAAACGTTGGTGTACGCATTGAAGGAAAGTAATCATAGAGATAATCGATGAGATTGCGTGAACCATCGGCGGCTGTCCCGTAAACCTCAGATAAAGATACCACTTACTATCCTCACCCAAATGGATTTATTAGTGAAAAGAGTAGCATCAGTATTATCCGGTAAGTGCAAATCAACGTATCCCAGTATGTCTGGATACTCAAAGGTAATTGAATATCTCTTCCCACTAGTACACGGAAACACAATCACATCAGTCCCAGATCCCGGAAACTGACGCTGCGTCAGAGCCTGTAACATGTCCAACCCAAGTGTAGTTTCCTGTGTAATCGTGTAGGCTCAATTATCAGAATTGCTTTTCCGTTGGCATGGGCGATGTCAGCAAAGTTCACTTTCATGTGCAAATGAGATACGCATAGCGACCTTAGTGACACCATCACCAATGCGAATATCAGCGTAGCGATCCTTAGGTTTATGAACCAAATTTGACATTAATTTTGGTCCCAAGCGAACATTGGAAATGGTGTTTTGGTTAGTTTAGGCATGGTGAAATTTCCCGTATATAAAGGGAGGAAGTCTTCCTTCACTGATTTGATGTTGGTGGAACGATCTCTCTTACACTCAGGTTCTTTAAATCTATGTTAGCATTGTCCCATCTGAATACTGCTGCCGGGCCACCCCAAGTAATGATCTGATCTGGAGCTCCCTTGCATTCAGCTCCGTCGCTCCCCCAACCTCCTTTATCGACCCAGTCATAAACCTTCTGCCACTGGTTGTCATTATTAGGATCTACATAGCTCTCCATCTTAACTGCCGTCTTGCCATCTAGTTGGAAGTTATACATAACTGTCTTGAAGCCCACAAACTTGCCGTCACCTGAAGCGGGCGAATTTTTCCACGGTGAAAAGACGTAGCTCACATGAAACTGTTCTTTTGCCCATCGGACCTTACCGGAGGTGTATTCCAATGATCCCTTGTATTCACTGGCTTCACAACCCTCTGGCCAACCGTCAGCTGTATTTCTTCCACCTCTTGCATACCATGTCCAGTCGTCATCTTCATCACCGGAATTGAATCTGACCTGTCCTGTCATCTCTACATTCTTCCAATCATTTGGATACTGCATGTACCCTCTAGTTGCTAAAATGGAATGATCTTTGACGATATCATCTGGATGGTATCCAGAAGACGTGTGTACACGATATCTGATCTGGTCCTCATTCACATTCCATGAACCATCGCTATTCTTTGACATTGGTATTTGCTTTGTTCGCGGGTCATTTTCTGGATCTTGCATATTCATATACCATTCCTCTCCACCTGGCTTTGTAGGATAGATCTTTTTAATTCCAAACTTGTCATTAGTTTCACCATCTGGGGGTGGAGGTGGTGGTGGAGGTATAGTTGGCGTGCATTTGAAATGATCTATATACTGCTGTGCTGTCACTTGGGAATGAAATAGATCTGCTACATTTATGTTAGCATCATCTACTATTTTGAATAAAGACGGATCATCTCGCATTGGTACCACTGACCATGTATCAGGATCTGGATTAGCCCCTTTTTCTGGTTGAGGTCGCCCATCATCTGGTAGATCTGGACATGACGGGGGTTGTGGAAAAACTGTTACGCTTACTGTAGCTTTGCTGCTGCTTGTTGCACCCTTGTCATCGATGCTTACATACGTAAAACTATCTGACCCTGTATATCCTGCAGTAGGAGTGTATTTTATTACACCCTGAGGAGTGATTGTGCTGCCGAGAGTTCCATGTGTTGGTTGATCTACTATACTAAACGTTAAAGGTCCACCTTCAGGATCTTGTCCTGACAGAGTTACATCTACAGGTGTATCCATGGTAACAGTAACTGATTTAGAGTCTGCAGTGGGTGGCTGGTTCGCAGGTGGTGGTGGTGGTGGAGGAGTGGAACCGTCAGACCCAAATACAGCGATCTCATTTATACTAGCCCAGTCATTCTCATTATTTCCGTCCACCGTAACCCTTACATATCTTCCTTCAGCAACTTCTGCTGGCATATCATACTTCTCTAAAGCTGAAGTAGTACCACTACTCTTTCCAGAGAATCTATCCAAGGATATTACAAAATTATTTTGCCTGCCAACACTTCCACGATACCATGCAATATCTACACTGCAGATGCTCTTCTCTGATCCTAAGTCAAGCTGAATCCATGAGCCTACACCATTGTTGGACCATCGAGTATTGAGGTTGTTGTCTATAACGTTAGATGGTACGTGTCCATCACTACCAATTGCGTTTACGCTTCTAACTGGTAGCTTTTCACATGATGGCAACGCTGAGGTATTCCCAGCTGGAGGCTGATTAATGCTAGCTGCCTCTGATCCTAGGTCTGAGGAATAGCTTTCGTTTTGTGGACTTGCTCTTGGATAAGGGGGGAGGGTACTCGTATTAGTCACAATTGGGATACTAACAGGAATGTCATATTTGTTATCGATCAAAGACGGATTGAGATCCTGAAGTGCGCTTAGATCTGCACTATACCCAAAAGAGAAGATAATAATAACTAGCAAAGTGATTGTTGTACTCTTACGCATTGATGACGAATTGCTCAATTCTCCTAATGAAATGGACCAATATGTATTTACATGGAGCACCTAATTCTGTTCTACGATTGGCTATGATGTTTTCCATCAAAGAACGTTCAGTCAATTATGAACTATAATCCATTAGTGAGCTATAGAAATGTATTTGTAATGCTAACAATCCTACCATAGAAGGTTAGTGAATCATGATGTTGCATGTGAGTGCTAATGCTATATGCTGAGATATGGAAATCTTTCAACATGACATGGAGCAGGTCCTGATGTTGAGAACGGTCTTTTCATCATTTGGTGGATACTACCATTATTTGTTGTATAGCAAAAGTTAAGAATCTCATTAATGATAGAGCGATAGATACTGTCTCGTGATAGGACTACAACGATTAACATGTGATATGTATACGACTATTGAACTTGGCATGATCTCAAGATCCAAGAGGTCTTCAAACGATGTTGATGGAGATTCTTTCTATAAATAACGGCAAAAATGATAGTTAGGGCTGATGAATAAAAGTTTGGACTCTATATTGGAATATTTTATTATTGGGATGGTGCTCCTTCATTCTCTAATCTCTCACAATTGCTCAGTGCGAAATCTCCTTCTGTTGAATTAAAATCGTCTATGCTATCAATACCAGGTCCACAATCAAAATAGTCAGCTCCTTCCCCTCCAGAAAAAACATCGTTACCTGCACCACCATAAAGTGAGTCGATCCCAGATCCTCCTTCGATGAAATCTCCACCATTGTTGCCATAGATTACGTCATTTCCTGGTCCTCCGCTAAGATGGTCGCTTTTATCAGCACCTTGAATTTCATCGTTACCGTAGTCTCCATAGATAAAATCGCTAGCCGCATTTAGTCCTTGTTCAGCTCCTGTAGCTTCCTCACCAGCCATAAGATCAGATTGACTAGCATTATTATTACTCATCTCGCTAGTTAGCAGATCATCATACGTAGTTCCACGAATAAGCGCCCAAGCATTCTTATCATCGCTCAGAAAGATGATTGATGATCCGAAAAGGAGGAGAATAGAACAAGTGATCCCAGTGCCAAGAGCTAATGATGATCGAATTTTCCTATTATTATCCTGTCTTAATGGTCTTAGCAGCATCTACAAATCACAAGTCAAATACCATTTATGAATATATGGGATGCGAATTTAACTTATAGTAGAAGAATAGTATCCATTATCAGTACAAATTCTATGTCTTTGACGAAATCTGCCTGTTATTCTAGAGCTCTAAATATGTATCTGAGAATTCCTTTGCCCTCGCTTGCATTATGAACGATATGTGGCTAGGGGTTAGCACTTAATGCTTCGGAATCGTTTGGTGAACTGGAAAGCTTTCAGAATGCATTGAATGAAAAGTTTGGTTCTATAAAAGAAAAGGTTAACAGCATGCCAATGCTCGTTTTTTACTATCTAGTAGAGGGTTCTGCAAAACACATGGGCAGTCCTTCGGTCATGCCCATAGGTCATGACTTGATGGAGAACTCTAGCCGACCTAATCGATGAGTATGGACTGGAAATTCTATCTATAATACTCGACCAATATATTTCCGCTCTAATTTCGAAGGGGTTAACTATTGAGAGCAAATATACGTTTGAAAACCCTTGCTCAGGACATAAAGGTACAAGGCCTGAGCAGACTTTGATTGTTTGGACCATTCCAGGCATAGATCTACAGCAGGTCATCTACGTATCAGAAGAGATTACGCCATCTCTACCTTATAGCTTACATGGAATGGAACCATAAGTACTTTCGTTATCTCTACCTTATAGCTTTCGTTATCGTTATCTCTACCTTATAGCTTACATGGAATGGAACCATAAGTGTCAACTTATAAGTGTCAACTTATAAGTGTCAATTTCTGCTGATAAACTAATTCTTGTTTTGATTGTGCTTTTTATCTATAGAGAACCCATAATGCCATGGAGTCTTGATCAAGATCCTTCCAGATCAAGAAGAATCTTGATCATCATGATCATCATCGTTGTTGGTATTATTGTTGGTACTATTGTTGATATTATTATTGGTATTATTGACCAATATGTTCGAATGAATAGTATTTTGTTCTTCTGCACCCTCTTCAATCCCGAGTGCTTCCTCAGCGATATCTGCAATGGTGTTATCGTGTATGTTATTGTCAAAAGAATCTTCATCAACATCTATGCCACTCCCACTATTTGTTATCGTATTATTGTAAACCTCATTGTTGGAAGATTCGGACATAACTATTCCTCTATCTTCATTGCTAACATCATTATTTCTGGCAATAGAATCGGTCATATTCCTACTAAACATTATACCCATCTTGGTGTTATTATACACAGTATTATTTTCAATTGTAATATTGTAGCAATCTAAAGAACAAATAATCCCAATAGAACCATTATCATGTACTGTATTGTTCTTGATGGTCATGTCATGTGTTACTGTATGCGGATCCAAGCCATAATGAATATTGTTGTGTATGTGATTATTTTCAAGGGTCATATCACCTACACCCTTTGAATAGAAACCAAAGTATAGATCATGGATATTACTACCTCTTATTATGCTACCATCACCACCTTCATACCTAAGTCCAGTACGTCCTCCGCCATATCCTGATTCATATCCAAGGTAGGCTATCTCTGAATTTATGATATCTGTAGTTCCTGTCGCAGAATCAACTACGATATAGGGCCTTGGAGTACCAATTTGCACATCCTGACCATCTCTATCAGAATCTAAGCTTGATGTGTAATTGTTTGTATTAGGATCCCATGAACTTATCTTTACTGAATCAATCTTCATACTGCCAGACACAAGAATGGGATATGCTGTTTCTCCATCTCCTATAATCTTCAACCATGAAGTATCACTAGAATTGATATAAAGCGCTGCACCTTCTGCTATAGTAATTCCCGCATTCAATACCCATCCTTTGTCAACAGCTTCGTCTCTATGTAGTATATCTGGAGCTTTGAGTTGATTGTCAATGTATGTCAGATTTGTGGTCTTGCAAGTGATCGTTATCATCCTTTCACTATCATCGAATGTAATACAGCTCGAAGAACCATCTGAAGAAGAAGATGTAGATGGGCTTGTCTCAGAAGAGGATTGGGATTCAGATGATGAAGAATGAACTAAACCGCCGAACGTAACGTATAATGCAAAGACTAATACTGCGAATATTGCCATTGGTGTAATCTCTGATCTCAATATTAACGAAATTATTCCGACATAGATTATTTATATGCGTTGTAGAAGATTGCATAATTTTTATAAAATAGAATATTGTTGTTAGATCTTTTTCTTTTTAGGGTGTATCAATTTACCACGATAGAATGCCCTAGTTCTATTCGGTAATGCAACAACTCTGGATAATTTTCCACACGGGAGCATTTGGACATTTTCTACCTAGCATAAGTAATTTCATTACTACGATTAATACTGCATGTAATAGATCTAACGTGCCTTGATACAGGATAAATTGTTCCAAGACTTGGCCTCATGTCACAGCATTCCTAGTCGTCACCTTTATGCCGATCTATATAGGATATCCGATATATATAAATACGTCTTGATCCATATATCGTATAACCAATATGACATATGGAAGCTGTTGTGGTAGTAGCAATGGAATAGACTTTGGAAAAGTAAGAAACTTTCTTACAAGTGAAGAAAAAGTCTCACTATTAAAAGAGTACAAAGATGACTTGGAGAAAGAGGTTCACGGAGTAACTGAAAGAATCAAAGAATTAGAAAATAAATAAGTGATCCCTCACCCCGAATTTTTTCTTTGAGAGGGGATTCGTTTGTAATACTACTTAAAACAGCATGCTGAAGCTGAACATTATGAAAAATGAAATCCCAAGATATGGACCAGATGTTCAGCTACTCATTCATCCTCGAATAGACTTGCAAATGCAAATCATAATCATAAAAGGACTATTGAAACATGGTAATGCTAAGAACTACATATTATTCACGAAAGAGGAGGGGGTAGAGGATCACTGTCATATAGGTGCACTCTCCTTAGGAAATCAAAGAATATTCGATTGGCTTCATATCCTATTGAGGATAGAGTAACTACAACTGTAGTAATTTTAACCGACTACTGTTTTCAGACTCGATTTACATAAGACACAAATATATTTTCTCAGCTCGGGTTATTCTAATAACGCCAAAAGAGGATGGATCAGATGGCTTACTTCATCATGAGAATATTTCTATTGGCTTTTATTTGAAGCCAACGTATTGTGTGCCATCCTTTTCAAGGCGTTTTGAAGTTATACTACTAGCGCTCTGGGACTACAGATACGTCCTGAAGCCTCAATAATGTTTGACGGCGTATGTCTGGGTCCGAACTTGGATGTAATGCACAGGATGTAAGTTATGACATAATCGCAGCTAGGATGGGCCCAATTGAATTTTGAATCGAATCCATAATGTTCAGGAGCAAACTAAGTGCATACCTGTAGGGATGGAATCAACTTAGCATGATTCTATAGACTGAAACGCTTTTTAGGTAGTATATCCATGGTGCTAATCTAACCCCCTTGGGCCCACTTTAAAGTGGGTTCAAACTAGGTTATGCCATCTAACGAATACAGCTCACGATTGAGAACTCTTTTATACAGCTCACGATTGAGAACTAACTCTAACTCGTTCTGTATTTTCTAGGAACATGTCTAGTACGCCTGTGAATTGTTCTGGATATTGATACATCAATCCATGCCCTGCTCCTTTAATCTGTACAAGCCAAGCTCCAGGGATCTTTTTGGCAAGAATCAAGGAGTTAGCTGATGGTACAGCAGTATCTTCGGTTCCTGTAATGATTAAAACAGGATTCGATATCTTTGCAAGCTCATCACAAACCCCATTCCAGTTCGTGGCCAGCCAGTTTTCCACTGCATCGAACTGCTGCACCAAAGTACTAGAAGGAATTAGCTCCGTTGATCTAGGAATAGTTTCAAGATAATCAGGATGAGATTTAACCCACTCTGGCGGAAAAGTAACAGATAAAAATCTACGTATATCCTGTGTACGATTATTAACAAAGTCCGATAACAATTTAGCAACTATAGGGCTTTGAGGAATTCCCTCTTCTCCACCGCATGATGCGCCATAGAGTATAAGTCTATTAATCTTCTCAGGGTGCATAAGAGCAAGCTGTTGAGCTACAAAAGAACCCATCGAGAATGCCAAAACATCTGCACTCTGGATTTCTGTGGCATCCAGGAATCTAGCAGTATCATCTGCAAGTTGTTGTATAGTGATTGGTTTTGAGCCCAAAGTTGTATTTCCAACTCCTCTGTGATCAAATATAATAACTGTGTGATTTGATGAAAAATCTTGAAGCATATAAGACGGCCAGACATCCATAACATTACCACTACCACTAATGAGTAAGATAGGGTCACCATTACCAAAGGCCTTGTATGCAATGTCAATATCTCCTACACTGACTTTTTCTGATGGAATATTTCGAATATTTAGCGTGTCAGTAGTATTAGAATCTACTTGGTCTAGATCTGACTGACCATACACAAGTTTATTGGTGCCAAGATAGCCATTATTAATTAATGAACTAGCAGTAATAAGTATAAATGCAGAAGCAATAAGATTTCGATAATCTTTCCTAATGGATCTGTGATTTGACATAAACCCTGATACGCTGCTAACTATTTAAGATTAGACATCTATTAAGTGATCGCATTTTTCTAATATGCTCTTAAAAGAATCTAGTCACCTCTCGACGTATTGTTACTACTACTTAATATCACTTGCTACTAAAACTCAATTGAAAGACTTGGTTGGTTGGACTTATTAAAATAATAAGTCGTAATTATTTTAGGTAAGGGTAACAATCAGTGTTGTTCTGCCAACTGGCAATATCTCTTCTAAATCTGATGGATATACAGGTGCAGATCTACGAACTAAGATCTCGGATCTATCTTATCCGAACTCTTTAATCTATCTTATCCGAACTCTTTTATGTAAAAAGATTACATTAGTTAAATTCAGATAATTTATTATTTATTACCATGAATATAATTTATTGAGCAATTATCCAACACATATTGAATTATTGTCTAATGCTTATGATAGAATGCATAAAGGAAAAAATGAGGAGGGGATTCCTAGAAGAAATATGATGATAATCTATCTTGTGTTCTTTCCTATTATCACTCCTCTGTTTACCGCAATGAACGTTATAGCGGTTACTGAGTATGAGGGATTAGATCGATTGCATTATATAGGTTCGGACGCTTTTGGCGACATAAGCCGCATGGTAGAAGCCGACTGTAACAACGGTATCGATGATGACGGTGACGGACTGACTGATGTGGAGGATATTGAAGACTGCGCATAGAGATCGCAGGCAAATATTTCAGATTACCGATTTTCAATAACTACTTGAATGCATCATGGCCTAATTTTATTCACGTATTGTGAAATCTTCTTGTCTAACATCCGATAATCTACCACACTTATTTTCCCGTCTATGAACAACTCTCTCGAAATCTGTCTTATCTGGGACAATATCTCTAGGCCTTCCTCCCTGTTCTGATCGGATATCTCGTACGCAGACTCAATTTTCTTCGCGTACCTGGCTACGTATCGTCTTCTATACAGCCATTCTCTTCTTCCGTATAGAGCGGCCGCAAGAGCTGTTAATATGGCGAATGTGACTCCTAGTATCTGAAATAGATCTGGAATCTCCTCGAAATTAGCACTAAGTGTACCGAACCTTTCCATAGTAAACGTTGTGATAGGATTATTGCTACTACGAGGGTTTTGGTTCCCAGACCAATGATCAAAAAGTACTGGAGGAAACAGGCTCCAGTATCCGTAGTTAGTTGGGGGAAAGATACTTTCAGCCCTTGCCTCACACCTAACTTTTTGACCAGCAGCAAATCTGATATATTGGTTGTTACGTATTTCGCGTTTATCACACACTATTTCCCCTAGATTCTCAGGGTCAATCTCAATAGTTACACCAACTACTAATTCATTAGATGAACTATTTATAATGGAGATCTTGTTTGAATGCGTATTACTGACATACGTCAAATTACTAGTTTGATCTATAGCGATGAAGCTTGCCACAGTAGGAAAACGAACAATATTAGGTAATGGTCTTTCGATATCCGGATTGTTTGGGTTCACCCGAATATTCTTTACTACGATGGTAGAACTTGGAGAGATAACCGAAACGGTGTTATCAAACGTATTGCTGACATATACCATATGCGTCGCTTGGTCTACTGCCACGCCGACAGGGAGATTTCCTACAGTGACATTTTTTATTACTTCATTTGTTATGGCATCTATAAGAGTGAGACTGTTAGACCTCATGTTTGTTACATATACTATATTCCGATCTTGGTCCACAGCCACGCCAACAGGAAAATTTCCTACAGTGACATTTTTTATTACTACATCAGTTGTCGAATTTGAACGTATAACGGAGACCGTATTTGATAAACTATTCGTTGCATATAGGAAGTCATTATTGCGGTCCTGTTGGTATACGCCTATAGCAAATGGGTTGATCCCTACCGTAATGTTTTTTGTTACGGTACCCTTAACGCTATCTATCATAGATATAGTATTTTCATCGATATTAGTTACGTAAACCATGGATCTAAGTGAGTTGATTGTAATGCCGACTGGATTGGAAACAGAACTAATCTCACTAACTACCTTATCTGTTGACCCATCTATCACCGACACCGTATCAGAGTCAATGTTAGTTACATATATCCTATTCACAATAGGATCTATATCTAGTCCATACGGACGAAGGCCTACTTGGATAGTACTTACTACTTCATCTGTTTTAGTATCGACGACGGAGACAGTATGAGAAAACTCGTTAGTAACATATAATTTATCAGTAACAGGGTTAATCGCTAAATCCACTGGAAAACTGTTTACAAGGATTCCGTCAACAGGATTGCTTTCTCGCGACGTTGCTTCCAAGTGACCATCCTGACCGAGCATAACCCAACTGACTGAAAATGCTATAAAGGTTGCAAAAGATAACCTGATGTGAAAAATTAATCGATTTAGTGAGGACGTCTGCTAGTACCTACCTTCGGAAGGATATCTGACTAATACTTTTGTCATACTCATTGCGGAGTACAAATTGTTTTTAATCTTCCAAATATCATTCACACTCATTGGGTTTCCTATATCCTTAATTATAGTTATGGAGGAAAATGACGTACGCTTTATTGGTTTATTTGTGCAATACAACTCGACAAATTATTCTTTCAGGTAGGTAGATCTTATTGGCAATTCAGCTAACAGCTTTTTTTAGGTAGAGTCCTATTAGCTATGCCTTCCATGTAATGCATCCCTAGTAAAACTATTCTGAACTGTGGAGAGCATATCTAAAATCAGGAAATTCATACATAGTCCATCGAATGGTAATAGAATGTAAGCAGATTCGAATGGTAATAGAATGTAAGCAGATTTTACTATTGAGTATTTTTGGGATAAGCTCATTACAAATAATATTTCAGACATAAAATGGGATATTAATAATTTTTTACCTTGTCGTAGACCATTTTTTGTGTCTGTCAAAGTAAGCATTACCTGATCTCCATTATCGCGCATGAACTTACACTAAATTCCTCGGAAGCTTATAGTTACAGCAGGCAAGCCTCCAAGCTGAATAGATGGAGTTTGAGATGCAACCTAGCTAGTTGTCAGTCATCTATTACTACTAAGTGAAACTATCAGTTGCCACAGAGACGGATGTATCTTGATAAACCTTTTTGACATCAGTGTATGTGTCCACTGCAACATATCTCTATGTCTTTTCTGAAAGTTAGCAGCATCCGTAAGGGACCACTCCTGTGGATTAGTATCCCAAAGGAAGAAGGACAAAAGTTGAAGATCTTATATTGATAGGTAGGGAACGGGAGGAAGATCTTATAAAATAATAGAGCCACGCGGCTCTATGTGAAATACTTTTTTGTGAAATCTTCATTTATGACAATGAAGCAGCAGTATTATAGAAGCTCTAGCTCTAGATATTCTTAAACCTTCTGCAACGATTTTACGGCATAATTCTCTCTAATCTTCATCCATTGTATCTTCTTTATCATCATTATTCCATCCTGTTATTGGAGAAGTATGCATCATTAATGACATTCTACTGTAATGACTTCTTTTCTAACAGTCAGACAGACTATGTCTATATACTTCAAATGGATCTGAGATCCGTAGTTCAACTGTTTGTAGGCGAATCCCTTTATTCTATCATACCTACCCTATTATCAGGGGCAAAAGGCGAATAATAAACGTAAAATTAAGATACAAGTCTCAACCATTCCGGGTAATTTTTAACTATTTACTAGTGCCAGGAAAAATATGAATGTAGGCATCCATGAATGCCTATTCTTATTTAATGTCTGCTAGGAGTGAACTGTTGCTGAAATGTTGAAGAGGATGATGCCCAAGCAGTAGCTAGACTAGAGTTATATTCAGCAATTGCTTCTACTGTTCTACTACAGTTTTTCACATTCTCTCTTAGCGCGTTTAGTGCATTGATCGTTAACTGATTGTTGATATCTGCCATTCTAATGAGGTTGTTAGTAAAATTACTTGATTGTCTTACTAAGTCCTGGACATATGGTGCTGCTGCATCTGAGATGATGGCGTTGTTGGAATTGCTGCTGCTGTTAGCTAATTGCTTTTGAATTGAAGTCGTTCTCTGAACGGCAGTTCTAACTACATCTATGTATTCTTGTTGCAAGTTGGATACTGCTTGTGCGTACTGTGGTTGAACCTTTGCAGATTCATTTATCAGTCTTGTGAAATTGTCATTTGCTGCGTCGAATATGGGAATTACACTGACTGCTGCTGCATCTGTAGTACCCGTACTGTCTTTTGACCTTTTACTTTCTGATGTTGATGACATAACTATTGATAGGTCCTAACGGTATATAAATATTGGTATTAAATGGTATTTGTTACCACCTAATCCCATTTGAAGTATGTATCAGTTCGTCTGCATACTGATTTCATCTGGTATCCGCCTAAGCGCGTGTGATCGTTTGCTGTAGAAATGTATTCAACCTGAACAGACATTTTAGGTTGCATCTCAAATTCCAGGGCTAACTCGAAGGAGTTCACCTCTTGTTCTAACACTCCAAATATGTTACGTGATTTAAATGAGGAGGATATTAGCATTGCATCAATTAGCATTGTGCAGGAAAGATCAGTGTATGATAGAAAAGCGTTTCCTAATTCTGCGTTCATTATTAACGCATCTAATAGAATGAATTAAATAGATTGGCACCGGATAGTTTGGCACCCTTTAAGATTTTTAAGTATGAGGGGCAAGTATGAGGGGTGTATCATTTTGTCGATGTGCTCCAAAAATAGGAGACGAGTTAGTGTATGAAAAATAAAAGAGCCAATATCCACAATGAAAAAAAAGAAGACGACAAACTGAAGAAGAGCGACTTAGTTAATCCTAATGAAATTGCGTCAGTTAGTAATTTATGGCAACAATATTCTCCTATGGCCTGGAGCGAAACATATAATGAATATATCAATTACAAAGACAAGTATTGGTGAGGCCGCATCAATAGCTGAAGGTGCTGTTGGCAACAATTCGCATGCTGCGTCTGCCCATATTGGCGACGTAAATGGATATTTGGTATATACTGTTTGGGTTTTTGGACCAGATATGAAGATTAATAGAGTAGTAGTCGACCCTGGAGACGGCCAAGTTCTATCAAACATGCCGATATCAATTCAGCAAATGAAGGGTATAGGTCCTGGGATGGGAATGGGAATGATGGGCTCAGGGATGGGTCCTGGCATGATGGATGATGATGATGACTTGATGAGGGGCATAGGTCCTGGCATGATACGGTAAACAATTACGGAACACCGAACTGGAGACCTTTTTCCCCTTTTTGTTTTGTTAGTCTGATAAAGTTGTGATACGCTAAGGCCGACCTTTAGGATAACGATTATAACGGCTACGGGTTATACTGATCTATAGTTTTTGCTACGGTATTGATTATATATTTAAGAACAACCTTAATGAAATTTACGCACAAACCTCCACTAACTCTTATCTTGCTATCCTAACAAACTTGTATCCTGATCTTTCTAATCTATTTTTTATCCTCTCTTTCGTTATGAGCAATGGATCAAATTCGACTATAACACTGTCTGTCATATAATCAATATCAATTCTCTTTACTGCTTCTTCATTCTTCAGCTGTTTCTCTACTATAGGTTTGCAATTAATACAATACATTCCTACTATTTTGAATAAAATTCGCTCCGTCTTCATATCCATTTGTATTTATGAAGTCAATATATAATTAGGCAATCTCCACAGACCAACTCGGAATATTAGGGAAATTAAGATAAAGGAGGTAATGAGCAAGGACCTTGTGACCGTTACTGTTGAGAAGGAGTTCTTCTTTTACTGTTGAGAAGGAGAAAATAACAGAAGAACAATTCACTGAATTCCTTAGTGTATCTAAAGCTGTAGAGAAAGAACAAGAAAGTGACTATTCAACAATGGATATTGATAGAGGTACTGTCGGTGGCGATGACCTAAGAAGTAGACTTATTGCAAGTGGTAAATTCAATGAAGCTGAAGCTGTAGTTGTAATAGAAATAATGCTTGAACATGGGATTATAGAAAAAGTGTCATATGATACGTATAGGTTGAAGAAATGACTTCCTTTTCAGTTAATGAAAATAATGAATTGCATGAGTATGGGGGGGGAAAATTATGCATTAGCTTTATCAATTAAAGAAGGACTTGACTTTATTCTATCCCATTTTGAAACCCCTATATTTCCAAGGACGGTTGCGACCAGAGCAACAAAAGGAGGTCAAAGGTTAGCAGGCAGACTATCTAGACTGTAGAATATCAGCATATCCAAGTCAGAAATATGCAAAGAAAGTCAGACAGAAACCCAATTTCCTATTTATGGACATGGATAATAATGCGTTGGACCTAGGGGTCCCCTCCTAATGAAACATGATCCGATAACAATCACGGCAGATTCAGATTTAACAAAAGCAGCAGAGATACTGACTCAGAACAACATTAGTGGACTTCCAGTAATAGATGATGAATCATCTAACAACCTAATAGGTGTAATTACTAAAACAGACATAGTTCGAGCTATGTCTATCTTAAATTGAGCCCGCTAAGTGGCCTAACCTGTGGTGTAGGAGGTCAATTCTAACCTTATGCAAATGCATAATAATCAAAAATAGTACTTGGTAACCCGCGAGATTTTATATTGTAATGTTTAGTCTAAAACAGAAATATCTTTCTGCGATCACTTTTGTAGGCTTTATTCGGGTACTGCACCTTCACCACTATTTACATTCCCATAAGTCTTTGCATTTTTTTTCCACATATCTTTCTGCTATTTTAGTTGCCCATTCTAAAACTTCTTTTTGTTTGTAAGGGTATATTTCTGCAGTGCCATGTAAATGGGGGGTTTCCGGTCATCTTTGCAAATACTTGGCCGTCGTGCTGAATACTTGGCCGTCGTGCTGAATATTGTTGGCTTTTACTGACGTATCACCAGTAGTGAGAATGATATTCCCTGCTTTACATCTGCCCTTACCGTTCTCCACTACAAACCAAATCGGAACTACACTCCAAATGTCGAATGTTCAGTTTTATATAGGAAATCTATCACTTCTTCACTTACGGGTATAGGTTTGTCTTCATTAGCAATTGCTCTGGCAGCCCAGTGCTCCCAGTTACTGCACAAGTCTATGATTTCCTCTTTGGAAATGTAAATATAAATTGACTTAGATGGTTCTGCTAGATATAGAATTTCAACTAACCCTCGATCCATATAGCATTAGGTCTATCGTCGGAAGCTTTAACATACCGACTGCTTAAACTCTCGCTTTTTTTACCCTTTGTATCGCATTTATGATAACTTGGAAACCAGGTTCTATTCTCAGTGCTGCCTCCCCTCCAACTGATGAATTGCATAATAGGCACACAAAGGACATACGCATCCTACATACCCATGTACTTATTGTTACTGGGCAAAAATGCTAACGTATATTCAGTGGATCACATTCTGCAGGTTTGGATGTCTAAACCTGAACTGATATGCTTATTAACTAGAACTAAGGTATTTTGTATTTAGCAATACCTTGAATGTAAGATATAGTGACTTTATTGAGGTTTTTGTTTTCGTGTCTACTGTTGCCACGGTACTATCCTTCACTAACTTGATACATGACAGTAGCGCCACTTCAAGTAACATACCATCAAAGGATGTAACTAGGATAGTACAGCTAGGAGATCCATTTTATGAAGAGCATTATAGTGCTGAATTAGGGATGCCAAAAACATCAAACAAGAGCTTTACGGGAAACTTTACCGGTGAAGGAATACTGAATGAGAATTTGAGTGTCAGTGCAGTAGGGAATGCTACTGGAACGTTTAGAAATAACGACACTGTATTTCTGCAGGGAGATGCAAAGTTCGTAACTGAAAATGAAGATACTGCAATATATAGACTGCCTAACATAATTTGATACAACTGTCTAAGGATATTGGTCAATACAAATTTAGCTTCTGTTATGAATAGACTCTGTATTCGCTTTGATGTCGACTGCAGTTTTGAACAAAGCCTATAGAA
>JBAUMZ010000106.1:0-2203 GCA_049578985.1 Nitrososphaeraceae archaeon
TCAGGAAAACTAGACCAGTAGGCAGCGCAAAAATGTATCAGTTAAACAAACCATATAGAACAGCACTATCAGCAGAAAAGTTCGCCCTTGAGTTAGCAAGAGAGAGCATACATAAACGTAAGCCGACTAGACAGATAGCGGCTAAACAGTTAGCAACAGTGGCAGCACCAAAGATAAGGGCTTAGAGCGCGTGCAGGTTAATTCCAATGATTTGATTGCCCCTGTCGGAGGTATGATTAGTACATATACCTTCTCAGTTCCTTATGAGGCGGTTAATCCTAGATTGGTTGGCCGGTATGATGTACTAAGTGGTCTAAACATAAATGTCGAGGTATTACAGCAAGAAGGATGTCCAATACCATCGTTTGAGTGTATTGCCATATATTCTCACCCGGTCGAGAGCACGGTGAAGTTGATGTACCTTTGACACCTGACAAAGGCTACTACTTAAATTTTCATAATCCTGGGTTTCTTGCTGGTGAGAGGACAACTCAGTTAGATTTCTATGGAGGATGCAATCAGCAGCGCGTTTGATCCATTCTTCGAGATCGTTCTGAAGGGACTAGCGGGACTCGTTGATGGCGATCATTTCTTCGACATCATGGCCGACGATCTCGTTTTTGAGTCTCGCTACGACTTACCCGGTTGGTTGGGCTGCAAATATCTAATTAATTGATTTTGGAACCATTCATTGGATATAAGAATTATTGTGGAGCATAATGGCCTGGTTCTTTACACATTCCAAACCTGAGGATTTACTTATTTAGGTTAGTGGACGTACTGTAGGAGCAGGATGTCATACCCAAGGGCCAGGCCCAAATTGTTGCCACATTTCCAAAATCTTCCCATCTGATATCCTAAATAGATCAAAACCTACAAATGTGACTGGCTTATCGCTAGCAGGCATACCAAAAAGTTCTTTCCTAAGCGTGCCAGTCATCGTCCAACGAACCAATACCTTATCTCCTTTGGTAATAGTGTCATCATGGATAATTCTGCGGTCTGGCATACTGTCGATGACTGTGGAAGCAATTTTTTTTGTGCCTTCCGGACCGTTCCTCAGTTCTGGTGGAAGAGCGGGATTTCGGAACACAAAATTTTTAGAGAGAATCTCATCAGCTGCTGCCAGATCTCCCCTTTGAAATATGTCCATGTGAAAACGATGAGCAAGTGATTCATTTTGTTGCTCTGACATAATCTCTCATTTTATCTTTCATGTATATTAATGCATTTAGCCTTGACGGCTGTGCAAACCTTCTCTTCACCGTTTCGACCCTCTCTCTTTGAGACTGTAGGAACTTTATAATACAATGGAATGCCCATCTAGGATCTTTTATTCCATGTGCCGCAAAGAGATTACATCTTTCTTCCATAGTGCCACTAGGAAGTAGATTGATATGATTAAAGAAAATGCGGAGACGCCTAAGATAGTAGTCCCTTGTAAGCGGTGATCCGTCAAACTGATTTCATTCCCCATTGCAAAGAGGTATGCTGTCACCTCTTTTTTGAGTTGTTCATTACGACGAATAGTGCTTCAGGTAATGGATCTAAGGTGCCCTGATATACCGTGTCTTTAATTCTCATGACTGTGAAGGACTCTTTCTCAAATATTTCACTTATCTGCTTTTTAGAAAACCTGTATGGTCCTTCTTCTCTTTTCTCATTAATACTAAAACACTTTAGGAACAATATGCCATCTTCTTTGAGGATCCTTTTTATTTCTCTAACATAAGTTAGCCTGTCTGAAGGATCTAGAACATGAAAACAGCCACGATCAAAAATGTAATCGAATTCATCTTCCTTGAAATTAGAGTCTAGGATGTTATCCACGATGAAGCTAACTTTCTGTTCTTTACCGTAAACCTCTTTTGCTCTGCGAATAGCAGCTTGAGAAATATCTGAGCCCGTCACCTGGTATCCCTTCCTAGCAATCTGCACAGCTTGAGTCGCAGGACCAGTGCCAAGATCGAGAAACCTTCCTTTGTGGAGATTCTTTTGTTCCGATATCTCCTCTTCTAAATCGGAATCTAGTTCCTCGTTGTACCATGGCATAGTTTCTACTTGCTGACTATTGTACAAACTATCCCATTCTGGAAAACCTCTGGATTTGCTATCCGTCACTGTGATTTTAATCATTAGTATAATTTGTACCTATGCTAGTGAGTGAAGGATCAGAAGACTCCTGCTCTCGCATAAGCGAAAT
>JBAUMZ010000107.1:0-2178 GCA_049578985.1 Nitrososphaeraceae archaeon
TATAGACTGAGACGATCAAACTCTCCTATAATCATCTTGGCTCCAGAAGGCATTAAATCAATGGATTGTTTCATTAACGGTTCCATTCTTTCATCCTTTTCCATTCTTGCCTTTACCTCACTCATATACTGGCGATCTTTGTAGTACAGCGAGTCTATCCAAACATCCTCGTTCTGTTTTGCAGATATTGTACTAGCAATATTACTAAAGCCCTCCATCGGGACATCAGTATTATTGAGTTGGGAAACATCATAGCGTAAAACACCATGCTGCATAAACATTTCGTTGGCTTGTTTACAGGTCTGCAACATCGCATCACGATTCTCTTGACTTCTCTTCATCTTTCAAGGTTTTATAAATGATTCATACCGTTCTGTAAATAGCTTATGAGTTTCTTCAAAAACCTTTACTTGTGCTCCAACTCTCTCAGTCATGATTTTTCTTGGGAATAAGGGATCATCGAAGTGATTCAATATGAAATCAACCCAGTGTAAATCCTATCCTCCGATGCTACGACACCTACATCATATAATTGGTAATTCGGAGGCGCTCTTTTGCCTCTGGACTCATGTTTGTTAAAGCGTTTCGAATTTTCTTACCTTCTCTTATCGCATATTCAATTCTATAATTTATACTACCTATACCTGTGCTGTGATGTTGCTTGACTGTACTCTCTCTTCTTGCCTGCAAATGCATTGTCTGCTGTCGCAATTCCAGTTGCTCCAACCAGTACTGCTGCAATGGCCGCAACAATTACGAGGTTTTTAGTATCCATATTCGCCTGTCTAGGACGAATGTTTGGTTTATTTGCATTAAACAGAATCAGACCTCCATTTATATCTGATATCATTTCTACCAGATATCTAATACGAATAGTATTGATGTTTAGTACTGTGGACTAGATTGAAAGACAAATCTTCTTCTCAATAGCACAATAATATAAATCAGATTGAATTGACTCAACCCAGTTAAATGTGAATGCAAGAGATTCTTACGAGTCATGAAGAACAACAAGACACTACCAACAGTAGCAATGGCAGCTGTTGCAATAGCAGCTTTGTTTGCCAGTACAACTATGGCGTCATACAGCAGCAACGATGTATCTGCTAAGAAATATAGCGGTGACAGCAACGCCCAGAACACTGCTGCAAATAACGACTGTCCAGCGGAGTTGATTTCGCTCATTATTGGAATACAGCAACAGGCGAGTGCAAACTGTCTGAATGATATAAACTCTATACAGGACAGTGATGGAGCAGCGATAAGCTCAACGCCATTTAATGCAGCTCCAAGTCAAGCAATAGACATAGAGATAGGCGAAAGAACGCCAGTACCATAAGTACCACCAGTTGATGTCGGATGTCCAACCGAGACCGTATGGGATGTGACTCTCATAGAAGATGTGAATGACGAATTGCCCGCAGGGACTATAATATGTCTTTTCGAGGACCGACCTGGGCCCCAAGACGCGAACGTTGCTGATGAGCAGGGCATTTTTACAGCAGATCCTCAGCCGCTTCCTGAAAATGGAGTCTGTCCTCCAGAATCAGAACCTGGGCATCCAACTTTTGCTGCTCAGCACACGTCAGGAAGTGCTCCTGAACCGCCATTTGAGCAAGGCGGCATTCTCTGCATAGGCTTTCCTGAAGAGCAATAACAATGCTGTAAGGAATATTTGTCCCTGTCGAAGCTTAGAAAGTCCGCCCTTTCTACAATGCTGCAACATTAACTGCTAGCAGTATGACGTCGGGTATTCTGCAGCATCCTAACAGAATGTTTATTTTCAAGTTTGTGTATTTAAGTAACGGAACCCGTTTTAAGAACAGGTAACGGCACGGAAGGATTCATCCTAAGTTTGACAAGTTAATCACCTCGCTAAGGTCTGCAACTACCAAAGATGATGAATTCAGCCTGGATACTCGATAGTTTCCGTATGTGTCTGCTATGCCTTCATTCAGAAGGAGAGTGAGATAATAACAATAACATGAGAAAGAAGCTTTGAAGTTTTGTTTGGCAGTCTTTTTTCACCCAATCCAGATAAATTAAAAAGCATAACCCAAAACACTAATGCAATCCCGAAAACTTGCAATTATAACTACAATATCAGCTTTATTACTTGTAATATCTGCGGTCTCTACTGTAACACCTGAAAGTGTATCTGCGTACGAGAAGAACCAA
>JBAUMZ010000108.1:0-3789 GCA_049578985.1 Nitrososphaeraceae archaeon
TATTAACTGGAATTTATGTTTCGACTATTGCTGTCTGGTACATTACACGAAGAATTGTTGGACGTAAGAGCGATCTGGATCAAGAAACAAAATACGGGATCATAAGTAAGATAAATGGATTAGAAGAGTTGAGGAAGACCTAAAAATTCTTCTAACAATGATCGAAAACCTTCATCTAAATTTGCAGGGTTCAAAAGAAGGTCAGTCCCCCCGTGGAGAACATCTAATGTTCTAACAAATGGATCAGAAAGAAAAAGATAGGTTGGTCAGTCGATCTGCTCGGTCACCCATTCACCAAAATGAGGGTTCTTATATATGGTAGAAGTTATTTTAATCCTATTTGTGACTATCCAAAATATCCAGAGTCGATGCAATACACACTAGAGGTGGTGATTTAGGATCAACAATGACAGCCATACGTGTCACCAAGCCTCTTTACAGTTTCTCCTCACAGGGCTGGATCCATTTATTTGAAGCAAATAGTTGATCTATATCTACTACTTTGCAGCCGGCAATAGGAGTGTCGTTATGAATATATATCTTTATAGGTTTACGAACTATAGCTGCTTGTTTAGGCTAAACTAGTCTTATCAATAGATCGTATAGAAATATTTAAAAGTGATTCGTCTGTTGGAGGAGCATTATGAAAAGTTATAGAAATATCCATACTACGATTCTGTTACCTTTCCTGTTGGCATTCATTACCGGCCTGCTAGTCCTAAGCACGAGTGCATCACCAGGCTATGCTAGTACTGGCAATGCCTCCAACAATCCATATTCTACCCTTACAACAACTCCGAACATGATTGCCGCCGGTGGCTCCCCAATACCTCCTAACTGGACGATGGCACAAGAAGAAGCCGAATGCGCAGCAGAACTGGCGAATCCCGGATGGTACCGAACCTTAAATCCTTCAACGCATTATGACTCTGCACGTACAGTGCTCATCTCATGCGCACAGTTCCCAGGATCCTATACAGGCCCTAACGATGTCTATGCTTATCCGTCTTCGGAAATATACATTAATCCTTGGAATGTAGCAACACGTGATCTTGATGAGATGTACTTGTATGGTGGAAGTAACGGTGGAGCGGATCCATACTCACCGGCCTATGTATCTCGTGTAGAACTTGGCTCGCTCAACGAAATCTGGCGGACATATCTTAATAATTTCAACGTGACAGATTCTTTCACCCTCTCAGGTGCCGGCAATATATTGGCTGATGGAAGCATAGGGGCTGTCACAACTCACCAAGCATACAAACTCAATGCCACTACTGGAGCAATTGAGGCCGTACTCACTCTCCCAACTGGCGATAACCCTCCAACCGATAGTGGATTCAATGGTTACTCTGCATTTCCAGGCGACGGAAACTTGGTGTTCAAGTCATTTAACAGACCAGTGGGATGTACACTGAATGGCTACGATGCTGCCGCTTTCAAATGTCCTGGTGCTCCTGGCGCTGCTAGTCCGTCGGTGTTGTCCGTAGTTGACCCAAAGACATGGAAAGTACTTGACTGGATTCAGGGTACCGAGAATGGGGCAGGTCGTATTACTACCAGTGAGTTCGGTGGTAAAAACTATGCCTACTTTGCAGGAGTTTCCAATGTCTTCCGATATGTATGGGATGGCACAAATATATCCCTCGATGAAACTTGGGGTCCGGTTCCATACCTGAAGCCAGGTCAGGGTCCTGCAGGTGCTGTCATGATCCTAAATGATTGGGTCATTTTAACTACCAACGGCAATCCTTCCAACGCGTCTATGAGCGTAGTCGCTATCTCCCAAGAAAATGCAAGCAAGATCGCAAGGATTGACCCAATACCTCTTGAACCGGGGCAACAGAGTCAATATCCTGCCCATGGCTCAGTAGACCAAGAGAATAACCGGATCTATGCTATGGATTTTGGCTTACACAAGGCGTTTGCAGTCGATATTGATTCCAGTACTGGCAATATGTCAGTTGCATGGGTCGAGCCTCAATGGAGTAGAAGCTATATCACGCTGATAGGTCCGTCCTATGATAGAGTATTCGTCAATACTAACATTTCGTCCCCTGTAACACAGAACGCAAGTGAACTCATTCCTTGGGCTGATACTGCCAACTACGTTGAGCAGATGCAATGGCGAGATGCTGATACAGGCAAGTTACTTGCTGCATCTGACTTCTTCCCTCCGGCTACTTTCGAGGGACCTGTGCCTGTTGGCTACGGAGGTATGATCTACGACGTACTAAACATAGGTAACATCATTGCCCTTCAGGTATTGCCGACAACCAGTGCTACTTCGACTGCCAATATAACTTCCACAACCTCAACAACAGCGGGCCAAAACTCGACGTCAGCAGCAGGATGATCAGTTGACCAAGTAGATTGGCCAGTCAATCTACCCTTTTTCTTTTTTATCCGATTCCCATACATCTGACGAGTTGTTTCTGCACTTGAACCAGAATGGTGACTCAGTTGAATTCAATGTAACACCACGTGAGCCCCGTCGATACCAATGAGCAATGTTGAGATCAGTCTAAGCAATCCTGTAGTTTCAGAATTTTCAAGGACTATAGAAAGAGCGCTCAACGAGAGAAACAGGTATACCGGATCAAAGGAGAAGGGTATTCACATGGAAGGAGTTGGACAGCAGGAAGAGGTGAATCAAAGACGCAAATCTATTAATCAAGATCAAGGATGCAAACGATCTCTGTCAAATCCAGAAAAATTGGAACAAGTAAGTAAGTTCCAATCTACGATACCACAAAGAAATATAAAAACGCAGCAGACGCATCAGAGGAAATGTAATCCAAATCATGATTTAAGCCAAAAAAGTGGAAGACCGAATATACATGCAGTCACAACGAGTTACAATCGAAAGATCAGGGTCGAAGCCTCAGCCGCTGAAATGTACATATCATGATTTAATACATCAGCAAGTTTGCAGATCCTGTGTCTCTTCTGAACTGACGTTGGAAGATCCAGAATATATTAAGCAGATTGTAAGAATGCAGAAAGATTACATAATGGAAAGACAGCGGACGATGAAGCAAAGACAGCTAGCTAACGGTACAACGGTGTCCATTGCCATGGGCACGTAAGAGGTCTAAAGATACACATAGAGTATCAAAAGATACACGTGGCAGTTGACACAAGAACAAGAAGATTTTTTCTTCAGAGGTTACTAGTGAAAAAGAGGAATCCCTCTGCTGTAAAAGAGTTTAGAACTGCGCTGCGCAGGACTACAATAATGTAATTCTCGTGTTTCGCATAAGATTGGGCAATGTAAAGACCATTGCAATAATGACTCACAATGCGTGTTATAGGCTATGAATCTGACCCATAACTGGCTTCTTAATAACATTAATTCGCTAACTCACACTCCGCGATAGATACTTGAGGATGTCTAGTTTGAAACGTCTTGTTCTATAGTAGTTAGCTATGGCACATGTTAGATCTTGAAATCTGGGATAGTATTTTGACACGAGTAGATCATATTTCCCCTGTCTCCAGCATTCTTCTGTAGCATTAAATTCAGACGAACCTTTTAGAAAATATATTACCTTTAGAACATCTTTATCCATAATGGAACGATGATGTTGACGTGCTCTATCTACGAACAATATTAGTTTTCCAAAGCTTCTTTGCATTTGTATGAGATAATCCAGAAAGGCGTATTGGTTAAAGTATTCATACTGACGAAAGAGTTGCCTTCCATCCATACATAGTGCACCAAATACACAGGTCCTTTGATGTGAACCAGTCATAGTTACAATTGGTCTAATTCTATCTGCAGTCCAC
>JBAUMZ010000109.1:0-7793 GCA_049578985.1 Nitrososphaeraceae archaeon
TTCATGATCCTGGTTGTTGGTACTTGTTTTTTCTATATTCGAGGCTGGTTCTGGCATTGGTTCTGGCGTTATTGTAACTGCAGGCGTCGCGGCAACATTAAATGGATTAAATCTATGGAGTTCCGAATATTTTTAAATCTAAAATATATCCTAATTTTAGATAGACAAGCTATCTTCCCTGTTACTGATATTAAAGACTCAAGATTTGGCAACAGATATATTTATTCAACGGAGATTTATTGGGTACCATGCGTTGCAAATTATAGAGAGAATCGAAGTGGCCTACAAACCCCCTCCAAAAGCATCTAAAAAAACGTTTTTTATACGTGACAACATGGAATTATGCGACAAATTTCGATTTTATATGCCCTTTATTGCTATTCTTTTAATTTGTTTGTTAGTACTGTGTTCCTTTGAATTGGGTGCCCAGGCTCAATTGGAGGCCCGAAATAGCTTTATTGTCCCGTCCGAAGAAAATCAAAATTCCTCTATATTGACATATCAGAATCTGGAACGTAATCTCTCTACATTGTTCAATGATGTAGATCAATCAGTGGTTCAAATAAGCGATGCTGCCGCTACCTCTTTTGGATCAAGGCAAGGCTCAGGCTTTATCTATGATAATCAAGGTTATATCGTCACTAATTATCACGTGATCACCGATCCCTTGGAAAGCCAAGAAACAACCCTAACCGATATAGATTTTCATATAACTTTCCTTGACGGTATGACATATATCGGCAGAGTTATTGGTGCAGATCCTTACTCTGAGTTGGCTGTCATGAAGGTAGAGAACATAACTGGAAAGAGCTTCATACCATTACCTCTAGGTAATTCATCCCAACTCAGAATCGGACAACCGGTGTTAGCGCTAGGAAATCCCTTCGGACTGTCTGGATCGATGAGCGAGGGGATAGTGAGTGGCTTTGGTAGAATCCTTCCATCTTCTGCACCGCAGGGCGATCTTCTGTTGCGTCGACAGAATACACCACCATTTGTGATACCAAATTCAATTCAAACTGATGCTGCACTAAATCCTGGCAACTCAGGTGGGCCACTGCTCAATACAGCAGGAGAAGTTATAGGAATGAATACAGTTACTGGTGGATATCCAGGAGTTGGATCCGCTATCCCATCAGACATTATTAGGAAAGTAGTACCGGAGCTAATCTCCACGGGAGTATACAGACATCCATATATAGGAATAGCTGGCGTGGACATGTCTCCTGAAATCGCGGATGAGATGGGTTTGAATGATTCTAGAGGGTTCTTAGTTACAGAAATTACATCGGGGAGCCCTGCAGAAAGATTTGGTATTAGAGGTGGAGGAACGCTGAGAGAGATTAATGGAAGACAAATAGAGTTGGGAGGAGATGTAATTGTCGCTGCAGACAACGTCACAGTCAGGAAAATTGAAGATCTACTTTCGTACCTTCAATCAGCAAAATCGGTAGGCGAAAATGTAATACTTAGTGTGTTAAGGGATGGAAAAACCCAAGAAATTGACATGACAGTAGCAGCCAGACCAACGGAACGACAGTTAGAAACTGAGCATAACCAACAACAACAACAACAACAACAACAACAACAACATCCCACCCTAGGCATCAATAGCATAAACATGACTGAACAAATAGCGGAAAGGATGAACTTAACAGGATTGCAACAGCCCTCAAATAATAAGCAGGATGGGGGAGAGGGTGCCCTTGTGGTTGACGTATTTGGAGATGGGCCTGCAGAGAGAGCAGGTATTAGAGGTGGATTTATTGTTGTGGATATAAATGGTACCCCAGTTGAGATAGGAGGAGATGTAATCGTAAGAATTGATGATACAATAATTCCTAATATTAATGCCTTAAGTGAATCCATTGAAGACAAGAACATAGGGGATACCGTTCAAGTTACTGTAATGAGGAATGCCCAACCTCTAAGAATGCCTGTCATTGTGGGATCGACGTCTGAACTTGGGACACTGAAGCCAGGCGATGGCCAACCACCAATCGATCGTCGAGATGATTTCTTCAGTGACTTGTATGATCGCTGCGCAGAAACATTTGGTCCATTCGTATGTAACCCTCTTTTTAGGAGGTAGGATTGAGAATGTTGCTGCTGGGTGACAATCGGAACTTTTGTTCATCTTATGTTTATTTTTAATGCGATGCAATGAGAGCTCTCAGTCTTCGTGCAATAATGTGGAATGGAATATCTCGAATTTAGTTGAGATGATGAAAATCAAAAATAATTTCTAGTCGGTCAAAGCCACTCCATTTTCATTTCCTTGAGTCTGTGATACTGTATTCGTGCACTGAACACTCATCCCGACCTCTCCTTGTCCGCAGTAATTGGCCTGTGAAACTGCAAGCGATTTTTTTTTGTAATCCCGTCCATAGGAGTCACCTGTGCCGACGAATAGTGAGCCAATGATCAGCCCTGTCAAACCCACAGTTATGGCTAAAATTCTAAGGCTTATCATAATCACAAAGATCCACAATATTTATTTATCTGGATTGGGAAAGATATCGAGTTAACTTCTCACTAGGACATAGTTATGTTAGAATAGGATTGGCAAACATACGTTAGATCTTGGACTCTCAATACAATCAAACCTGAATTTCTTAAAAAAGATATAGGATCTTTAGTATTAAGTATCGATAAAGATAACCGATTTGGTTTAGGCATATTTTTGATGCAATGGTGATAAAGGATCTCTAACCCCCTTGAGATAAACATGATGATAGTTTTGTTACGATTCAAATCTTGCCGTTGTCGGTAGTCAGAGCGGTTATCTTCTCTGCTCAAGGCTGAAAGAACCATAACCATATAACACTAAATTGCATATTTCTTTGCATGGGAAGATGGGAGAATAATCGCTTCGCCGACGACGAAGGCTTTTCCAGAAAGAGGAACTACATAAAGATTATAAAATATATAATAATCGCAGGCTTTGCTATTGTGGGTGTAGTGGTACTATCAGTTTATATCCCTAGGTCAGGATTGAATGTAGAAATTGTTGAGCGTAGTGAGGTGATGGGAACTATGCAGACAGTAAGTGTAAGGGTATCAAACAACAACTTTGATACCCTCAATAATGTATCCGTGCAATTTGGTGATCGAGGACAAATTCAACAAATAGGGAATATGGGACCATTCGCGTCAGTCATGATCTCCCCCCCTGAGAGCACTGAATTGAATTTCACAAAGGTAACAGGCACTGCAAACGAAGGTGATATTCAAGTAACCAAATTTAGGTAGAGCTCAATTGCAATCATTTAACGCATGGCGAATGAGAATATCTCCTCTTTTGTATGGAGTAACATACATACGCCCAAACTGCCTAGGGCAATAGTTTCGTTATTGACTATTTTAGAGGAGATCTTCTTGATATGGGGCAGTCTAGGTTACGCAGGAGTGTTAAAAGTCACGTTACTCATAAGCCTAATCATCTTTTTACCCTTACATTCCAGTTTTGATTATCGCGCTGCTAAGTGGGAGCTTCGATCCAAACTTGATGGCATTAGCGTCCTAACCTTAGGGCGAACAACAGTTTTTTTATCTAGCTATAACGAAAAGAAGAAAAGAAGTAAACATTAACTCGGATGACCCCCAAGATATGGTTTACTAGGATCATTTGTAGCAGCGCTAACTCCTTCTCCACACGATGATATTTTTATTACACCTCCTCAATTTACCTTGGAAGTGGCTTTATTTGAGACGGGACGGCCCGTGAAGGCGGGGTAGGATAAGATAAATGTCAGTAGAGCCAATGCTAAGCATAGAACACCTACTCCAGTGTGGATAGCGACTATGATTGGTTGCAGTTCTGAAGACACGACTAGCATTCCGATTGCAATTTGAAACGAGACGGCCACGACGGTAGCGGTAGCAGCCCTTCTAGCCTTGACAAATCTTTTAATTGCGTAGTACGCTGTAACGTAGACAGAGACAGCAGTGACCAAGGCTATGATCCTGTGAACGTATTCTAGGAAGTACTTTCCCTCTGGTGAAAGAATGAATCCAGTCGGACACAACGGCCAATCTGAACACGAAAGTCCTTCACCCCGAGCGCTGAGAAAGGCTCCATAAATTATAACCGTAAAGACCAGACCAAGTGAAACAAATGATAGGAACCGAAATACTCTTCGTCCCCTCATACTTTGCTTGCCCGAGAAACTCATAATCTAATCCCTCATGATAAAATCGGTAATATAATCTTGAACAGAATTTTGTGTATTATGCTTTTGAACCCTGTTTAGAAAATATTGCGAAACATCTCAGTACAAGGCAAACATATAGAATATGCACCGACTGCATATTCTACTAATCCATTAGCATTTAGTATATCAGCGGTGTGTTCATGTAGTCTTTCTATCAGATACGATTTTTCTGATAAGTTGGGTTTGAAACTAATACCAATTGATCAGAATCAATTACCAGGCTTTTTTGATTTGTCCACCACATCTAGACGACCTCTTCTTGATCAACCAAATAACTAGATAGTTCCTGAAGCTACCCTAACAATTTAGTTCGCACTTACTTATTGTATCGACTAAGTGAAATCGACGCGGAGATGAGTGAAGTTTGCTCTGTTTTCAGGTCAGGGATTAATGATCACGCTACGGGTTGATATAATAGTATATTGATCCAATACTAAATAGTTAATACTACTGCAAAAGTATTCGACACTAGTATCAATGCGATCTCCTTAAAGATCGGATAATAGAAATTGCATTTTCAAATGGCATCGCCCGAATCAAAATGTCATTTGAGTACCAACTTTGTAAAGCGTGCATTTACGTTTGGTTTATATATAAAGCAGCAAAGCGTGTACTAACATTTCTTCGAAGACTAGTAGTTAAATTTTGCCTGATCTTGGGGATAATCGCCGTCATTGCACTGGTAATAAGTCTTGTTTTACATTTTCCAAGTAAACATTATTCGATAACGGTTGAGGATGGCTTTAGCGGTACACACGGTAAATCATTGCTATATCTCACATTGGGAATTTTGTTTTGGTTTATAGCCGACTTGTCACTAGCATATGCACACAATGAGGAAGAACAATTGCTAGTTGTATCTTTTGCTGATACATGTTGGATAGTCGGCTATGTATTTTTTTCTTTACATCTCTTCACTGCTCTCAGATTTGTTAGACGCGATCAGGTTCATACGTTTAGTGCAATCATGGTCGTTATTGCCTCCGGATCCGTAATTGCGTACGATTGATACTTCCATCAGGTTCGCGAATGAAGAAGGGAGAATTATAGGCAAAACGAAGACAGGCTTTATTGATTTGATGCTTTCAGTATTGTACCCTATCCTAGATGTGGTGCATAGGAAAGATTACTATAACTTCATGCCGACGAAGGGTTTGTGCATCATTTTCTAGAGGGCATCACCAAAAAGGTGTGGATATGGGATTTATTTTTCATGACTGACTATGTCATTTTGGTTGGAGCATTTTATTGGTACAACAGATTTTATGATACATTGAAAATTGAAAGATAACAAGGTAAGAACAACAGCTTTGTGTTCACAGAGTTGCGGATCGGTTGGCTTGCTTTACCAACGAACAACAAATCTGTTATGATAATTCAATAATATGCCCTGCTGGCCTGATTTAAAATTGAGTACCTCTTTTATCGAGTCAATTGACACATTCACATCTTAAGGAAGACCTACGCAGTCAATCATTAGATCTGTCTATATTTATCGAGTAAATTGACACTATTATTTGGCTCCAATGTCTTTAATACCGATGAGAGGTGATACTTTGCATGCACGCATCCGGAGGTGCCGTCAATAATCGGGAGTATTCAAGTGACGAAAAAGATCTAGTCTCCTTGAAAAATGAACTGGGAAAATCAGTCGATACAGATATGATGTCTCAGTTTCAGGCGGGGGAAGATCTTTTTACTAATATCGTCGGTTATGAAGGGATAAAAAAATTGTTCCATTTGTCACTTTATTCTGAGAGACCAGTACATATTCTCCTGGTAGGGCCTCCCGCTTCAGCAAAAACCCTGTTTATGCTGGAATGTATGAAGCTCGAAAGGTCCTACTTTACCCTTGGAAGCCATAGTACCAAATCTGGTATGATAGAATACCTGTTTGAGAAACGTCCAAGGTATCTTATCATTGATGAGATCGAACATATGCCTTTGAAGGACCAAACAGCGCTGCTTAGCCTTATGGAAACAGGGATAATCGCCGAGACCAAGTTCCAGAAGGCTCGCAATACGCAGTTAAAGACCTGGGTCTTTGCTACAAGTAATGCTACTGAGAGAATGCTTACGCCACTTCTATCTAGATTTTTGGTCTTATACTTTAAACCATACAAATATGGAAGCTTCAAGGAGGTCACTATTCATCTGTTGTGCCATGGTGAAGGAATAGCAGAAGATATAGCCACTGAAGTTGCTGACGTTGTATGGACAAAATTGAAGTCTAGGGACATTAGGGATTGTGTAAAGATTGCCAATTTAGCAAAGACTAAGGAGGACGTAAAGTGGGTCATAGAAACTATGAGAAACTATAGCCGTAAACCAAAAGAGAAATAGCCCATTTTCAAAAAAAAACCAAGTGCAATGCTCAAACATTTTCCAATACAAGACCGTGAGTATCGTTTGTAAATCGTATGAATACGCAATTCTCATTCGGTCTGAGAGATTCCGATTTTATCTCTTCTCGCATCTTTCCATTTGTCTTTCCTTCAAGTCAATTTATTGAACACACAACTTGTGGTTGACATTCCATTTTCGACAAAGAAACGAATTCCTCCCCTTACGAGAGTACTAGGCAACTTCCGAAGTCAACTTAGCATAATGAATTGCTTCTGCAAAAAAAGACGAGTATGCCTATTGATCATCTGTACTGTGAAAGATTTGGTTTCTCTTCTGGTTTCATTTCCTTCTGGTTTCGAACCTTCTTGGTGGCTTCCTCGAAATGATGCATAGAAACGAGAGCTTCTGATGAATGTTTAAGAGCATCTTCGGGTGTCGGATACTTTTGAAGATAATTATGCAGAACCAGCGATATAGCAGTGTTGGTTATTGCAGCCATGTCGGCTCCACTAAAGCCTTCAGTTATGGTCGCTATCTTCTCCAGGTCTATGTCATGACCTATTGGCTTGCCTTTTGTGTTTATCTCAAGAATTTTTTTCCTGGTGTATTTATCTGGATTTGAAATAAACACAATTCTGTCGAATCTCCCAGGTCGTAAGAGGGCAGGATCAATCATATCTACTCTATTCGTGGCCGCGATAATCACAACGTCATGAATTTCCTGAACTCCGTCCATCTCTGTGAGTAATTGTGACACCATTCTCTCTGTGCTTGCATATCCTACACCCTCCAAGCCTCTGACAGGTGCAATAGAATCTATCTCGTCGAAGAATATGACGCAAGGTGCTGCTTGTCTTGCCTTCCTAAATATGTCTCGAATGCCTTTCTCAGACTCGCCTACCCATCTTGACATTAGTTCAGGACCTTTAACACTGATGAAATTGGCCTCAGATTCGGTGGCTACAGCCTTTGCCAATAGTGTTTTTCCGGTACCAGAGGGTCCGTGTAGAAGTATCCCTTTAGGAACCTCGTGTCCCAGCTGTTTGTACATATCTGGAAAACGCATTGGCCATTCTACTGCCTCTTGTAATTCCCTTTTAACATTCTCTAATCCACCAATATCCTCCCATTTAACATCAGGAGGTTCTACATAGACTTCTCTCATGGCAGATGGGGTTATCTCCCTCGTAGCATAGTCAAAATCATTCATGTTTATCACGAGCTTTTCGAGTG
>JBAUMZ010000110.1:0-21255 GCA_049578985.1 Nitrososphaeraceae archaeon
TGGATTATCGCATAGCATTTGAAACTGACGTTGTTTGCGGAACGTGTCGGATTGATCTATTTCTTTATATTCATTCCAATGAAACTGATAATGCTCTATCTTTGTCATAAGATAAATTACAAGCCTAATTGTTGATTTCTGACAAAGAATCAACTTTGCTATCCAGTGATTAACGTATTCAGTCTGTGTTGTTAAAGAAGATTCATCAGTTATAGCTTTTACGATGAACTCTACATCATTAATGGAACTTAGCAACCGGGTTCTCGTTTTATTGCCAACAGATTTTTGCTTTAACTCTTTTATATCCTCTTCAAATATTCCTTCCAAAAGTTTCAGCTCAATAGATATATTTTCTAAGTTGAGTTCAGCAAGGCTTTCCAAACTACTCAATGAGAGATTATTAAAAAAATCACAAAGTCCAGAGGTATCATGCATAAGGAATTCAATTCAACACATCATATAAAAATCAAGGTAAATAATGGGATGATACCAAGGCTCTCTAAGTGAATCTAAGCTCAATTGACTCAAGGATGGCTAGAAATCTCAGCACTTCCTTTTCTCATGGTATTTTTGCATCAGGCGAGAGAGTGTTGAGAGTTTCCGAGATAGGAAAGAGCTATCATTGATACCTCCATTATCATCCTTTCGCCAAGAAAATGGCCTAACACTTGACAAAGAAACAATCCCTAACCCTTCTGATCTTCCACTAGGAGAATCAAATAGTAGTTCATTAACAGTCTCTTTATTTTGCATTCTAACATCAAATGTATCTATCACCACACCCCTATGGCATACATGCGTACATGTCTACTTTTCTCTCGAATATGAACCCATTCTGTTGAGCTTTTTTGATATACTTAGGGACTTCTTCTTCTGTAAATTTACCAGTATTAACTAACTCGTCAATCAAATTTTCCTTCTTAACGTCATACATCTCATCGCCTGCGAGTACACTAAAAATATCAACAAAATAGCGGTCTTCAATTGGACATTCAATTTCATTATCCAATTCTTTTTGAGCTAGAAAACTAGACGACTCTTCTGTAACTTCAAGACTTTCTCTGGTAGTTTCATACGACACACACATATGACACACACAGACACTACTAATCAGCATCAAGAAGTTTTTTGCGTTGCCGATTAATTGCGCATTTACTTTTATAGTATCCCTAACACTATAGCTTACAGGACAAAATTACTGGCGCTAAAGTATGAGTAGTAAAACACAATCAATGAATGTCTCTGAACTGACAAGAAATTTCCCCTTCTCGCAGAGAAGGAATAAGCAAGACTATGTTCTAAATGAAATCTGTGGAGCTTTTAATTCGGGTTACAAATACATAATTCTTGAGGCACCAACTGGATTTGGAAAGAGTCCTGTAGCTGTATCGCTTGCACTTACTCTAGGATCAAGCTATATATGTACTTCTACAAAGGATCTACAAACTCAATATGCTAGAGACTTTCCATTTCTAAAGACAGCTAAGGGGAAGAGTAACTTTTCTTGTTTAGTCAAAGAGGACTTTATAAAAAGTGGTAATTATAGATGTAAAACCTGTGTTTCTCCCATGGTAGCAAGTCAGCAAAGAGCAACAATAGTAAATAATGAATGTAAGCATACTACAGCTGAATATGGTCCTTGCATGACCGACGAGACATTTTCAGAGAGTGGCTGCAGATATAGAACATTTCTGAAAGACTATGTGGTAAACAATAAAGGAACGAGAAATGAATCTGTATTTATTCCATTAGAAACTGTTAAGAGATATCAAAAAGAATACTCTGAGTGGCTTCACCTAAAGAATCTTAATGCACCAGATGATTTTTCTTCTACTTCTGGCTTAGAGTGGCGAGCATGTCCATATTTTGATCAGCTTAATGTGGCATTAAATGCAAGTCATTCAATATTCAACTACTCTAATTTCTTGGCACTACTTCCAAATAAAAAAAGTCTACTCTCAAGAGAATTGCTTGTACTGGATGAAGGGCATTTACTTGAGACTGAACTAGTCAGGTATAGAGGATTAGTAATCTCAAAGAGGAGATGGAGAAGATACATATCAGATTTAAAGCTCATTGATTTCGGATTTGATGATATTAGAAGATGGATTGATTTTTTGATTGAGATCGAAACAAAGATGCTTAATTTACTTGGTAATAGTCATGAAGTTGAATCATTGGCGATTGAACGTAAGATTAAGTATGGTTATTCCTCTTCTGCTGCAGCTGACCGAAATAATAAACAAGACGACAATAAGAGGAAAAGAGTGGTATCGGCATCTGATTTATTCAATAGTGACGAACGAATATCTAATCAATATGAAGATATTTCGTTTAGCGAAGGTAATAGCAACAGGAGAATAGCTGACGAGGTTGCTGCTGATGTCATTAGAGACACCGAGAGATTAACCCGTACGATAAATAATATCATATCAGACCCAGATAATTGGATAGTCTCAGATATAATCAAAGAGAGCTATGAAGTAGTAAGAGTTGAATTCAAGCCACTAGATGTTTCAAAATATTGTAAGGCTGTTTTTGATAGATGCAAGAAGACACTCATAATGAGTGCTACAATACTAAATAATAAAGCGTTCTGTAGAAATGTTGGAATCTCTTCTGATAGTGGCAAAGAAGAAGAAGTAAAATTCATACAAGTTCCATCAGACTTTCCAATTGAAAATAGACAGATATATCCGTTAAATGTAGCTTATCTGAATTATAATAGCCTACAACAACACGACATTATAACATCGATTACCAAGGCGATTGATAATTTAATGACGATACACAGTAAACATAAAGGAATAATCCACACTACATCCTATGAGCAGCTTAACTTTATCATGGGCAATATCTCTAAAAGTAATGCAAGAAGACTTATTCTAACAGACCCAGAGATACAGAGGGATGAAGTAATTCAAGAACATATTCACTCTAAGAAACCTACGGTCTTAATATCTCCATCTTTGCATACAGGAATAGACCTAAAAGAGGATCTATCTAGATTTCAAATAATAACCAAAGTTCCATATCCTAATAAGAGCGATAGATGGATAAATGCGAAAAGAGAAAAGGACGCAGAATGGTATTATTGGCAGACAGGATTAAAGCTCGTTCAAGCTTATGGTAGATCAATAAGGTCCAAAGATGATTGGGCTAGGACTTATATCTTAGACTCAGCATTTCAGTATTTTCTTAGAAGGAACAGGAGTATATTACCTGATTGGTTCCTTAAAGCAATTAGGACCTAACGCAGTTAAGATTTTGCTTAAAAATTACAATCTGGATCAGGCATAGAACTTCTAGTTTTGCCGACGGCAAGCCAGATCAAAATAGAACATTTAAAAACTAAGCTAGATTGATTAACCACAGATGGTCCGTGTAACCGACTGGAATTGTGCAAACTGCAAGTGCACTGACGGTTTATATCAAATGTCATCAGGTACGCAACTTGAATGTAAATGCAATTGTCATGAAGGAATAGGCATCTTTGTGACCAATGATGTTCCTACTGGCAGTCTAGCCATCAGCCGACCAGACCTCTTAGAGATCTGGCCAACTTGCTCAACATGTGCTTGTTGGATAAAAGCCAAGAACTTTGAATCAGTAATTGGATGCAATTGTGTATGTCATAAAGCATATGGAAACGTCACTGTATGTCATAGCGCTGTCGGCAAAGATTCAAGGCCATTCTTGGGAATATCATATCCAGATTGAATATTATGAGGCATCGCTAAGTCCCTCATTTTGTAGATCAATGTAATTGGACACATTGTGAATAAGCACTAAATGTGTTAGTGGTAGTACTCAACTATCTACGGTATCTTGTTTGCTCGCAAACGCTCTCTCAACTCTCATTTGCTTGCCAAGCCTATTCCTGGATGGAGGCTTTTCTTCTACGTCACCTATTCCTTTCTCATTAACTGTAAACCGTATATCAGAATATGGATGGTATGGAGAATCGATCATCTTGGCTATTCTATTCTCACCCGACTTTCGGAGGTAAATTCTATAAGTTGAAGTATGAGCCAAAATATTTCCACCAGCTGCCTTTGTTGGATCTCCAAAGAAAGTGTCAGGGGAGGATTGTACTTGATTAGTAATTACAATTACTATATTAAACATTTCAGCAAGTCTTATTAGTTTATGTAGAATAGAATTGAGCCTTTGTTGTCTATCAGCAAGAGTTCCTCGACCAGGATATTCAGCTCGGTGGAGAGAGATGATACTATCTATTATTACCAGTCTGGCGTTAAACCCCTTTATGTATCTGGCAAGATCTTTGATAATAAGTTCGAAGTGAGAGCTATTATATACTTTGCAGATCGCAACATTCTTCAAAATCTCTGAAATTTCAAATCCCCTTGACTCAGCAATCTGACTTAATCTTTCAGGCCTGAATGTTCCTTCTGTATCGATATAGATTACACCTCCATCAAGGCCACCTTCACTTACAGGTTGTTTCGCCATAGCGCAGAGAGTAAAGCATATCTGAGATTTGCCTGAGCCAAATTCCCCATAAAATTCTGTGACAGCTTGTGTTTCGACTCCTCCAAGCAACAGCTCATCCAGTGATTTAGATCCTGTTGAACATTTCAGCATAGACTTTCTTTTTTCAAGAGCAGAGTCAGCAGTTACAAATTCCTTTTCCAAGATATTCGATCTTCTTAACAGCCTCTGTGCGTCCATGATATACGTAGCAGCAGTCTCTTTGGAGCACTCTATTTCCAATGCTAATTGTTCAGCGCTCATTACTGCCAGCTCCATCACTGACCTAATTCCTGCCTCTTTGAGCTTCTTTGCAGTAGTTGGACCCACTCCATCAATATCCTGTATTTCAAGGTCTGTAGCATGAACAGCCGTATTTTCATTAGTACCGTATTTAGTCACATTACTATCTTCATGTTTAGAGAGCTCTATAGTGGGATCCGCATCGATATCGATATCAGTATCAGCATTAATTTTTCCTTTTCTTTTGGACATCTAACAACGGTATTACTACGAGGTCGATAGTATATAAAGCTCACATACATACTCTGTAGGTCATGATACATATATAGTAACAGTCATATCAAATATCTCTAAACATATCTCCGAGGGTTTTGGAAGGATATTCTTGTCTTTCACTTCTAATGATAGAATTTCCTGAACCTGTAGACTCACCATCTTTGCCCTGACTCACAGAGGCACTACGACCGTCATCATCATTTTTATCATTATTCCGTTCATTGTTACTATCCTTATCCTTATCCATTCCTCTGCCTTTATTCCTTTTCAGTTTCTTGCTATATACTCGGTATAATACTCGTTGCCCATCTTTCCAAGTGATACAATATTTGGCCTCTTTACAATTAGGGGAGTCAGTAGCAAAATGGCACATGGTAACCATCCACCTGTCAATATCAGGGATGAGGATCTGTTCATATCCACCAGGCAAAGCTGAACCTGCTTCGTCTACAATTCTTTGAAGCCTCTCCTGTGTTCTGGCAAGTGATGTTGCAAGTCTAATAACACCCTCAAAATCGTCTATATATCTGTAGACTGGATTTTCAGAACAAGCTACGGTCACACTACAAGTATTGGTAGGATAGATGCTCAGTACAATGCGTAGATTGCTAAAATTAAATGGCCGTAACTTTATTCCTTTATTCTTAGGATCGATCGGGTATTTCCGGCTTTCCGACAATATGGTATAGATGTCTTGAGTTTCAAATTTTAGATGAAAATTGTGCAGACCATTGTTTTCTTTTGGTAATGAATCAATAGCCTCGAATAGGTTATTTACTGGACAATCATCATCGTCATCATCATCCGCACCATGACATGAGCGGCAAGTATGACAATAAGGCCGTTGCTCATTTGAACGATCAAAAGCTGCTGCTTTATTATGCTTCCCAAACCTTATTCCTTTTAGAACATAGAAAGCTACCTTAGAATTGTAGCACAGTTCCACCACTCCATTTCTTATTAGGTCCGAAATCTTGTTGCGAAATGTGCCATGCATCATACGGTAGATCTTACCGTCAACCACAAAGTACTCAAAATCCTTGTAGCATACTGGTTTTCCTTCTACTTTGTTAAGGTATTCAAAATGCTTAAGAAACGCATCATCTAACTTGCTCACTTGATTTCACATCTTATATATACTGAAACACACTTGGTGACACATCCAGACAGAGAAGCTAGAGCTGTACTGGAGCTACGGATAGCACCTAACGTCCACAAGGTATGCCTACTAATATTGTAAATAGCTAGGCTATTTGTACTGTTCCTATCGGTGATGATGATGATAGGATAACAAAAACGATTAGAATGATAATAGTAATAATAATGCATGTGTAAATAGAAGAAGTAGTAATGACAGGAGTGACAGTAGTGACAAATAATGACCTCCGTATGGTATCGTGTCACTGATTCATTAACAGATCTATGAGTTGCATCCATCGTCAATGGTTCCATTCTGAACTAATTTCCGAATCTTATTTCAGGAGGTAGAATCATTCATTCTATTGGCTGGGGCTGCACTTATTGTGAGATCCAGAATCTTCTTACTTTTGGTGTCAATCTTACCATTCACCCAGACATCACCCATGCCATTTGTTATTTTGAAGACATCTTCCATCTGATACCGTAGCTCTTCGAAACGTACGGAATGCGAAAATGTGACAATAGTCTCGGAACACTCTTTGGAACATCTATCTTTTAGCTCAGCAACTTCTCCTTCAAGGAGAGCTATTTCCAAGTCTTTTATTTCTAACTCCCTTTGCAATTCTTCTAAGGAGGAACTCTTTTCGTTACATCCTGCACAATAATAACTACGTTTATCGGTACCTTCAGGTCTCGATTCTTGCTCCTTTCGTTCATTGGCGCCGTTTTCTGTTGGATTGAATCCAGCAGAACTGTCCCCACTACTATTAGTACCAAGAACAAGTGATGATTGACCTGTATTGCTCACATTTGCACCTACGGATTCTTTCTGTTGTCTTTTTCTCACTGCTGCGCTTATCTTTCCCGCCTTTCTCCTAGCGGTATTCTTTGCTTCATCTGGGATGTATTTCATTACGGTATCTTCAGCCCAGATCTTGCCACAGTCCTGTAGCACCCTCGCATAACAGTTCTCATGGGGCAGCTTTTCTTCATTCCTGAGAATCTTGTAAAGTTTTGGAACGTATGTCTTGGCCAGCTTCTCTCTTCTTGACATAAGCTCTCCCAAGACTTGCTCGTAATGGGTGGTCAATTCGTCGTACTCCAGAAGACGAGCAGGCTTCCCTTGTATGTTCTCAGCAAGAGTCCAGAAAGTATCATTGCATTTCAACCTCTGCGCTGTCATCACCTCTGCTACAGAATTTTGGCTTGCAAGTTCTGCATAAAAATAATTGAATTCTATGATTTGGTCCCACCTTCAATGTGATCTTGATCATAGCTTCTGCGTTGCATCCATCAGCTTCGCAGATTCCATTACTTGGGTAATCCTTCAGCTTGTCAGTGGTCCCTATTACCTTTGCCATTCCTGCTCACACATTACCTTTTTCAAGAAGCTGTGATCTTCTGTATTCCGGACCAGTAGTCTTCAATCTTATCAACTTCGAAATAATCTGATCGTACGTCTCACCCTTTAGTCCTAATCCCTTTAGAGCATTTCTTGTCTCTTTTTTAATAATGATGGTGGTATCATCCATAGAAACTATTAGGCACGTATAATCTATATATACGTCGGAATATACTTGATTTATACGTGGCAGTTGCCAAGAATAATTGTAGATAGGGATGAATTAGAAAGAGTAAGAGATAGCTTAGACGACTTATTAGAAAAAGGCACAAAACAAGGCACAGCAAGATCTGCTGAACAGCAACCAGTATATAATAGTAACTACAAGCTAGATGAAAAAGAAACAAAAATCGTGGAGTATGTGAAACAGAACCCCGGCCGCACAAAAGAGGATGTTGTAAAGAACTTGAAGGATTATTCCCGAATGACCGTTCTTCGGGCAATAGCCAGATTGCTGGATAGAGGAGTGATAATAGCAACTTATGAACATAAAAGAAGTAGAATCACCCATCTTTATGTTAACGTCCGGAAGGAAATATTTTCAATAGGAGAAACTCTGGGTGTTTTTCAGTACTCTTATTCTGAATTTATAGACGAAGCGATTGGAGTCATCGAGTCGAAATTATCTGGAAAAGGAGGAATGAAATACAAGGCTAAAATGTGTATGCAACTAGTTTACAAGCTAACCGAGCTTTACAAATTCGTGAGTATATCGTATATTACTTCGGATATCTTTCTGTGGTCGAAACGACCACTCGACAATGACACGTTACATTACAAATTTGAACATTTTTTCCATACGATGAAGGAGATACACTACAAATTGCTTGAAATGGCTTCCAGACTGGGGCTGGACCACGAAGAGGCAGAAAGTATGGTATGTAATATGATGGTTAGCAGCGACTACAGGTGCTCAAAGGTAGATTTGTTCAACATGTTAAAGTATTTCGAGAAAATTAACTTAAGTAATGCTCTTGAGCCTGTTGTAGACGCATTCTGGGCATTGAGTTATCCTATTCTTCCATTAATCGATCTGTCCTACAGGAAACATCAAAAGAATGGAACTCTAAAAGATTGGAGAAATATGTTCAAAGGAATCTATCAACCAAGGACCAAACAATGGGTTTTTCCAGAAGTTTTTGCATAGACGTCTCTGATAAAGATTTGGAGGAGACGGACGATGATTATTCTAGCTGTTTAGTTATTAACACATTGGGTTTTATCTGCGCTAGTTTGGGATTTTCTTTTATCAATGATAAGATCATTGCAAATTTCTGATCCAACTCATGACGGATACTATCCATGTCTCTATCATACTTCTCCTTTAATTCTTTATTCTCCTTTTCCAATTCCATTTCTCTAGTTAGTGTTTTCGTGGTATCTACAGGTAGCGAGCATCGTGAACAAAAGTTCATTGTGGGACTTAGAGACTCTGAGCATCTGGTGCATCTTGTTGGTTTGAGGAGGTGATCTTCTTTCTGTTGTTCCCTTCCTAGATCGTTTATTGCTAAAAGGACATTATCAACATCTTTGCCAGATAGATGAACATAGCGTCTAACTACTTGGGTACCTTGAACCCATCCAAAAAATACGCACATTTGAGCTTCTGTGAGATGTTTTGCCAGGTGAGTAGCTCTTGAATGTCTCAGGATGTAGAGCCGAGCATGTTTGCCTGAAAGCCCAGCCTCTAGTAGGGTTTCTGCCATTAGCTTCTCTGCACCTCTCAAACCTATTGCATTACCTTTGAAATTCGTAGCTTCACTTATCCAGAGTGGGTATATGGTATCGGATCTAAGAGGATGGACCTCGATCCATTGTTGAAGCAGTGCAGCAAATGCTATAATTCTGACTCTTCTTTCACCTGTTTTTCCTCGAAGCATAAGGACTGCTCCATTAGAATCGAATCTTATGTCTGTATTGGTAAGTCTTAGAAATTCCTCTGGTCTTGCTCCCGATTCGTACATCGCTGCTATAAATGCCTTCTTTTGTAAAGTTGGCGCGGCTTCTATTACTTTCTGAATCTCTATTTCCTCCAGGTATTCTGACATATCCATACTAGGATCTTTTCCAGCTTTCTCTTTCCCAAGTTTTGTGGAGAACCATTTTACTTGATCGGGATAAAATTCGTGGTCTCCGTACACAATCTTGTAAAAGAGCTTTAGTATCTGTCTGAATTTTTCATTGGTCGATTTCTTGTACTCTTTCTGCTCCATCCATTTCAATATATTCCTGATATCTTCTCGAGTAGCATTTCTAAATGGTTTACCAAGTTGTTTTCTGACTAAAAGTAGTGCAGTTATGCATCTGACGATCCAGAGTATGCTTCGTTCATGATCCTGCATAAATTCTACTAGTTTCAAAACATCTACTCTATCCTCCTCGTCTTGGAGTTCTGTTTGGATCTTTTGAATCCAATATTCTTGCTCGTATTTTCTGTTGTAGAGATCACGCATCAAACATTTTGTGTCTGTATATTGTGGCGGTAACGTTTTAAATGTTTGCCTATTTTCTGTGCGAAGTAATTTCCGGGATCGTGCTGATGTATCACTGTCGTATGTTTTAGGAACTCGAACCCTGGATTCGGAGTCCTCTGGGCCCATGCCGAAAACAATATGAATCTTGGCACCAATTATACAATGTGGCACCCCAGACCGACGAAATTAGTCCATTGGACAATTTCTTATTTGCATTGAAAGCCAAAGAATCCAAAAGGCAATATCCAAGGCGTTTAAAGATGTTTTTTGACTTCGGTATAGACCCTAAACTCGAGTTAAAAGATCAGTGTCAAATATTCTATGATAAGGTGTTAAATAATCCTAAATGGGCCACCCAGTATTTTATGAAGTTCCTAGAACATCAGAAAGACAGGGCAGCTAGAAAAGAAATACAGTACACAATAATAGTTCGATTTAACACGCTATGATCACGATTAAGGGAGAGTTTCAAGGGCCTTTTCAATCCTATTGTAGTTCGATTTAAACTTCTCTTCCTTCGACAGCATTAATTATGTGAGATAACTTTCAATCCTATGATAGTTCGATTTAAACTATTACTCCATCTTTAGTAACACTCTCTCCTTCTTCCTTTCAATCCTATGATAGTTCGATTTAAACAATGACAGGACTAATAGATAAATGTGGAATACCTAACTTTCAATCCTATGATAGTTCGATTTAAACATAATTCTTTATCCATTGTTGAATCAATGCATTCATCTTTCAATCCTATGATAGTTCGATTTAAACATTTTACAGCTACAACAGCAGGCCATGTCGGAACTGCCTTTCAATCCTATGATAGTTCGATTTAAACTGCTATTGCGTTACCCATTGTGGATACCTGTCCACCCTTTCAATCCTATGATAGTTCGATTTAAACAAGAAACTAAAGCTGGTTACAGCAAGAGATATCAGACTTTCAATCCTATGATAGTTCGATTTAAACCCTGCATTTTTGAACGTAAATACGATGCTTTTGTATAAAAACTTGACGTCAACCTCCGATCATACTGCCGCTATATAAAGGCTGAAACAACACCCGCTCCATGTTGCTGTCTTGACAATCATGTCATGAGAGAAAGAAAGCTGAATTTACCGTTGCAAGCTCCACCCCTAAACCTTCTGAATATCTCATATCAGCAATGAGCCACCCCCCCCCAAATGAAAAGCGAATTGAATCCATAATGTTTAGGAGCACTTATAGCAATGTTGCCTACAGCAATAATTATTCATTTTTATACTAATGTCAATTAAGCTTAGCAATGTATAATTCAAGGACAGATTCCTATATAATCAGAACAGTTTTGACTGGTATTACCATATCATTTGTTCTTCTATCGTATTTTCTCTTTATGTCTTCACAATCATATGAATTTGTTCAAGCCCAAACTCAAAATATTACAAACGTTATCCAAACTAACAATAATGGTGAATCCCAGTTCTACATTCCCCCAACTATATCCGAAGAGGCCCAAGGAATACTAAAGAACTTAACAACGAATTTATCTGGCTTTCCTTTCATACCAAACCCAAATGACTCAGAAGGTTGGCAAAGGCTTAACCAGGAAACAAGCCCTATAGTTACGCAATTTTCTCAATCAATTGTAGATAGTTATAAACCTAATATCACAGCTACAGAATTTGCAGACATAAATGTACTTGACATCAAACCACAAGATTGGAATGACAATGGAAAAGTTCTGGTATATCTACATGGTGGAGGTTATACTCTCTTAGGTGCTAATTCCACATTAGGAAATGTCGCACCAGTGGCCAATTCGACTGGACTTAGAGTTATCTCAATTGATTACAGTTTGGCCCCGTCTTCGAAATGGAATCAAACAACTGATGAAGTAGTTTCAGTTATACAAGCAGTAATGGATCAAGGTTATTCTCTTGATGATATAGCAATGTATGGAGATTCATCTGGAGGAGGTTTAGTAGCTGGTTCTGTTCTTAAGATGCGTGATCAAGGGTTAGGAATGCCTGCTGCATTGGTACTGTGGTCACCTTGGACGGATGTAACAGGTATAGGTGACACATATTTTACACTAGGTAATGCAGATCCGCTCATAACAAATGATTCGGAAAGAAACATGGCAGCTGCATATGCTGATCCGCCGGATCAAAAGCATCCATATGTTTCTCCGGTGTATGGTAACTTCAGTAGCGGATTTCCACCTACTTTGATTCAAGGTGGAACGAAAGAAATGCTTCTTAGTGATTTTGTTCGTTTGTATCAAGCATTGGATCAAGCCAGTATTCCAGTCAAACTAGACATCTATGAAGGTATGCCACATGTATTTCAAACATTCTTCTTTCACAATACCACTGAATCTAATCTAGCTATCTCTAAAACCAATGATTTCTTGAAGGAGTATCTAGACTATTAGTATTGTTGACATGTAGAGACTCCACACGCAGAACTTAGACCTCTCCAAAGCAGAACATCTCTCTAGAGATTGGATATAGAGGTAGGATCATTGTATTGAGATGGATCGAACCAAATCGAGGGGAAGGTGACGTTAACGCTATGATAAAGCCACTTCTACGACTCGTATTGTAAACAATATGCGTCCCTCTGGGAATATGAATATGTCGCAGGAGGAATTTGTCTCAACGAACAATATACCAATACCAACCCTGAATACAACAGTAAATAGTCACCTGAATGAAAATGAAATGCTTGGTTATCGTTTCCAAGCAGAGTCATCATATAGGAAAATAGTTTTGATATTAAAGACTTGTTTTAGACGTCAGATCTAACCAACGATACTTTGTCAAGGTTTGCTCACTATGTAGGTATATTACACATTTGATTTGAAAATCTGTCCAAGCATATCCTTCTAAGGTAAAATAATCGTTAACCTCATCAACAAGAAATTCTGAAGTCGGAAAGGTTGAAGGAAGGAGATATTTTACTCTGACTATAGATATTTTGGAGTCTCGAGAAAAATTGAGACATACCTTCCAATGGTACCCTCCACTGTTGTCATCGTGACCTAAATTCGTGAATTGCAATTTGATAGTATCAGCAATGGTAACAAGAGATTCGATAGAAGCATCCATTTTAAGTAGTCCTTCTATGACTTTCCTAATCGTAACTTTCCTATCTCGCGTAGCTTCGCTTTTCGAATGAGAAAATAAGGCAATAAGAGTAATAAGGATATCTCTCCCTATTGGCGTTATGAGTTCGGCCTTTTGGACTTTTCTTTGCAAGTTTTCGAAATTCCAAACAGCATCAAAATTCAGTGGCAACGATTCGATATAGCTTAGAATGTCCAGCGCATACTCAACAAATTCCTTCACCTTACCTTGACATAGCAAGGCAGAGAGAATGATAATACGACTTACAAGTCCGAAACGCATGTAGCCCGTCTTATTGTAGACCTCCACCGCTAGTTTCTCGGCTTCTTCATATCGATCTAGAAGGAACGACACCTCCATGATTTATTTTTGTGAATATGGAATCAGGATCAATTTTTAGGGAATCTGAAAAGTAGTCTTTAGCCTTCCTCCAGTCGTTATAGCCATCATTGCAAACAACACCTAATAAGGTTAACAAGTCTGAATTGGTATTATTATCTAGTTTTAACGCGTGTCTAAAACATTTCATAGCATCCCTATATTTTCTTAAATGATAGAACGTTATGCCTTGGGTTAAATACAGATTAGGATCCATTGGATTTAATTTGATTGCTTCCTTGAGCTTTTCTGCAGCCTTTGATAAGAATTTATGATCCTTCGATAAGTCTCCACGACTAGTGAGTAAAGTTCCCAAATTAGTCCATGCCAATGAATTACTGGAGTCTAAAGATATGGCTTGCTGATACATCCTTTCGGCATCGGTCGGCCTATTGAGATAGAAGTACGAATTCCCCGAGTTAACTAATGCAACATACCTATCTTCGGGAAAAGGACGTTGTTCCAACACTTTGTGAAACAGAAGCAATGCATCATTATGCTTCCCTTCTAACTGTAATGCAGAGGCTTTTTGGAGATACCCTAATATTTTTTCTTTGTGAAATTTCATATACCGATCGGCTTCTTCCCGCCAGCGACGTGCTGATATTGTAAAAGGCTCTATTAGTTTTTCAAGATTCAAAAATTTGTTCCTATTAATTGACTCTATCGCTGATTCATACGCGTGCGAAAGCAATCTAGAGGTTGACGAAGCCTTTTCATATTCATTCCTTAGTAGCAGCTGCCTAATTTGCTTCAGAGCATTGACAATTATCTCTTCAAGTAGTCTCGTAAAGTGAGATATTTCTGAAGATTTCTTCAGCTCACTGTTATACTTGTTAGTACAGTATAACGGTAAAGTCCACATGAGCGAAGAAAAAGCACATGATCGTCAAGATATCTCTGGCATAGCTGGTGAAACAATCGTTAACCAGGGTGACGGAAACGTAGTCGCCAAGTATCTGTTGGTAGGAGACGGAACTATAAATGTAAGTGAGCAGCGGGTAGCAGAGATACAAAATAATGAATATGCAAAAGGTCTGGAGGAATTCTCAAAGAATGTTAACGAGCAGCTGAAAGGCCAAAGTGTAGCAGAAGAAACGATATCATCAATAAACGAAAGCATTGACGAGTTGGCCAAAGAAGTCAAGGACATTAAATCCGGACAAGAAATTGGATACGGAAAGAAAATCAACGTAGAATCAGACAGCTAATGTTATACAAAAAGTACTAGATACTCTACCGAAAGTATTATATCCCAAGTATTATATCTGGAACAAACCATGTCAGTTCCAAATCGTTCAATACCCTGTCGTATAACGATTATTCGGAGCCTCCAGAAGATAGACCATTTCGCGGCTCAAGTGTATCTGGTATCGAGGCTTGCGGAGCTCCTGCTAGTCCGATGAAAGCTGTATCAGGCAGCTGGTGAGTCTAATGAAACCTCTTTCTCCAGGAAATCACCCTGTTAGTTTTGGTGGAAGTGTGGTCGATAATACTACTACTGGAACACAGAGCTTTGTTACTAAGGCTACATATAACCTAACTGTAAAATAACTGGAAACTCTAGTTTGAATCTGTCTGTCGTCTGCCATTGAGTAAATGGGATATGAAAATTTGCGCGCAAAACTCCAAGACTATGATATTTCTATAGTAGTCCCATAAATACCTCATAAATCAAAATATGAAATGAAATGTTAGGAGATTTGATTGGTGAAGGAAAAGGTAAACTTACAGGTCAGAGGATTCTGGAAATTCATGGCGAAATAGCACCCCGACTAGAGATGTCAGTTTCTGGCGAGGGAAAGACTAAAGGAAATATCGAATATACCGAAATGTGGACCTACTGGAGTGAAAGAGGACAAGACGGCACACAATACGGCGAAGGAAACGGTCTCTGGATGACAAAGGATGGTAATGAAGTAGTTACAATGACGGGGCAAGGGGTGGCAAGAATGACCGATTCAGGAAGCATACGTTACGTAGGATCAAATTTTTATTCAACCACATCAACTGGAAAACTTGCATTCCTAAATAATGTGGTCGGAATATTCGAATATGAAGTAGACAAAGAGTTTAACTATCGCAATAAGATTTGGGAGTGGAAATAGAGGAAGAGGATATAATATCTTCGAGGTAACCTATGAGAGGGGGGCCGTCAAGTTATCTATGAAGCAGTTTTTTGTTCAGATAGGGATTGTGAAAAATGACGTTGATGCTGTGGCTAAGGATCTTGAACCACTAAATCGCTCGATCTTGAGCCCACGTATTACACCTGGAAAAAACCGTCAGAACCTAAAGTGTAATAACTGTTCACTTAGTATAATCGTATAATTGCCAATTCATACACGCAAAGAGGCACAGGCATAAGTGCACGTGGATAAGCTGATGGATTTCTGCTATAACTATCATGAAACCTTGCAAAATCACAAAATAGATCATATCTTCTTAATGTGCCATGTGTATTCAATGTAACCATTCTAATTTATTAATAAGAATACATAATGATACTGCTGGATGCTAATGGCGTACAAGCTGAATGTTTTAAGACATAATAAAATGGTCAGAACAAGAAGTATTACTTTATCTTTAGGATTATTTTTGATCACTCTGCTTGTATTATCTACTTTATCTACTAGTATATCCAATCTACAAAACCAGGCACTAGCTCAATCATACGTACCGACAATAAAATATAGAAATCTGGTAATGGATTTAGGTAATGGAGTAAAGACTAAAGCTCAGCTAACTTATCCTGCTACAGGCAAAGGTCCATTTCCTGCCGTGATATTGATTCAGGGTTCTGGTGCAATAGATATGAATTCGACTTTAACTAAAGATGCTAAACCATTTTACCAATTAGCTCAATATCTATCAGAAAGAGGCTTTGCGGTACTTCGATATGATAAAAGAGGTGTTGGTGCAACTAGTTATACTCTTTCGAATTCAAGCGCATATGGAAATGCTACAACCGATGATTTCATACATGATGGAGAGAGAGCTTTGAATGTTCTTTTACAACAGCCTGAAGTAGATCCAAAGAGAATAAGCATACTCGGTCACAGTGAAGGTACACTTTACGCACCAAGAGTAGCGATAGATAATTTGACGAAAGTAAAGAATGTAATACTTATGGCGACCTTAGCTCAGAACCCTGTAAAAGTAGTAGAGTACGCTACCGACGTAACCTTACCTTTAGAGTACGCTATGCAAGTATTGGATCAATATCACAGTGGATTGATATCAATACAGCAAATTGCAAATTCTCCTGTTTTATTGAAGTTCTTGCCATTGTCACATTCACTCTTGCTTTCTAATAATACAGAAGCCATAGCTAAGGCTATAGCAAAGATTTTTGGTACTAGTAGTAGTTACATTAGCATTGATAAGCAACTTAAGCCTATGTTGGTAAAGACATATGAGAACTTAACATCTTTCGCTCCGAACGATGCCTGTGTTTTAAATCCTTCCGAAGTTGGACTCTGTCCTACATTGTGGAAATCGCTATCTAATATGATACCAAATTTAAGTACCATTGGTAATGTGTCTAACTCTACTGGTGTCCTAATACTCCACGGAGAAAATGACTCTCAGACTCCAGTCCAAGAAGCGTTTCTCTTGCAGCAAAGATTAACAGATGTAAACCATCCTGATCATACATTGATAACATATCCTAATCTTGGACATGGCTTTTATCCTTCATCTCATTGGTTGTCTTCATTTGGACCCGTACCACCATATGTTTTAGCAGATCTTTATTCTTGGCTTGCAGCTCATTCTGGATTTACAAATCCTCCTGTTGCGGCAGCAGCTGCCAATGTCACATCTACATCGTCCTCTAACTCTACTGCTAAATAAAATAATCTCGAGAATAACGACAGTGTACCAGGGGTTTATTGTTTAGCAAGAATTCCACCTTGAAATCGCGTTTGCAACAGCGAGATGCATTTAGGGCCCAAAATTCACGTCAAATTTGGTTCTCATCCCTCTGAGCCCAAGTATTATATCTGGAACAAACCATGTCAGTTCCAAATCGTTCAATACCCTGTCGTACAACGATTATTCGGAGCCTCCAGAAGATAGGCGTATCATATAATTGATGATACAAAATCAGGAGAAAGGGTTAGATTTCAATTCTGATATTCGTGTTCTCGCATCTATCGCCGATTTCCATAATCCTTCAAAGGACTCAAGGTAAGATCTAACTAGCGTAGGATCATGTTTAACCTGCAGTTTTTGCTCTAGATTCAAGTTTTTTTCTAGGTTAGGAATCTCCAATACGGCCACTTCTGAGACCACGAATTGTCTGGAAGTTACATTAGAAATATGTTTGACCTCAACTTCCATCGAAAGAAATCCCTCAACTACCTGGATAAGAGAAGAGTCTATCGATGTAATGAGCCTGATCCCTTTGTGTTTTCCTTTCCGATGCATATCCATAATATCACGGAATATAGCGAGTTGATCGTTTCCTATGAATTCAAGTAGCCTTCCATCAATGCACATTAAGAAGAGCTGAGAGTGAGAAAGTATTTCTTTCTCTCTGTCAATTATGTTAGAATAGATCTGGTCGTAAGATCTCACTTCATTTATTACGGACATTGCATAATCCTTCATGTCGACGTCATGAGATGTTTCAATTACCATATTTGGTTCCACTTCAAACCTCTGCGCAAGCCTCATTGCTCTCTTTTCTATCGCTACTTCAACCTGAGCATATGATATATCTGCCAATAGTGCTGGTTGGTCATCTGTGATTTTCTTGATTGTCTTGCGTAGCCTTGAATCCTGTGAAATAACTATGACTGAAAAATAGACTCCGACTAGTATCATGTAGGATGAAATTCCGAAAAAGAGAATAGTAATAAATCCGAATGGAGGATAAGGAATAATCGAGAAGGCAACAGTTTGTGTTGACATGAACAATATGACATATCCATAACCGGCAAACTTAACTAGATTCCTTGCTACAACAAATTCGCCAGCAATAGTATTTGCCATCTTCCAAAATGCGAATCCAAACAGGATACCCCCAGCAAGCTTACTAAACGTAAAGATTATTGTCAGGATTATTCCAAAAGTTACAGGATCTCCATAAACGAAGGCAGCAAATCCGCTTGTAAATAACGAAAGAAACTGGCTCAGGAAGTATACCAGTGGTAAGACAACAATGATCCAATACTTTATTCTACCCATATGACTAGATCTATAGCTTAACAACACCGCAGTGGCTAGCCATGTAAAGATAAATGACATTATGGCAAGAATGTTCGTAATTAAGAGTGATGTATCTTGGAATTGGGTAAGAAATAGTGCGGTACCTACAATTCTTGGGGTAACCTCCGAGGATAGCGACGAAACAGAATCTAGAAATATTAAAGTGAAAAATGCGCTAGTAGTGATCAGTGCTGATGATAACAGATACAGCAGTATTGTAATTCCATGATTTGATCTTAGCCAAATAAAGAATCTGTAGGAAAGGTATCCCGTCATAATCATCCCTAAACCATAGCTGACAGTAATTCCGACAATAATCGATATAACATCAAACCTTGATTCGAGCCACATTTGGAAATTTACGAGAAAAATAATGAGAACTAAAATCCATTGCAATACAGTAATTGTGGTGTGAATTACTCTGAAATGCCTACTTCTGGTAAATCGTGTATCTTGCCGTTTGATATAATTCAATATGAAAATCTGGGCGATTATGAATGTGGCCGACAAGCAACTAAAGATTAACAATTTATCTCTTGGATAGGGGTTCTTCGGTGTTAGATCATAGAGTTTTAGAAGTGAAAGATCAGTTATTATAGATATAATGACTATCGCCATTATTATCTTCAGAGGCCAATTTGTAATAGCCTTCTTAGTAAGAATCTGTGGCGCGTATAGCAGATTGTGTCTTCTAGTCATCGATTTATTCCTCGGCTTTCAGAGTAAGCTGACATTTTACTGCTTGATAATATGACTAATGATATATGATAGTCATATTTCTATCGCTTAAGTATGCAACAAACGAGATAGATGGGGAGATGACCGGAAATGTTTTTTAGTGGAGCACTCCCTTACGTAGTGAATAAATGGATAGTAAAGTGCTTTTGATGGGAACTACTTTAGCATTTTCAGCAGTATTGATTTTCGCTTTTATGTCTCCTGCTTATTTGTACGCACAGCCCGAGACGTATCCTCCGGGGTCTGAACCCTATGGTCTAAGTTATGGGGAGTGGAGCGCAGAATGGTGGAAATGGTTGGATAGCATTCCTGAGGATCGGAATCCAGCTGCTGATGCAACCGGAGCCTTTTGTGCAGAAAATCAGAACGCAAGTGGGCCTGTTTGGTTCTTGGCTGGAACATGGGGATCAAAAGAAGACCGAAGCTGTACTATACCATCAGGAAAGAGCCTACTGATTAGCCCTATTGAAGCGATTTGTACACCTGTTGATACCCCAGGAGTAAAGACAGAAGAAGACATGAGAAAATGCACCAAAGAAGATCAAGACAAGGTCAACTTGGTCTCGGTAACAGTAGATGGAGCTGAAATACCAATGTCAGAGTATAGATTTCAATCACCCCTCTTCAACCTAACACTTCCTGCAAATAACGTCATGGGCGTTCCTGCACAAGAAACTCAAGGAGTTTCAGATGGATATTTCGTCATGTTAAAGCCTCTACCTAAGGGGGAACATGAAATAAGATCAGTTGGATCTCTGACAGAAGTAACGGTTCAAGGAACACAGAATTTTGCTTCAGATGTAACTTATCATATTACAGTAGAGTAGAATGTAAGGCCCTCTAAGCCAAAAAAGTGGTTCAGGCTGCCTTGTGCACACAGAAAGAACTATTATGTTGATAACAATTCACATTACAGAATTAGCAAAGTGAGCTAAGTTCGGATCTTGTATCTGCGGGTCGCCTAACGACTTAAACAATAGGCATAGAAATCCAGCGTATTCTTGTATTTAAAATACTCAGGTATTCCAATATGCTGGCTTTTCATTTCATCTTGTAATATATTTTTGCAATTATTGGCAGCTTCATCATATTGTGGCCAAGATAATGCCCAGCCACCTTTTTCAATAAATGTCTTATGAAGAATATCGTACTGAACGAATATGCCATTATCAGGAATATCGCTTTTATTTCTGTCTAACAATTATTCCCAGCCCTTTACCTGTCATCTTATCTTAAATGGTGGATCAGCTTGAACGGTACAATATTCTTTTGCAACTGTTACCATCGCGTTACTTGCCGCCGCCGCCGGATCCTCTCCAGCTGCTGCTGCAGCTGCTGGCGTCACCGCCCCTTCGATCAGAGGGTCGTCTGTGAATTGTTAACGACAGAACTTGGCTGGATCAAATGAGCTGTAAACAATGCAGTGAGGAGGTCTAGTTATTTGTAGGGATCCTATTACGCCCCATATGATGATATGATTCTCGTTCAATTTGCAGTCTAATGCTTGTATTAAGGAGAGTGGATATTGATAAGTTTCATAAGTAGATGGTAAGAAATATGGAACTGATGTCGCCAATGACTTTGCCTGATGCTATAGGTCTGCTCGATCGTCTTGAAGAATATGTAATAAACCATGATATACCTGAAGCGATTGATCATGAATCCAATTACCTAGCTGCTCTTGGACTATCTACTTATACTGAAGTTATGAGTGGGTTTCGTTATGGTGATCTGAATACAGGTACGCAAGCTGGTAAACCTGCTAACAAACGATATATGAAATATATA
>JBAUMZ010000111.1:0-36555 GCA_049578985.1 Nitrososphaeraceae archaeon
TTCTATAGGCTTTGTTCAAAACTGCAGTCGACATCAAAGCGAATACAGAGTCTATTCATAACAGAAGCTAAATTTGTATTGACCAATATCCTTAGACAGTTGTATCAAATTATGTTAGGCAGTCTAGATTAATATTTACCAACTTCCGATTACTTCACACAATTTATGTGAGACCTAACATACCTTGAAGTTTCGGATCCAGATGATGCGTATTCATTTATCCTATTTAGATTATTGAAATATTCGATGCAACTGCGCCACACTCTGATATATATGACCTGTTCAATAATACAACATAATGAGCCTGACTGTTCGAGACGCCGAAGAATATTACAACAAATCCAATCCGATCCAATCCAAGCCGCGTGGATCCGCCAGACTGCCCGGCAACCTCAGATGCCATAGCATTCTGTGAAGACACTGAACTAACAGCCATCAAAAAATGAGGGGATATTTGGAGTCATTTCTCTAAATCTCTATTCTCTCCACTATTTAGTTAGTTCGTCCTACTTACATACTGACGACAACTCCGTTCATCCATGGGTGTGGGATGCAAAAGTACTCATACCTTCCAGGCTCTTCAAATTGAAATGTAAATGATTCACCACCATCCAGGCTTCCAGAATCAAAAATACCATCATGAGCGTGTTCGAAAAGTCCGTAGCCAGTCTCCTTTCCGCTGGTTACTGTATGGATTATATCATCTTGATTCACCCACTCAACGGTAGAGCCTGATAGCACATGGAGCTCAGCCGGATCAAATCTTTCGGATGTTGTCTCACTATAAGCAGCCCCTTCTGGGATAATTATCTGATAGACATCACCAGCGTCATTGTCGTTGTTCGTTTCCTGTTGTTCCTCATCTGATCCATTGGTATCGTTGATTTCATTCCCATCATCATCGCTGTCTCCATTTTCATCCTCCTCTGATGTTGCAAAGACATTACCCATGAGAGAGTTATCATAATTCAAAATGACCATACACATGATGTTGGTTACCGATAAGATCAAGATAATGGCTTTGATCGCAGATCGAATTGACATTCAGAGAGCAACACCTAAGTAACAACGTTGGAGCATCATATTATCCCAGAATAGTCACCCTTAATAACAATGTCTATGTTGTCTGGAATGATGATTCAATTGGCAATCTTGAAGTTATGTACGGAAGGAGTATAGACGAAGGAGCTAGCTTTGAAGGCACAATTAATTTGAGCAATACGGATGAAAATTCCTATACGTCGGCATTAACCGCAACTACCACCCGTTTAATAGGGTGAAGTTATAATTTGTAAGGAATCTGTAGGTAATGACACACACTTGGAGAACCCTGAAGATTCTGTCCAATTTTATACCATATCCCGTTTCTATCGCAAGTATGAATGCCAGAACCTGTTCAAATTTATGACCAAATAGCGTCAAATATAATATGTTCTGATCCAAGCTATCCTTATGTTAATACGACATTCTCATGTAGAGAAGAAAATAATGGAGATTCATTCTCTCCTAAATTCTATTTTCGCCTGTTCAGCTATCTATGTCATTGATGGATACTCTGGTCAAACGAAGAATATCATCTGGCTGGGACATGGGGAGCTAATACGTGACATTGACATCAATCCCCATTTAGGTAAGATATATGCAGCAGGCGAATATAGCTACCTTGAAAATGATAGTTATGCAAATGAAGATGAGCTAATTCGGTACGAAGATGACGTAGCGTATATAATCGATAACGCAGCGTCCTGTCTCTCTGCCTCATTAAGGATAGGACCTCAAGCGATACCAGGTTTTTTGCTGTCTATATCAATCCATTTTACAGCAATTGTATAGTTGTTACTACGATAGAAAAGCTTAAGTTATAGTCCGCTGTTACTATATGCAGAATCTACCTTTTGAACCGCTAGACAACTAGGTAAATGGTCTTTGCAATAATACATTTGATTAGCTCTAAAGGGTTGATCGAATCTTATTCTGAGAAAAGCGATCTAGGTGCACCAGACAGAAAATATTATAGAGTCAATACCTCTTTCAATTTAAGCATTTCAGTTTCTAACGATAATTTTACTATAAGAAATGAGGATATTGAGGAATTGAGATATAAAGAGGCAGATTACAAGAAATTCGATGAACTTCACTCTATTACTTTCCATCAAAATGACAGATTGGATCAAACTGTGAATAAAGATAAAAATACAAAAGATACTAAAAGAAGACAAATAGTTTCATTAAGTCAGATACTTTCTAAGTTGCAAAATAATTTAGAAGATACAGAAGAACAAATATTACTTTTAGAATCCCGCCTTAACGACCTGCGGGCGTTAAAACAAGCTATAATTAAAAAGATACATGATATAGAAAAAGAAAATTTTGATGATATAGAACGTAGACTCATGTGCCTCCTGTTGGAAGGACCAATGCACCTAAACGAAGAGAAATTAACTATTTCAGATCTTGCTGAAATATTATATAAAAAACGATAAGAAACGCACTATCCAGAATTACTGATAGACTCGAAAATGAAAGTGGTATTTATGAGTTGTTCAAGAATATAAGTTAATTACTTTCCAACCAATTATATGGTTCCGACGCTTGCGACGTTACGATAGATATTGTAGGAGTCTTAGGTTTCATTTGCATATTCTTATCATTCAGCAGCCTAATTTTAGATTTCATATTTCTAGGCTTTAATCTCAGTCTATAGCTACAGCAGGGACACATTAGTCCATCCCACTGAATAAATATCTCACAGATTTGACATCTCTTTTGTCCAGTTGCATATCTTCCTTGTCCGAATGAAGACTTGTCCAGCTTCGCAGAGGCTCTATATGCCTTGTCCTTTTCAGTTAATGATATAATGCGATTCATGTCATGTCCGGCCACTTGGGAGTAATATCAACGTCGCTATCCATTTTTACTTTCGTATAGCCCGATACTCTCAGTCAATCATATTTCCGTCTCTATCTCTTTATCTGTCTTTAGGGTCACGTGGTATAACATGGCCGTTACTACAGATATACCATGGCAGTCTAATCTCAGCATTGAATTCAATGAAATCCCCATTCTCATGCTAGATGATGTGTAAACGTTGGTTGGTTTTAGCACAAAAAAAGAAAAAGATAGACTGTCTGACTAACCAACTTACATGGTCAACCAATCATCCGGCTGCTGACGTTGGGTTTTGACCTGTTGCTGTTGTGGTGGTGGTAGAGGTCATATTAGCAGTGGTTGTGGAGGTCGCATTGGTTGCCGGCAATACCTTCAAAGCCATGATGTTACCATCGTTGAGTCCTTCATATATGATTCCTCCATATCCTGCCCAAACCTGAAAACCAGCAGACATGGGACTGAAGTAGTCAGAGGCTGCAAGTTGTCTGCCAGTATCAGCATCACGCCACACAACCTGTTCTAAGTAGTTAGCTCCCACTGGTCCGGATTGCCAGTCTACTGGATTTGTCACATTTGATAGAATATTGGTGGCTACCAGAACCCTCTGATCGGAGGGACCTATGAGTACCATCCAGCTCAGAGTCTTCTGGTCTTCACTCCAAGCAAGTGTCATGTTACCAGTTGCCGGATCTACGTTAATACCTACAGATTTACCTGGACCAGGATCCATTGCATATATCCTATTATTTTCCCCATCTAAAGCAACCATAGATGGTATATAACTAACCTGTCCTGGTTCTAGTGGCATCGGCTCTATCCTATTGATGTTGCTTGCATTAGCCTGTGAGATTGCAATAACACTTAGAGGCACATTGGTAGGTTGTCCACCGTTGGTCATACAGATAACCCATTCACCCATAACCCCACATGCTGATGCACTGGTCTGATTAGGAAGTAGATATGGGACAGGACCCCAACTTTCGTCTAGGGTGAGATTCTGACCATTCCATTCGTAGCGGTAAAGTTTGGTCTGGCCCGTTGCGTAGGCGTAATCTTTGCCATCGTAATGAGTTGCTGTAATGCGGCCTCCTATCATCTCTTCCATCTGTATCCAGTCGAGTACCTCAAATGTGTTGGAGTCAACAGCAACTAGGGCTGAAGGAGGGGTATCTTCTAGGTTGGGGCAGTTTGCAAGCGCAAAGAAACCTGGTAGAGTACATCCAGGGGCGCGAGCCAGATTCTTCATGACAAGGGTACCATCTGACCAGCCTCCCATCCCATTAAAGTAGCTATTATTAGGTAGACTGGCCCCGCTGGGCAATGATAGTTCTGCCTCAACTTCTCCAGTAGTACCATTAAGTCTGTACAAGAATGTGTTAGTAATGGCAACGATATCTCCATCAATAGATTCGATAGAGCCTCCTCCGGTCCATAGGTCAGAAATGTTCTGGTTGATAAGATATGTTCGCCAGAGCTCCTTTAATGAGCCTGGTTCAACTTTTGCAACGAATGTTGCAGTAGGAGATGGAACAGCATTGGCCAGCGCTCCTCCATAGACGTACATTTCATTAATCCCACGTGTTGCCATCATAGATGGAGTATAGTATCTTTCGGGGGATCGATATGCATAAACTCGGTTGGGGTCTGTAAAGGAACCAGTGAACGTGGCGCACTCGTACAAATGAGTACGATTACCATCATGATGCTCGTAACTAAGCATCGTCGGGTACCAAGGAGCATTCTGTTCTGCAGCCGTACATTCTGCCTCCTGTTGTGCCAGTGTGTAGTTAGGAGGTATTGGACCTCCAGCTGCTATCATATTTGGAGTTGTTGTAAGTGTAGCGTAAGGATTGTTGGATTCGCTGTTATTGTTGTTACCACTGCTAGCATAGCCTGGTATTACACTAAATATTACAAGCAGCAGGCCAGTTAGGGTTAAGATCATAGATAACTGAATCAACATATGAAAGGTTCTAGAAGTTTTCATAATATTAATTTACAGCAAAAGAGTCATATCTAAAAACTTTACTAAATGATCTAGTGGCTCCCCAAGTATAGTCAAGAGCTCAGCTGACTGGAGGATAAAGCATTACGGGATGCAGACAACGGAGAGAACGGCGACGGCGATGGTGAAGACGGAGAGAACTGCGACGATAACTGACTGTCCCAGTTATAGAGAAGCAATAGTAGGAGTCAAAATATTAAACCCAGATCAGAAGATAATCATTAATTCTATAATCATTGGCTTGTCTTAGTATCTCATTGTACCGCTTTGTAAATGGATGATGATAATGATGATGATGATGACTGTTGTGGTGATTATCTATATCGGATATAATGATGCCTTTCATAAGTACAATGCTATAGATCTTGTTCTTCAATTTGGTCCTATCTGGAATGTAACATTCTGCTATGTAACCGCCCCTTAATAGATCAGCTAGTTTGATTGCATCTCAAAAATATACTGTGTAAAGAAATCGCTTATTTATTCGAATTCAGACCACAGTATCCGATAGTTTCGGTTGACTGTCTCCACTAGTCTACCCCTTGAGACAGTCAAACAGATTCAAGAATGATATGGCTGCAAATATCTTTTCCTATCTACTACGTTAGTCAAAATTAGTTACAAAACATATGCTAATCGGTTTAGATCTAATACGAGCGCAAGGCATTAAGCCATATCTTGCTGCTGAATCGAGAGCTACATGAAAATGAAACACGAAAAGATTTTGGGGGTTTGGGGAGTGGAGCTTCTTATGTGTCAATTCATATGAAATCAGTTAGTATAAATCAATCCTGCAATTTTATTTGGAATCTCTCATTCGATAACCATTTCCCAGTACGGAAATGAAGATCTTTAATGATAACTAATACTTAGTAGTCAGATCGGTTTAAAAAAGGAATAAAATGAGTTCACATTCGAGCTAAAATAGGTGCAAGCCATGCAAATATAATTTAAGTACTAACCACTATATTGGCAAGTATTAACGATAATATTCATTCGACCGGCGCCATGTTAGCACGTGCCTTGGCCTTGACCTTAGATAAAAAGGGAGATGTTACCTCATTTCGGAAGACTGCCATTTTTCCATTGCTCAACCTTTGATAATAGATCAGATATTATGCCTGTAACCTCTTCTGTCTTTGATTTAAAATCGTCATCGCATTTTACTATCTCACTTAAACGTTCTTTAATATCGTCAATCTTTTCATCGATTGGTTTTAGTTCTCTTGCATGTCCAAGTTCTTCCATTATTTTTTCCTTATCAACCTCTAATAGATCATCAAGGTGTTCGTCGATGGGCTTAAGCAATTTACCCTTTAGCATATCAAGCTTTGATATCGCATCCGTAATATTATCAGTATAAAATTCGTCGTTATCCGGTATTGTTATTAATTTATTCAAGTCAAACCCGTCTGGAGAAAATTGTGGAAGCTGTATTCTGTATAAGAGATATTTCCAGAGTCCTTCGCCCTTCACCTCTGCAACAATGCTGTCTAGCTCTATACGGTGATGCTTCAGGTATTCGTCATGAATGGGTATTCCCTTTGGTGGCGTATATGCTTCCTCAACGTCTTGTTGTGTCAATTCTGGGTAGCCATTTTCTTGTAACCACGGTACTATAGCTCTATCAATACCGATCTTGAGTGTTTTTGTCCATGTTGATCTTGCTATATCATCGCCAACTGCATCGAAATCTACTAGCGTCCAAACAATTGAGCCTATTTTCTTTATCTCTTCGATTAGATCTCTAACATAGTTGGTGAACCGTCCCCCAGTCGTGACTAGTGCAATACCATACTTTGCAGCGTGTGGTGCCAAGATATCCGGTATTCCTTCCTTCTCAATCACCATGATTGCAATTCCTTTCCTTGCGAGCTCTTTGATATTGTCTATGCTTACAGAATACGATTCTCCCCTGTAGAACATTATGCCCTTTGCAGCTGCGATAATGCCCAAATCTTCTCTACGTAATCCAAAAAGTTCTTTACAGAACGCATCAATATTGCTTGTTAGTGTTCGTCTAGTCTTCGTCCAACTCTTACGTGGTCTAAATCCGTTTTCTACCATTATTGGCCTGATACGATACCACACACCAGATTGGGTTACCCGGTCAGTAATTTTTAGATCTGGATTTGCTTCTACATCTTGCTTTCTATCTTTTAGAAAACGAATTAGATAATTTTCCGCAATTTGGTCGGGATCTCTTGCTCCTGATGACTCGTAATAATAACCATATCCTTCACCATGATATGATGGCATTTTGTACGCTAGACTGGAAACAGTCTTTGCGATAACATCGCCATATGGGATCAAGTTGATATGTGTTTTACCAGCAGAACCTACCCAATCGGCATAAGGCGTCCTCAAATTTACAATGAGTACACAAGGCTTGCGTCTCCTCGACATATAACTATCCTGATTAAATCCACAGTTATTCAGGATACCTCCAACACCTGTTGCACTCTTTGGTTTACCCTGTTTATCATACCAATGATAGGAACCTTCATAGAAGTATTGCATCCTATCGCCAGAAGGAGGTGAATTCTCGATGAAGTTAGAGGATAACTGCAGGAAGAGCAATACTTATTATCTATACAGTTAACCAGATTGCATCTTGGACAATCAGCAACAGTTGGCTTCGGTCTAGTTTCGGAACTTGTCCAAATACCATTCTGTGCGAGTATCTTCTGCTTTAGTTCATCTCCCATCCTCCTTTTAATGTATCTAGCACCTTGTTTGCTATTCATCGACCACCTAACTTTCTTTTTTAGTGCATAATCGGGTAGATAATCCGAATCAGCGGTTATAGCCGAATGCCTTATACAATAAGGATTCCATTTTTTCACACCTAATAGATATTCCAATTTCTCTCTTTCTTGTCTAGATTCAATCTCATCATTATCCAATAATCGTCTTATTCTTCTCTTCAGTTGATTCATGATGTTCCATAGCACCTTGGGGCTTAATGGAGCGCCAGTATTCAAATTGCATATTAACCTTGCGTTGGGTTCATTTCTAAAAGGATGCTCATTCAGCCAATCTCTAACGTAGGGGAGAGAACACATTAAAAGAATAGGACCGGCACCCGTCTTTGCTTCATTAGGAATCTCTCCCTCACCATATTTCTCTTTCAACCTGATGTGTTTAATCTTTAAAAGTGTGATTTCATGAGGCCGGGCATCTAGATCCCACATCAAAGTCAATAGAGCTCTGTTTCTTATATGAGGATCATAGCTTACTATTGCTAACAGCTCATCACGCTCCCAAATTTCTGTTTCTAGATATGGACTAATACGTTTAGAGTGCTTCTGTTTTATTTTGACAAAATCTGGTGTAATCCAGTAAGTTCTCTCTTCAGTTAAAAAAGTTTGTAGCTCACGCTTCAAGTAGTAATTATGCATCCATCTGAAAAACAGCTTTATCCTGTTTAGATAATGATTCCATGTTGTTATCCATCGTTTATCCGGATCTATCAGGGGATCCTTGACTTTTCCATTAAGATAGGACACAATTTGTTCTTTCCTACTAATATCATGAAATGATTTCTGGCCAATATATTTGGCAAAGTCCAGGACAACTTTGAGATTGTTTATTTTATGGTTTTCGGAAGAGCCTTCTTCTTCCATGTAGCTGTAAAAGTCTATAATCGTTGATGTGTTCTGTTGATTGGGGAGCGTCTGTACTTTAGCTAATAAAGTTGAGATCTTGATGGACATACCTATCTCTTCCCCTCTACCTATATCTCTAATAAGGGATCTAGTATATGAACTCCTATTGTAGGTGCGGTCACCGGGATTTGAATTCCCGCCCTATCTTGATAGAAGATCGAGTCCCGGGTTACGGGCTAGCCTCGTATCTTAGGATACATGGAAGGCCAGTGTACTAACCAAACTATACGATGACCGCACACATATTAGGCTCGCAAGCACTGGCTATTTATTTCTATGTTATAGCATTTTGCTCGTGATATATGCATCCTGTGAATGGAGTTAGTTAAGCAAGGCTTATAATAACATCACACAATGAAGCTTGTATGATGAATGAATTATTTACTAAACATGGCAATCATAAAATTCAAAAGATTAATGATTTTGAATTCAGGCTCGAAAAGAATGAAAGAAGAGGAATGAATGTTCCAGTTACCATTTTCTCAGACGATCTTCTAATTTCCAAGATGGTCACAGATCGAACGATCGATCAAGCTGCTAATGTTGCCACACTCCCGGGCGTAAGAAAGCATGTCGTGGTCCTCCCTGACGGTCACGAGGGCTATGGATTTCCTGTAGGAGGAGTTGCAGCGACTGATTTGGTCGAAGGTGTCATCAGTCCAGGAGGAGTCGGATACGACATTAATTGCGGTGTGAGACTGATCCGTACAAACCTGACTGAAAAAGATCTTTCAAAGAGGGGAATCATGGAAGTTATTAATGAACTCTTTAAGACCATACCTTCTGGCGTAGGAAAAACAGGTTCGATCAGATTAACGAAATCTAGCCTTGATGAATTTCTCGTTGATGGAGTGAAATGGACTATAAAAAACGGGTACGGCTGGGAACAGGATGCTGAGGTTTGTGAGGAAGGAGGTAGGATGATTGGAGCTGATCCTGATAGTGTTTCGGAGACCGCTAAGAAGAGAGGCATGAACCAGCTAGGGAGTCTCGGCTCTGGAAACCACTTCCTAGAAATTCAGAAGATAGATAAAATTATTGATGAGAGGGCAGCTGCTGCTATGGGTTTAGATGAAATAGGCCAGGTTACAATTCTCATTCATTGTGGATCTAGAGGTTTTGGGCATCAAGTTTGTAGTGACTACCTACGCCTTTCTGAAAGTATTTCAAGAAAGTACGAGTTAAAACTGGTTGATAGGGAATTGGCTTGTGTTCCAAATAGCTCTCCGGAGGGAATGAGCTATCGGAAAGCAATGTATTCAGCACTCAACTTTGCTTGGTGCAATAGGCAATTAATTACACATTGGACAAGAAAGACATTTGAAAAACTGTTTGGCATGAGTGAACAAGCGCTGGATATGAAACTAGTATATGATGTCTCACATAACATTGCCAAGGTAGAGCGCTATTATATCGATGGCGAGGGAACACGTGATTTGATGATTCATCGTAAGGGTGCGACTAGGGCATTCCCTGCAGGAATGTCGGAAGTATCTGAAAGGTATCGAGCCTTGGGCCAACCAGTCATCATACCTGGATCTATGGGTACTGCAAGTTGGATTCTACTAGGCAATGAGAAATCCCTTGATTTGAGCTTCGGCTCTACCGCTCATGGTGCTGGAAGAACCATGTCAAGATCGGCCGCAAAACGAGCATATTCTTTGGACGAAGTCAGAAAAAATCTCACAGATAAAGGTATTTATCTCAAAGCTCTAACTAAAGAAGGTGTCGTGGAGGAAACACCGTATGCATATAAAGACGTCGATAGGGTCGCTACTATTTCTCATTCTGTTGGAATTGCAACTAAGGTAGCAAGATTAGTCCCGTTAGGTGTAATGAAGGGTTGAAGTCGGAAGAGGATCCGGATTTAGAGATCATAAAAGCTCGAAAAATGCTGAAGCTCAGAGAGCAAGCTGCTGCTACTGAAAAGCGACGAAAAATCCAAGATGAATCCAAATCTATAGATAAGTCAAAGAAACAGATTTTTCTCAAATATGTTTATGACAGAGGGGATGAAGTTTTGACTGCGGCTGAATCTCAATTTCCATCACAAACTATGGCGGTAATGAATCGCATACTTGACTTGATAGAAAGAGGAGATATACAGCAGAAGATATCGGGAGGAGAATTGTTATCACTTTTCCGTATGCTGGGATTGAATATCAGAATGAATACAACTATAAAAATCGAAGATCATGGCAAGTTGGTTTCCTTTTCTGATAAATTGAAGGCTGACAGCGGTTAAGACCAATTAGATCCCGTACATCTTTAAAATTCAGGTTCTAACCTATTTTAAAATTTCATCCAGTTGACGCACAACTGGGGATTTACCCCCGACCTGTTCTAATTTTAAGTATCACAGAAATTTAGGCATCAATAACTATAAAAAGTCAGAATACTTTTATTGCTTGTAGTTTATCAGCGATGAAGCTTTATCTAACGGAATATCTAAGGCAGATACATTTTAATTCAGTTGACAACTACTGTTAGGAGTAACTACCTATTGAAAAAGTGTACCAAATGGATTACATAGAACTCATAAATATGACAAGAGATTATCAACTTGGAGATATATGCAGTAACGAAAAGGCTCTAATTTACAGGATAATCAACTCTGAGGCATCAACTTATAGAGTCACATCATCAAAGTTTAGATTTCGACAGCAAAATTCCCAAGAAAGAAATGATTATGCGGTGTTAAAAAGGCTTATTGAGCTTCGATATGTTGAAGAAAATCAAGAACAGGGAAAAAGATTTGGTGGGGGTATGATATATAGGTTTACTACTCATGGTTTGCTATATATTTTTGCAAACAGGATAATCTACCCTCCTCAGCTACTAATAAATTATAGTTCAAATAGCGTCATCAAAACGCTTGTATTCCCATATTTTGAAACTAAAACGATAAGTCAAAGTACTGCTAGATTTTATGAGGTGGTTACTGAATATTTGAATGAATGCGCAAGTATATTGACAAATAAAAATTTTTTTCAAAAATCCGAATTAGAAGACATTGATTGGAGGGAAAACGCATTAGGGTATGAATTAGAGGAACTTATCAAGATTTTCGTAGTGAAGCTGGCTTCAATGTATAGTGAGTCAAATCTATTAACTATTTCTTCTGCACTTGTGGAAAATGATAGTGCAAGAGTTTCGCTATATGAATTGGAAAGTTCAATGAAAGGTCTTCTTGCTTCTGATAGGAAATTTATGCATACCTTGGAAAAAACCAAGAGTGAGTTTGATGAGATTAGGTAAATATCAGATTAAATAACTAGTCGCAAACAATGGCTGAAGATCACTACTTTCGACTATCATATAGATAAGATGGCGCCTATCATACCTTATCTACTCACTCATGTCATCGTTCGTTATCAAATCAGAACGACAGACTTTTTTGTACTAATATTGTTGAATACTTCTACCTTGGTTAGTGATATTTCTTTGAGAGACCAACTCTGACAGCAACAATAATTGCTAGATCTTTAGAATCAGTAAATACATTTTGTATTATTAAATTAGGCGTATAAAGTGCTAAAATGATTAATGCGTACAGACACTCAATTGAGACCTATTCCTGCACGTTAGCACATCCATTTGAGATTGCATTTTTTACATAGGTAGTCATTTGCTTTTTATATGATAGTATCTGACAAAAAACCCGCCGGCAAAAATTGTGGGAATAGGGTCTATCTTCTTATTTATAGGCCAAAAATGTCTTCTAGACTGTATAGGCATATTCCCGCAATCCTGCTTTATCCGTCGACTCTCCTCCTATTTTGATCAATACGAATTCCTTATTGCTATGATTGATAGAATCAAACAATTCCCTTCCTATTCCTCTGTGTAATCCTTCATATTCCTCCATTGAGAGCTTCATTCTGGCACCGATCTCCTCTTCTAGATTCATTGCTGTTACTATTTCCTTATAGGACGGTTGAATTACACCACTGAAAACCATTGCACTGCTACCACTACCATAAGAACCGAAGCCCACTCTTTTGCCATCCAAATCGGCTCCTCTTTTATATTCAAACTCTAACGAGCTTCTGAATCCCATATACATTGAAGCAGTGTATAGATTGCCGATCAACTCAGAAGCCTTTAAAGAGCTCGCCATTTTCTTCTCATATGAATCGTGGTAAAGTGCTGACTGCATAAACAGTCTCCGGAACTTCTCATCAGCTTTCATAAATTCTGTATCCGCTAGAATAGATTCAATGGTTCCCCTAGGGTCTCTTGGAGAAGGCTCTTCTACCCCTACTTCATTAATGACTTCTTTCCATCTAGGAAGGTTTCTCCACTCGTGTCTTAAGAGGTATGCCAAAGCCTTCTCACCCATTCGTCTGTATGGTAGATGAACGCTGATTAGATCAATATGATCCGTAATACATTCTCCATCCTTTAGGTCAATTAGTCCATTCCTCAAAGCCTTTTCTTTATAACTGTCAAAAGCCTTCCTGACTTGTATCAGATATAACAGATTTGAATAATTCCCATTGACCAAAGGCGTTTCTTTTCCAAATGGCCGGTAAAAATCATACTCATTTCTAATAATAGTCGAAGTGACCTTTTGATCGAAGGCTAACAATCTAGGATTCTCCTTGATCAACATGGCTATTGCACCAGCTCCTTGGGTGTACTCAGCTGTCGAACCAATATCGTACTTTGCAATATCACTAACGATCACAATTGCAGCTTTACCACCATGTTCTTCGGCACGTATCCAATTTGCATTGTCGTATAGAGCATAAGATCCGCTTACACATGCAAATTTGCACTCTATCCCCCCTGCATGTTCAAAAGAACCTTCACCATAAACCTGCTCCAGCATCCCAATCACAAAAGAATTCATTGCTTTTGATTCGTCAAGTCCTGATTCGGTTGCTACATACATTCTCCCAATGTCTAGCGGTTGTAAACCATTCTTCTCCATTAATGTTAAGCATGCATTGGCCGCCATACAGGCCGGATCTTGATTAACATCAACTATAGCCATTTTCCTAATCCCTATTCCGTATTCTAGCTTCTGAGGGTCTATTCCCCTAGCCTCGGCAAACTCTCTACAATCTACATAGAGCTTAGGAACATAGATAGCCAGATCATCGATTCCTACTGGCATGATAACAAAACTTAATCTTTAAAGACAATTTAAAGGTACTTCTAAGACCAATCGTCTTAACCTGATTGACAATAACATATTATATTGCAAAAGTCCTCGACTAAGGAACAGTTAATCAGAAGTACCTGATAATATTATAGTAGTTGTCCCTTTCGCATGGTCTATAACCTATCTGCTTTATGGACTCTATTATTTTACTTGCGGTTAATTCTGTGGACCTTGCCCCTGTAGCGCTAACAACTTCTTCTCCAATAAGTGTTCCTCCGAAATCGTCTGCTCCATAGTTTAATGCCAACTGTGCCATGCCTATTCCGTTGGTTAGCCATGAGGACTGCAAATGATTAATCAACCCGTAGAAGACTATCCTAGAGATCGCAATCATCTTTAGTAATCCCAATCCACCTGAAGAATACCTCACAGATCCGTCAGATTGCATTTCAGTTTTGTTGGGCTCAAAACCCCATGGTATAAACGACATAAACCCTTGCGTTTTTTCCTGCAGTCTCGCAATTAAGAGCAGATGATTTGCCCTCTGCTCCGACGTCTCCACTGTGCCGTACATCATTGTAGCGGAAGACCTAATTCCCAGCCCATGAGCTTCCTCCATGATTCTTAACCATTCATTAGTATTAATTTTCAATGGACTAATTATTGATTTTACTCTATCATCAAGTACTTCTGCACCTGCGCCAGGAAGTGAGTCAAGCCCAGCCAACTTTAATCTATGAAGGATTTCTCTTGTGGTGCTCCTCTCTACTCTCGCTATCATATCTATTTCAGATGCAGAAAGACCGTGGATACCGATTTCAGGATATCGCCTTTTTATTTCTCTGAATACTTCTTCATAATATTCGATCCTAAGATTTGGATTGTGACCGCCTTGGATAAGAATTTGAGTGATGCCATATGCCTCCTGGGCCCCAATCACGCGCTCGAGTATCTGCCTTTGGGATAATGTGTATGATTCCGAATGCCCAGGAGGTCTATAGAATGCACAGAATTTGCAATATGTTACACAAACGTTAGTATAATTGAGTATTATATTATTAACAAAGCTGGCATTATTGCCGAATAATTTACTGCGCAAATAATTGGCTGATATACCAAGAGAATAAACATCATCAGATTTCAAGAGTCTAAGGCAATCGCTTAAATCAAGGCGATTTCCCTCTAGAACGTTGTATAAGATATCTGAAATATCTGACTTGTTGATCAAGTTCTGGGCAAACCCGGTCACGCTATTCAATATGCATGATATGTGAATTAATGATGTTATTTATTCGTTACAAACCCCAGAATTGATGATTTAACAAAAAGCTTGCCTTTATCGCAATCATCTTGCTTTCTGGTAAGCTTCCAATTCAGGGAATGAAGATGAACCTTTAAGGGTTCATTCAATGCCGTGCACTTTAAATCCACTCTTATGGATCAAGCCGTTAACAATACAAGAAGATATGAAAATTGGTCGAAGAAGCTTTTGTCTATGGCTTCTTGCAGTCCCCATGAGGACTGCATGGCTTGATAGAAAATCAATGCATGGTTTTATATTGTCATTCACAGACATAAGTCAACTAGATTGCAACAAGGTATTGAAAGAGTAACCCCTGCACTCGAGAAGGCGATGGCAGGCGAAGAACTATCATATACTGATGGAATGCAACTCATGAATGAAGAGAACCTATTCTTACTGGGAGCAGTTGCAGATAATTTACGCAGGAATAATAGTGGAAATACCGTAACCTTTGTTTGTTCGTACTATCTCAATTATACGAACATCTGTGCCGCAAGTTGTCCACTCTGTGCTTTTTATAGAAAGGGGCAAGAGGGAGACGCTTATACCCTTACCACTGAACAAATCATCGCTAGGGCCAGAATAGCGGTGAATGAATTGGGAGCTACGGAATTACACATTGTTGGAGGCTTTCATCCGAAGTTGGGACTGGAGTATTATGAAGATATGATCATTTCTATTAAAAAGGAATTCCCTCATGTATGTATAAAAGCACTCACTCCAGCTGAAATTTTTTTCATTTCTAAGCTAACCAGGAACTCCGTAAAGGAAGTACTGAGCAGATTGAAAGATTCTGGACTAGATGCATTACCCGGGGGTGGTGCAGAAATTTTTCACGAGCAAACAAGAAATTTGATTGTGAGAGGGAAATGTTCTGGAGAGGAATGGCTTGATACTGCCCGCCAAGCCCACGAAATAGGCCTGAGAAGTAATTGTACGATGCTGTTTGGCCATGTCGAGAAACCTGAACACATCGTTGATCATATTATTAGGATCCGAGAGTTACACAAGCATACCAATGGCTTCACTACATTCATCCCCCTAAAATTTAGCCTAGAAAATACCGAACTTGAGAAAAACCATATGATTCAGAGAGAAAGTCCATCGACATACGACCTAAGAGTTATAGCTGTCTCAAGGATACTACTATCAAGCGTACTGAACAATATCTCTGTATATTGGATAGCCCTTGGAAAGAAGTTAGCTCAAGTCGCGCTTCATTACGGTGGCAACGACCTAGTCGGGACAGCGTTCTCTGAGGAAATATTCAAAGCGACGGGAAAGTATAATGTAACTTCAACAGACGAGTTAATCAGTTTAGTTGGTGAAATCAATAGACAACCCGCGCAGAGGGATACATTTTTCAATATTCTCAAACGTTTTTAACTAGTATTCGTGAATACCTTCCTTTATTTTTGGATTCTTCCAATATAGCTCAACAGAATTCACCTAACCTTTGATCAAACTTTAGATATTTTCCTTCAGGATTCCCTTATTAGATGCCATCTCAAATAATTTCTGGATGGATACGACACCTTCACTTCCCATGTCTATAGTTAGCCTATTTACGTACATTCCTATGAATTTACCGATCACGTCTCTGGTCTGACCTCTGCTGTATGTCATGGCATAGTCCAATGCGTCATCAAAATGGTTAAGCCCATAGAGGATGGAGTCTTTAAATAAGCGCTGAAATTCCCTAATCTGGAAATCTGACATAGTTTTTGAACTGGCCACGTTTATTCCAAGTGGAACTGCCAGGCCATTTGTGGTGTCATTCCACCATCTTCCCAGATCAAGGATCTTCAAGAGACCGTATGAATCAAAAGTGATCTGCCCTTCATGAATTACCAAACCAACATCTACTTTTCCTTCATTTACAGCACTTGGAATCATGTGAAAAGGCATCTGGATGTCGGGGTAGTTCCCTAATGCAATCCTCGAAATCAAGTATGCTGAAGTCATTCTTCCAGGTATGGCAATCGTAGTATGACTGAGTTCAGGAATTGTGAATCTTTTCTTTGAAATAATAACTGGACCGTAGTTAAGCCCAAAACTGGCACCACAGCTTAAGATGACGTAATTTCTCAGGTACGCATATGCATGCGCTGAGATCGCAGTGACATCAAGTTCGTGATTCAATGCCTTCTTGTTAAGGGTTTCAATATCCTCTATTACGTGATTGATTTTAAACGCAGTACTATTGACCTTACCTGATGCAATTCCATAAAACATGAATGCATCATCGGCGTCAGGAGTATGACCTAACCTTAATTCAACCACACAACGTTGAATGTATTGGAGTCTTATATGCTTCTCCTTACCGCTTGCGAATTACAGTTAGTGAAGACGTATATTTTGTGTTAGACCCTGATTTGAGAAGGTTTTCTGAAACTATACCAAAGGTTGACGAGTGGAAACGTACCAATAGAACAACCGGGAATCTATACAAGCTCTTTGCGATGTCCTAACCATCCGTAATAGCAGATGCAGTTGTGTGACTAGTTTCCGGATTAATCACGTTGCGCTAAATCCCGATTATCGCAATTGAATTATAAGTATCTGCATTAAATTAATAGCCTTGAACTTGTAATGAGGTTGCCACTAAAGGATACTAGCAATAGTAATATTCAAGAAATAAATTCCATCTTCTATCGCGTCAGCGAGTGTTTCATGCGCTCTATATCTCCCAAGATCTCGATGCATGAAGTAAACGTCATGCTCGCAGATGGTACTGTGACACAGTCATCTACATTCGATATTGGAAAAGTTTCGAAATTCTACGAACACTTGATACGATCTCTATCTGGTTGGCAGAGCTCTGGCATATCAAGGTCCAAAATCGAGGATTTGAATAGGATTTATTGCGAATTTAGGAAATCTGTAGGCAAGTACAATGTCCGGGGGTATTTTGGAATTCAGTTTCATACTCTACCATATTATCAGGTAAGTAAAAAAGTGCTTGATATACAAAGAAATCTCAGAGAACTGGAAAATGAAGGAATCCAATATTATTCCCAGATCTCTCACCAAGCGAATAATATGATAAAGGAGGAATTATCATTTAGGGGGCTTGTGAACATGAGTGAGGATGAGTTATTTAAGAACCTTCTTGAAGATGAAGGACTCTACGGTGATTTAGTGAAGAAGGCCGAGTCGATTGAGAGTGGATTCCCCCAATTCCTTGACATTGATTATCGACGGAGATTACTATTCAAAGAATTGGAGAATCTAGTAATAGAACTGCATCAGGTTTCACCAGTGTTGATTGATTACAATAAATTAATGCAGGGGGAAGTCGGAGTTGTCATGTACGTGGACGTTGGGACTATTAAGAATGAAAAAACGGGAGCAATTGATCCTTTCGTAAATACTAAACAGATGTCTTCAGTGCACTCAGAGCAGATTATTTCTGCACTTCTACAGGTTCAAGATGCGATGGATCGAATATGACACAGCTTTTCTTCAGTTTCGCCAATGTGAGTCATATCGCATTGTATTGGTATTTCTCCTGAGTCAAAAAATGTTATGCTGGTGTGATATACTAAAATGACTTGGTTTACATGAACAGTACCATTAAGTTGGTATCTCTCGTGTGCACTTTAGAGCTTTTATAATATTTGGCGATTATCGATAGACACATCAAGTAAGCAACTTCAATATAGGTAAAGGAGCCTATTGAATATTCTCAAATAAGATGCTTGAAGATATAATAAAGGATCGAATAGACTCGAAAAAACCGCGAGAAGAAGGGCTAACTTACATGATAGATAGGCTACCTAGCATAGATAGCGAAGGTATTGAAACACTTTCACCGATAGTAGATATGGTGAAGATCTATGGAGCATATCCACTTTTGATTCCTGATATTATCCTCAAAAAGAAAATTGGAATTTATCATAAGCATGGCGTTCAAGTGTCGTTGGGAAGTACAATGACCGAGTATGCGATAATCGAAAATGTATTTGAGAGGTTCATAACTGAGGCTGCTAAAATGGGCATTGACGTCATAGAAATAAGTGAAAACAATCGTGGTTTGAGTTTGGACGAAAAAGAAAAAATCGTCAAGACTATTGAATCAAAAGATATGCAGTACTTATGGAAAATCGGGAGTAAGGATCCTAGGCATCAATTGACCGTCGAACAGATTCTTTCAAGAACTGAACAAAGTTTCGAGCTCGGTAGTAACAAGGTTATACTGGAGGCAAATGAAGGGATAGGTGTCGGAATTTACGATGAACGTGGAGCAGTGAAATGGCATCTAATAGGTGCACTCACATCAAAATTTCCTCCAAGAGCGTTCGTTTTTGAAGCCCCGCTTGAATCCCAACAATCAGCCCTTATAGCTGAGTTCGGACAACGCGTTAACTTGGGAGAGGTTAGGCCAGACTTGCTCATGTCAGTCGAAACACAACGAAGAGGTTTAATGTCAAGGGCAACATACGGCGTCTCCTACTTTCGAAAGGATCCAGAAGGCGGTCCTGCGTCCAAATTTATTTATTACATAATCAAAACTAAATATCCTGTAGAACAGAGTGAACTGATCCGAATTAGTCATTTGCCTAGGAGAACAATTCAAAATGCGATTGAAGACCTTAAGGAACAAGGATTAGTTCTAGAGAAAAATAGCCTAGATGACACGCGACGTAAGGCATATTATCCAGTACTATCTGAATGGCTCTAATCTCATATTTAGTTCACTCAAATTGGATGTCCATCATATTGAATGACTTGACACACGATATTCAACTGCTTAGGTCATGTACAGTGTTTGATTTTAACTGCCTCACTATTGTCCCATCGCGGCTCATAATTCTTGTAACTTAACTGTATTCTATCTGCCTCAATACAAAATCTATAAGTTTTTAAATCTCAGCGATAAAAATTAGAAGGAGAAAGCTACGTAAGCAGGCGAATATTTGTGACCAAACAGGAAGAAACCACCACTGAACAGAGAGTTGAACCCAGTGAGAAGACGTTAAAAGTGCCAGTTAGTTCCAATCAAGGTCAACTCAATACCGAACCGGATTCGTCTATAGATTTCGCTCAGGAGCTAGTAGACTATTCAAAGCGTTTGGAAACATGTCGAAAAACCCTCCATCTGGCTGGTAAGACAATCAAAGTCGGGACTACACCCAATGAGATACTCCATGAAACGAGATACTATACTCTATTACATTATAGGCCTATGACAAACAAGACTTTTCCGACTCCAATACTAGTCGTATACGCCCTTATGAATAAATCGTACATTCTTGATCTTCAGCCTGGAAAAAGCTGGATCCAAAATCTTCTGCGCCAAGGGTTTGACGTGTACCTGATTAATTGGAACGCTCCATCATCTATAGATAAATACATTTCCTTCGATGATTATGTAAATTACTACATAGACCATTGTGTTGAAATTGTAAAGAAAAAAAGAAACGTGGAAAAGGTTACTTTGCACGGTTATTGTCTTGGTGCAACGATGTCAGTAATGTATACGGCAACACACCAGGAGAAAGTTAGAAATCTAGTGACTATTGCCCCCATAATAGATGCCGATCAGGACTCAACGGTCCTCGCAAGTTTTGCTAAGAATATTGATGTCGATAAACTTGTAGACACTTTGGGGAATTTTACCTCTGAACAACTTTACACTTGCTATTCGATGCTTAAACCCTTTAAGCAGGGGGTGAATAAATACATCAACCTAGTGCAAAATATTGACAATAAAAAGTTCGTAGAGAACTTCCTAGGAGTTGAGAAATGGCTTTATGACACTCCCCCTATTGCAGGTGAAACATTTAGACAGTGGATAAAGGACATCTACCAAAACAACTTGCTTGCAAAAAACGAAATGCGAATAGAAGAAATGTCAAGTGGGAACAATAATGTGGCAGATGATCATAACATTATAGATCTTTCAAAGATCACAGTACCGGTACTAAATATAGTCGCTGAGGAGGACCACTTAGTCGCGCCGGCATCTAGCTCTGCATTGAATGACTTGGTATCGAGTAAAGATAAACGTTTGATGAGATTTCATACTGGTCATGTGGGGCTTATTGCGAGTAGTTATTCTCAAAATAACGTTTTGCCCAAAGTGGGGCAATGGATAAAATCTAGATCCCAATAATCCATGGCCCAATCGAATCTGACACGATACCCAAAATAGACTTGCTGTTAATTGTGTAAGTACTCACTCAGAAATTCTATCCGCTAGGCCGAAGGTATCGATAATCTAATAGGGTTCCTAAGTTTTACCAATTTTAATTTTAGATATTTACGCAGCGACCAAATAATTGCCCATCTCAAAACAGGAAAATATTAAATTGTTAGGATGAACTGCTCAGATTTGATAAAGGACAATCGTAACGCACTTTGTAACTGCTAAATTATGTCATCAAAAGATACTCTTTGGCGGACGAATAGTATCACTACGTGTTACTAATCGCCGTTCTAGGAAGGATGTTGTACCTCTACGATTCAATAAGGGGTACGATGAGAGGGTTTCATGGAATAGACAGCGAAGTCAATTGGGTCGGTCCAGATAGAGCACAAAAATGGTTGGCCGGCGCATCGGATCGCAGAGGCAAAGAACCTGTTCCCGTATACTCCAGCCTACAGGATATCAACAAATTGGACCATAATACTCAGAGATCAATACATAAAAGACGAATGAGAGCAATTCGAGAGGCAGATCGAAGGATATTGAACACACTGTATGAGCTAAGAAGAAATCCTGAATTACAGAAGGTGGAAAAGAAACATCCTATTGTAACGCGAATGGTTAAGTGGTCAGTCTATCCCCATTTTTTGCAAGAATTTTATAGAAGGGCTAAGAAAAAGACTAAAAATTAAGTCAATATGGTTATCATAGCTCATCTCAAGTAACTACTCTAAACATCTCTGTGATTGTGCAGATCTTAATATTCCAGAAGAGAACATTGTTTGATTGATTGATTGAGTTAACGCCTTATGTTAAGTTGTTACTACTACTACTACTACTACTACTACTACTACTACTACTACTACTACTACTACTACTACACTCAACATCATTCAAGATTATTACTACTTACATCATCAATACCGACAATGTCTATTCCTTTTTCATCTTTATAATGAGATTTTACGACTTTAAGGTAAGTGTTACGCATTTGCTTATTCCGGGGTACTGGGCCAGGAAAGACAAACTTTCTAAGTTCATCCATCTCTGCCCTTAACGCGTTCCACTCCGATAACGAGATAACTGCACGCTCCTTCTGCAGTTCTAACATCCACTGTCTGCGTAACTCTTCAAGGTCTTCCTTTGTGATGTGTTCAGATTCTAACTCCTTAACTCTTGTCTGCAGTCTCTGAGTTGGGTCGATTGTGAGAAGTGGGATTGCTTTAACGTACTCGGCAAGCGTCTCCTCCACTGTTCGTAAAACATAACTAGCATCTTGGTTAGGCAGTCTGTGCCCAGAGATAAACTCCCTAACGGTAAATGGCATATGCGCCTTGTCACATTGTGTGATAAAGAACTTCCTAAAGCCATGGCTTCGCATAACTTCTCTGCGTTTATTACCGGCTGTAATCTGATTAACGCCTGCTCGCTTTAGTACATCTTCAACTACGAAGCAGAACATTCGTTGAGATAGGAATCTAGGATACTTGACACGCAGGTCGTCATCTATATTGAACTCTTCTCTAATAAGGGGAGACTTGTCCTTTATCTCTTCGTGGAATGAACGCCTATAATCCAAGTATGTATCTATGGCATTGGCGCATTCTGGATTGCAGAATGTATAATATCTATCTGCTTTGGAACGATTGTAGGCCCAAATCATATAAATACCGAATTCATCCATTCATTTGATATCACCCACTCTAAGTCCTGGGAGGACCCCGATTCGGATTCCTGCAGAAGTCATTAGCAAAATGATAACCCTGGACCTGACGTCACATTTCTCTAGAATGCGTTCAATCTCCTTTACTGAGTAGGGTCTATCTGTTGCATAATGGTCTGATTCATCCTGTGGCAGGAACCTTTTGATTTTGTCGACATTCAGAGGCATGTCATTCATCTTGAAGAAGTGCAGTATTCCAGAACAATACACTTGAATACTCCAGTATGACAACTTCTCTACATCTCGGAGGCGTATGATATGGTCTATTACTTTGGATTCGATAACAGATGGTTTTGTATCAAGCAACATACGAAGGTCATCATTCTTTAGAGTGACCTTTAGGAAGTGTTCAAATGCCAGACGATATGTCTGTTTTGTCTGTGGGGAGTCCTTCAGTAACGTCAAATATACGTAGTTGTTCCCCTGCTTCCTGTTGATGTTGCAATTGCCGTCTGTAATCATCTGCTGTAAGATGATGGTAAGCCAACGATTATCAGTTAGTATAACATCGTGAAATATTTAAGAGCAATATATCCTAGCACTAAACCTTTTTAAGAGAAATAAAAATCAACTAGACGTATGCAGTATTTCACCGCCCTTAAAATAGGTGAAAAAAGAGTCAAATCAGCGCAAGATTTCTTGAAGACTTATGCGGGAAATGCTATGCCTGCCTTAGCGTTGAAGGATAACAAAGCCGACCAATGGGAACCAGTAGGTGAAGAGAATTTTTATGGAGTTGTAAAGGAACCAAATGGATACATGATTGTTATATGTGACAAAAATGGAATCGCAAAATGTCTCGCAAATTGGTTTACTGAGGAAGAAAAAAATAATATACTATCTAAAATGAAGTCAGAAAATGCGATGGAAGAATACGTAGGGAGATTATCACTCCCGGTCTAATTTATAAAAGTTCATACTCGAACTCACATGTCACGTCAATTCACAGCATATCTGGAAACAAATTGCGAGCTTCATATCCAAATTAATTTGCCCACACATAACTGGAGATTGAATAACACGATTGGATTTCCCGTCTATCTTGATTGTCCCTGATTTTTCCTCTTTCTCTTACTTTGGATGATCCCTATCAGTTGATATCCATACTCTAGGTTATGCTTAACATGATTTATCCCATGAGACTTATCAGGAACGAACTTATCGTCAAGAATGTTCTCAATGTATATTTTTGATCTTTTCACCGATAAGATCGCGTGTTGAACCTGACTATCCAATAACTTCCTTCCTAATTCTTTTTCTACTCTTTCCTTGAATTCCTTTTCGTCTCCAGCAATGTTATAGTACTTTTGTATCTTGGCGTAATTACTGCATAGGTCATTGATGATATTCAAGTCGTACTCAGACAATCCTTTAAGCGCATCATGGACTGAATCTGTGGTTCTTCCTGTTATCTGTGCTAAACTATCAATGAGCCCTTTGTCCGATATCACCCTTTCAGTAACTGGTTCACGTATCTGATTAGCTTGAACCTCAGTGGAGAAATCCAAATTCAAGGATTGTGCCAAGTATTGTTGGGCTTTTCTAGTTCGATAATATACTTCAGCATTGTACGAATCAATGCGTGCACCTGAAGCATCTTTTCCACTATGGATCACGGAAATCACGTTCACAAGTATTTCCGGGTAGGACGCCTTTAAGGAATCGCTGAAACTTTGGAAGTTTTCATTAAGATCCTTGTAGATGTTAAAAACGACTTGATCAAATGTTTGAAGGTTTTTTTCCTCTGTACTATGGCCTCTCCTTATCTCTCCCACAGAGATAGTAAGTATGTCCGATAATTCAGAAGGATTAAAATAATATTCAGTTGCCCTTGCAGCTTGGACAATTACCCTTACTGCCTCCAAGAAACTAGGCTGACTTTGAAGCTCCCGTAGAGAAATCTTTTCTACATATGACATTGAAGTGGAATACAATGGATCACCTGACGAAATTTTCAAGTTATCGAAATAGTGCAACAGTTCTTCGTACAGGGACTTCCTGATATGTGTACCGATGTCGTCTTGTATGCTCTGTTTGAGATCCAAATTCATGCCTTTCCTTGTACTTGCATCCATGTCATTCGAATCTCCTATTGATATAGGTACTCCCCTCTATGCATACATAATTGTATAGTTGAGATTACTTTCTTTAATGAATACAATTCTAACAGGAATAAGTGTTTCACATTACTTAAATATGTCATGACCATATTTAACGTTACTATGTACGAGTAATTTTATTACTATACCTGAGCTAGTAGAATTTAATAAGAAAAATAAGGTGGGATAGATGCGTGTTCCATCATCTCTCGTTGGAATCGTATAGAAATCCGTGGTAAGGCCTACAACTCCTATTGGTCAAGTATATATTTTGCAGATGAATGTGGTGTTCATTACCCAATATTACCTGTAAAGTATTATTCTATTTTTTCTCTTACCCGTCATAGTTCAAAGACCAAATTACTTGTCAATTACGCAAAAACTGCGTACGCTTGTCTCTGCTCGAGGTTCTAATTTGCGTCAGATGATCCACAATCATAGGCAAGAATGTTCCTACGTCAGTCACTACCCCGATTGCTTGAGTTGTGCCTCTATCCAATAATTTTGTTACAACGGGTTGGCTGATGTCTACTGCAACTACCTTTACTGAAGAGGGTAGCATATTGCCTACGGCAATGGAATGAAGCATAGTCGAGAACATTAAGACCATACTAGCATTTTCCAGTAATTTTTTATACCTACGTTGAGCTTGGACTACATCAGTCACAACATCAGGAATGGGACCATCATCTCTAATGGAACCAGCCAAAACGTAAGGCACCTTCTTTGAAACGCATTCATACATTATCCCGCTACGTAAGGCGCCTTTTGTCACCATTTTTTTCAACGATCCTGCTTTGAAAACTTCGTTTATGGCTTGCATATGATTCCTATGCCCTCTTACTGCTAGAGTTCCATCCCCAACATGCATGCCAAGAGAAGTTCCCATGATGGCGTTTTCGACGTCGTGAACTGCCAATGCATTCCCAGCAAGTAGTCCATCAACATATCCCATTCGTATCAATTGTGCCAAGGCACCCGAGGCACCAGAATGAACTACAACCGGTCCAGATACTACAACTATTTTTCCATGAGAATTTTCTTTAGTATTGCAAATGTCATAAGCTACTTTTCGAGCGATTTGTTGAGTCGGTCTTTCACTCGAACTCGAGCTACTCATGAACTGAAATATATCTACTCCCTCTCTTGGACGTTCCTGAGGAATGATTCGAATTCCTTTCTCGCCTGTGACAATCATGCCTCCTTTTCGTACCTCACGTATCATCTTACATTCGGCGGTCTTCTTTTCAATATCTAATGCGATGCACTTGTCCATCATCATATTCTTTACATTTATCCAGGAACTTCTAAAGTAGATTTGAGTTGGATTATTAGTGGTGCTATAGAAAGAATTAGGCAATACCATGTCCTTTCTGGCTGGTTCTAATGTAACTTCATCTATGTAGAGCGGTTGTGCTCCTTCACGGTACACTGATTCCAGTAGTCTGTCTAAATGGTCCCTGTCTTTGCCTATTATAAGAAGACGCGAAGTGCTCTCTTCTCTTTTTTTCTTGCCGACTTGAAATTCTAGAACCTGAAACTCCCCCTTGAGATCCATTATGGTATCGAGAATTCTGCCTAAGATCATCGAATCAATTAAATGGCCCCTAACTTCCACTTCCTGGGCATGGTCTATTTTTTTATCCACTTGTTTGTAGTTAAATCCTCTTGTTCATTTTAAGTTTTCACTAGTCATTATAAAACACAAATGCAATACCTGTATTTAATTTGCTTTTGTTAACTGGTAAGTATTTAATTGCTATTTAGAATCGCTATTGGGCGCGAGTGAAAACTTTGTAAATTTATCAATTCAAATTTGATGAAAATTTATTCATGGTCCTAGACGAGTTGATCTAATTCACAAACATTCACTCAGAGAATGAAGCGTCCTTAGTTCGTTTTAGAAGCAGTAGTACATCGTTACCACCTTCACCATCAGTTGTGTAATTGAAGAACTGTTGAATAATACTAGAGGGGTATCCCTGACTTTCATATGTCTTAGCTTGAAATGCCATTTCGAATTTGTCTACACCATGAACAAGCTGTGATGTATCAGTCTTATTTTCAAGATACTCTCTCCAAATGTCTGTATATTCATTCCGTGTTTCAGAAGGCAAGTGATTTAGAATACAATCGATTGCCTTAGTTTCTTTGATTCTCTTTTCATGACTAGAGATTTCATTCGGTTCATAGTCTCCAATAATTGATTCCCCCAGATCGTGTAGGATTGCCATCTTCAGGGCTCTTTCTGTCTTCATACCTAATATATCAGAGAACACCATGACCATAGTACTCATTGCATACGTATGATCTGCCACTGATTCAGGATTCTTAACTTTTACCTTGTTGATCCATCCTGATCTCTTTATTGCTTTCAATTCCATCACAAAATTAAAGAAATTTGCTAACAATCGATAATTAAGGGATGATAACGCCATCGGTATTGTCATACAAATTACCTAATAAAAGATTTCGCTCATGACAATACAATACATCAGGATATTCAAAGCCTTCAAAATTTAGCAAGACATCAATTTTGATTTTAATAACTGTTAGTCTTGAATACAAGACCAATATTTTTTTTGCATATTTAGTTTTTGCTTACCAAAAAAAAACACTACTTATAGTGAAACAAGTAGTTCAACCAAAGAATATGACCTCGCATATATGAGCTTTTGGAAGCCAGATTACGGAGTCAAAAATGCTAAGGATAAAAGTTAATGTCTATTCTTCCATGCATTATCAGGGATGCCAAGCCGCTTATTGGCAGTTCTAGCCATAACGAAAAATAGATCAGAAAGTCTATTTAGATAGATTATTGCGAGAGGATTGATTGATTCAGCTTTTGATAGGCCTATAACTGAAATTTCTGATCTTCTGGCAATGCTTCGACTCATGTGCAAGTGACCAGATTCAAGACTGCCTCCTGGCAGTATAAAGAAAGAGATCGGTGCAAGTTCTTGCTCAAGAGTGTCTATAGTATTCTCAACCGTGGTTATCATGTCTTCATTTACTCGAGGGCTTCCGTAACGGTTATCGGTACTCGGACTATCATCGGCTAGATCGGCTCCAAGGATGAATAGATCGTTCTGAATTGTCAACAGAATCTTAACAAAATCTGAGAAACGGCTGACATGCTGGGAAGACTGCAAAGTAACCAAGCTTAAGCCAACACTTGAGTTTAATTCATCGACTGATCCATAAGCAATTATTCTTGCATGATACTTTGATAATCTCCTCCCGCCTATGAGTCCTGTCTCTCCCAGATCACCGGTCCTAGTATAAATTTTCATATGATGCGATAGTCGTCTTAAGATTTAAATTAATTTTTGACATCAATATTAGCCCTTAGTAAAAATGCCGCTTTCGTCCTCCTAAATGATCTAATTTTCGCAGGAAGCTAGCTCTCCCATAGCCATTTAGTATGAATGAATTTCTGCCTTGTGTTCTCTTAGATGCTTTTTTTTCTTAAATCGCTCATTACACTTTTCACATTTGAATGGCTTTTCGAATTCGAGCAAGAATCGTTCCCTTCTTTCTTCAGGGGTTTCAATTAGTGATTCTGGTTCACTTTCGGCCGAGTTTATCATGATGAATTATAATCAAAACCATATATGTTAGTATATTTAGCTTGAGTAAGAAATTTCCATTAGAAAGATCCTGCTAATCGTACTGAGAAATTACATGTTTTAAAGATGGTAAACCAACAAGTCGAACTTCTAAAAGTTGATGATATGTTCAAACACAGTGCCAATATTATGGGCATTAGCATCAGCGGTGTGCAGCCACCGAATACCACCACTTCGTGCTGCGCACCTAGGGGTTATCGCATCGTTAGCGGAGTCAAACTAATGAATCCTTGAATTAATGGGCCGACTTTCGAAGATTGGTCTAGTTGACCACAAATGGTGTTTTTCTCCCCCCTAAGATTTCTATAATATTCATAGCAGCAATTTCTGACATTTTCGAGCGAACCTGATATGTAGCACTTCCGATGTGCGGCAATAATACCACGTTCTCCATTCTGATTAGTGGACTATTGGTCTTTAATGGCTCACTTTCAAAAACATCTAGTGCGGCCCCAGCAACCCACTTGTTCTTTAGTGCTTTAATAAGACTCCTTTCATCAATTAATTGACCACGAGAAGTGTTGATCAAAAAGGCCGTCTTTTTCATATGCTTGAGTTTTGACTCGTTAATCATGTTACTGCTATCAGTGTTTAAATTAGCGTGTATGGAAAGAAAATCACTTTCTCGTAGGATAGTATCCATTTCTGCATATTTGGCACCCATTTCATGTTCGAGTTTTGTTTCCAACCGATGGCGGTTGTGGTACAGAATATTCATGTCAAAACCTTTCGCTCTTCGAGCTACCGCTCTCCCTATTCGCCCTGCACCAATTAGCCCTAGTGTCTTGCCGCAGACATTTGACCCTAGAAAAAGATCAGGTGACCATCCTACTTTCCATTTCTTTTGTCTTATGTAATTGTCTGCAAGTACAACTTTTCTCGAAATAGCAAGAATCAAAGCGAAGGTCAAATCCGCAGTTGCTTCAGAAAGAACTTCCCCGGTGAAGGTAACATAAATCCCTCTTTTCTTTGCCTCTTTTATATCTATATGGTCGTATCCGGTGCTTAAAGTACTAATGACTTTGAGCTTGGGTCCTGCCTTCTCCATAACCTCCCTGTCGATACGCTCGTTCAAGCTGCAAAGTAACGCATCCTTGTCTACAACGTTTCTCAAGATTTCCTTTCTAGAAGGTGACAACGAATTTCTATTCATCATAACAGAGTATTTTTTAGCTAACATGGCAGGACCGGGTTCAGGGATTTTCCTCATTATGTAGACGGCCTGTTTGATCCTCAACAGGATACTCACTCAAATGCTCCTATGAATATGTTCTTGTGTCCGTGTACAACGTTCTAAGTTTAGCTTATCCCCAAATATGTTATTTGAAAAATCAGAATGACACTCAGGTTACATTTAGCGAAACATTCATTACATCACACTTTCCATGCAGGCTGGAAGCAACCCGTTATGCCTAAGCGCATAATCTTTCAGCAGTTCCGTTTTCAAATTTTCTAAGGAGCCATGATTAACCATATAACTGAATCTTTGACCCTTGCTTATGCAGGGATCTAAGATAGAATCTAGCAAGGTTGTTTTAAGGTTATGGGCTATTCCTATATATAATATTTTCATACTGGCATGAACTTTGAACAATCCTGATTCTTCTGGTACAACAGAACTGATAGTCTCTCGGTTGAAATCAAGCCATTTTGACCATTCATCACCGGTTGGCTTTGATATTTCTTCATCTTTACCACTGCTTCCCAAATCCATTTCCAAAAAACTCTATATTATTTCGTATATAATTGCTATCTTATCTTGTATCGATACGTTTGTTAGGACATAACAAAATATGCAATGGCCAATTACCTATGCTTGCTGCCGGGAAGGACGGGATAAATCGCAGCTTCCACCATAGAGGTGAGCCATTTCACCCATGTCCCTCTGCAATTCCAGGAAATCTCTTCCCTTTATGGTTGTCCTATAAGTTCTGGCAGATCTATCAAATTCTATTAATTCTTGCTGTTGTAGAAAAATAAGATAATCCTTGAGCTGATTATAATTGACGAGACTTTTGTACATGATATGTGACCTGGATTCCCCGTCTATTGCATTGGCCGCGTTCAGTATAAGTCCGATAATGTCAGTTCTGCATCTATACTTCATGTACTGTCAATATCATGGTGAATATCGAATATTTAAGGCGAATCAAAGTGAGTACTTGATCTTTGATTTATTTTTATATTATGTTAGAATATTGAGATCTTTGGCTTAATATCCTGGGCCATAGTAAATCTAGATTTTTATTCTTGGGCGTGTAGTCGTGAGTATAGTTGCTAATGAAGGAGAAATTATGAATTCATTTGCATCAATACCCATCGTTCCTGCGAGCAGGACCAATTAATTTAGACTTCAGCCTGAAACAATGTACGTGTCATGTCTTATTTCGTTTGCTAATAGATATAATTCTCAGCAGATATTAGGGTCAAATTCCAATTGGATAATTCAATACGATATACTTCGCAAGCTCATTTAAGCACAGAATGAAGAACCGAGATTGTGAAGGGATTAGTGATTGGGGCAAGCAATAAATACATTATTGCATTCACGACAACTGCATTTTTACTCATTATGATGATGCCAAATTACAGCGTATTGGCCTCTACAGAGGACGGAGGCCGAGATAATCCATCTTCAGATAGCGTATACTTCAGGATACTAAAAGGTGACTTGAATGTATGTTCACCTAACTACCAATATAATATAACAATTTGTCAGATGGTAATGAAGGACGAAGAACTTTTGACATATGTTGGGGAGGTTACAAACAATACTCACACTAATAATTCTACAAACACTACAAACACTACGAACGATTCTACAAACAGTAGTAGCCATACGCCGTTGTCTGTTAGCCCTGAAATGGTGATTAATGAAGAGCAGCTGCAAGCGCTACTGACCAATAGTTCATTAAAAACATCCGAAGGCGTTGAAAGTGTAAGACAGAATGGTACTGGTGCTAGTCTTAGTAACGATACTCAAGGCAAGGACGTCAGAAAAATATACGTTGATGAATATCCGCAATATGAGCCTCTAGTTATCGAACAACCACCAGAGGAAGAGATTGCTATCGATAGTTCTTTGCAGGGACATTGGGAAAGCAATCGACAAACATCATTCATGAACAACCAAACGCTATCAAACGGATATCATGATATAGAAGAGCCAGTGCCTCCGAAGGCGCAACAGGACAATCATCTAGATTCCATGATAACCAATGGAGGTTCGAGTTTAGATGAAAATCCTAAAGCGGATACAAGCAATTCCTACAGTAGTATTCCAATAGGAAGGTCGTTGCCAGTGGGAAACTAATCACTGTGTTGAGGCAAACTCAGTGATTACCTTCTATTATATTTTGCTTCAGCTGAGCGAATTCTTGCTCATTTATTACACCTTCGCTCTTCAATCTTGCTATCTTGAAGAGCTCATCGGCTGGTGAATCCGGTGTAGAGAATGAGGCACTTGCATCGGTGACCGACTGACGCTCTTCAGACAAAAACTCCCATTTACTTATCATGGCTCTGACTATTTTGACTAGGAGAAGGGCTTTACTCTTAGGAATGTACTCAATTATCCATTCAGATTTGTTCCCTGCAATTCCATACTGATCCAGTGCAGGCAGTTCATTATCACTTTGAATTCGATTCATTCTCAACCCAATGCGGGCTGAAAATAATCCTTCCTTGTGGTTGATGTCAGTAATTACTGAGTATGGTATTCCAATGGTGTTTTCCTTCAGTCCATGCAATGAAATGTCTCGGATAATTATTCTCCTGTCGGTAGCATAAATAACGTAAGAAGTTAACGGTAGACCTACTAGCCTTACTTTGCTTTGGGTTATAACTAATAAGATTTTTTCATTTATGTCTAGTTTGCTACTTATCTCTGTGATTCTGTACAATTCATCTTCGTCTTTGATGGGTATCGTTGGGTCAGTCCCGTCTATATCGATTACTCTCTTAGTTCTAGAACCGAAGAGCACGCGCTATATCCTGCCAGTCTATTATTTAAGCGGCCGACCATGATAAAATGTACAATTTGGATAATAATACCTGTCTCCTGGACTTTCAGTATCTAATGAATAACAGGAATGTTACGCGGTCATCTCCTAGGCTATAATGACACTTATTATATTAATAGCCGCCAAGAAAAAGAATAGACGAAATATTTTGCGGTCAATCCCTTGCTTCGTGAAACCTGCAGCACTGAATCATTTATGGGTGACTACCTCCCCTCCCAATCGAAGAAAGGGCCAATGAGAACATCTGAATGGCCGGTGGTCCAGCTTGGTTAAGATGCCGCCTTGACATGGCGGGGGTCGTTGGTTCGAATCCGACCCATGTTTATAACGATGCTTAAATTCGGCCCAACTGTACAGTGACGTAAGAAAGGTGATTGCTCCACCTGTATGTGGTGGACAGTGCAGATTATGCTCATGAGTTGCTCATGACTTCGGTCAAACCGGTGCACACATGGACCTTAAATATAGACAAGTGGGGCACTCTAAGTGTGAAACAGACCCATAAAGACGTCTAATAGTGTTAAACTAGAAGCCTGGATAAGGCGAAACAGGTTGTCAGGTTAGAAGACCGTCAACCTTTCGCGGACAGCGGACAGGTTCATAACACTGGTTATAGATCACAGTATTGATATCATATTGACACACGTATCATTATCTAAAGCATCTTCGAAGACTCATTATCTGATACCATTGTAGTATCATTATCTAAAGCAAGATACTAATGCAACCATCGAATGGCCATGAGGGATATTGGGGTCGGCTGAGTACGGCAGATTATACAATTTGTTGGTTTGCGATGAGTAATGACTTATTGCATTCTTCTGTAACGAGGCGCCATCTGGATGTAGTACATAATTAAGAGCAGGTTGCGCTGGAACTGTGTAGCCGAGTTCCTTGAGCCGCCGTTCTTTCCACCATGAAATACTCTCTATTCTGACTCGCTCCATCTCTAATTTGTTTTGCCGTCGTCTCATCAACCAACTGTTTAGAATCGTCAGGAGTGTAGCGATAACACCTCAAGTTACCAGAAGACCATAAATGAATCCAAATTCATTAGTGGATTGGACTGACACTTTATGGAATTCAAAACTAGCATATGGCTCTTATAACTGAAATATAGTTATACTAAAATCTTATATAACATATTCCCACCCTCCTCGCAACACTTTTGGCTAGTTTTCAACTGATATGCAACGGTCAGCTAGATCAACCGGGTACGCGACAGAAATGGCTTCCGGTTGATCTCCCACGCCGTTGCGTGACGGTTGAAAACATGTAGAAACTGTTGCGCCGAGGTTGACTACTAATTTATTATAATCTTATACTATAATATTCTTCTATGACAACACTCAGTGATGTCAAAGACTTAATGGAGAATCATCTAAAACACGAGATTGAAGTTATGAATAAATGGACAGAATTAGGTGAAAATGATAACATATTATTCATAGATTGGTATATTAATCACCCATTACGTAAATCTCTCAAGAGATACTACGAGAATGTGGACAGCAGACGACTGGGATATCTTGAGACTAAAGATGATGGTATTTAGCACTTGGAATCTACAATCTAGAAGAGATGCTGTAGGTGCGATAGCATCTTATGGAAAACCGGCACTACCCGCACTAACGGAGATTGCCACATGGACATGGAATGAAGAATTTCGGGCTTATGTATTAGACAAGATAAAACAGATCAATAACAAATAAACTGTTGCGAGTCGGTTGACGCAAAAGCTAAATTGGTTTGTGTCATGTAGTGAAGATTAGCTTTTTGGATTGAGCATATTTAAATGCCGTCGAGCTAATTTACTACAAGATTTTGGTGATCAGCGATACAATAGCGATAAAGAACGAGTTAAAAGATCTTTTTTTAGACGCCATCTATCAATAAATAAAGATTCTCTTCTACTACATCAGAAGCAGGTTAGATTTGGGATTGGTAGAGATGACAATGGGAACTTAGTAAGTCCAGAATTGTTTGATGTCTATATTTGGACACTCAAAGTGGTTAACAAATATCCAGCGATTACAAAGTCTGTTACCGGATGTAATGCCGAACTCTTCGTCAGTTCAATCACGCCTCCACTTCAATTAATATGGAAGACGAAATCTAATGAGCCGTCGGATATTGTTTATCAAGTTACCGAATCTACTGATCATAGAAAAGAGCTCTTAAAACGATTGGGAGACAATTTTATAGATGGATTAATTTTGAACGGTTCTACTACGATTAATATTTCAAAAGGGGAGAGTAAAGAATTGTATTTATTGCTAGCTTCGGCTGAGTCAGATTTTGGTTTTATAATAACAAATGGAGGCTCTATGAAATGGTATAAAGATGTACTCGCTAGACGAGTTGACAATCAATTACTCTTATTCCATATACCAAAAAATGGTGAATTGCCATTGAGATATAGACTTGAGATTAACCTGAATAATGAGAAGATGAAAAGATTTGATCTAGTTATTAGTTCATATTCTAAAATTGATTTATACCCAATTCCATTCTATAGATAAATCTTAATCCAACAACTATCAATACTACACGATTTCCATTCAAATCCGTTTCTGACTAATACCTCATTAATCTCTCGCCATTCTCTTTTATCCAGCCATCCATTCGGCTTAATCTCTACATAGTCATCATATTTCGTCACTTTGACTTTATTGATTCGGAATCCCAACAATCGCGCAATGTCATTTGTGTTTAGTGCAGCTAATCTCATCAATGATTCAACTTTATTCTGACCCAATTCTAATTTGATTCCCGCTTTTTCTGCTGGTGTCTTGTTCTCTAAAGCCATATGAGGTCTAATGAAATTGTAATGTATTCTCATAGCATCAACCAAATCTTGAGCTGTCTCTTGTTTATCCATACCTCTCATCACAATCTCACGGTCTCGCATAGTGCCATTGAGTCTCTCTACGTTTGCGTTTAATCCCTCATGTCTAATTGATACACTTCTTATGTTTTGTACTCTCGGGCTTTGTAAACTGAATAGCTCTTTGCGATAGGCTTCATCATATGTCGGTAAACCATCATGGACAAACGCTTTGGGTAATGGAGCTCGCTTTTTCATATCTTTTAACAATGCAACACCCGCAGCGATATCACGTCTTTGACTGAGTTTAGAACATATCCAGAAACGAGTTTTAGAGTCCATTAGATTCCACAGCCATGAGTAATGATTGTCAAATATGTGTCTGGTATGATTCTCTTTTTTCTCTAATTGATTGTTATTCTCTTTTCTAACGTGGAGTAACATATCGTCTACATGATAGACTCCACCGACTTGTGGTACTAATGTATCTACATATGGTTGAACTACATTAGTGAATTTTGTTACCCATCTGCATACATTCGAACAATGGATACTGAAACCATACATTTGTTTTAGATGGTCACTGATTTTACGGAATTAGACTCCCTTGAAATATAAGTCGATTGCAGCGGTAATTATTTTGGCAGACGCTTTCGCATTTTCGAATGCCGGATTGACAACGAATCTATGATTACAGGCTTTGCAGACATACCGCTGCATGTCACCGTATTTGTTGTGACGTATTCCGAATTTCTGATAGGTTTGACTGAAACATTTTGGACAGACGATTTGACCTAATTGAATCGCTGATGGGTTGACCTCTTTATCTTGCAGCTCTTGTAATGGCTGTAAAATCGTATCGTGGTAAATCTTCTTTCGTAGTAGTTTGCTGAATTGAACAGCGTGTATGTGTTTGCATGGTTGATGTCTTGCCTGAAAATCCAAACACTCACAGATCCACCCATTTTCATATGTGTTGATTACATTATACCATTGATCTGTATTTGTTTGTGAGCGAACTTTGTAGGCTAGTTTATTCAGTCTCTTAATTGACACGGCTTTAGCGCTGCGATTTCCTATCGTGTTAGCGATTTCCAAACCCCTCATTTTTCGTGCATCGATGTGTTGC
>JBAUMZ010000112.1:0-67956 GCA_049578985.1 Nitrososphaeraceae archaeon
ATCATGTGAGGAAGAACAGCCTTTGTAAAAAGATAGGCTCCCTTTAGGTTAGTATCTATCGTTTGATCCCATTCATCTTCTGAAGTATCCACTAACTTCTTGTCAAATACAACCCCTGCATTATTTACAAGTATGTCTATGCTTTCACTTCCGAATTTATCCACTGATAATTGGATAAGAGAATTCACCTGAGATGAGACACTAACATCACACTTTAAACCTAAAGTGTTGACTTGGTTATTTACATTTTCAATTTCTTTCACTACCGAATCGATTTCGCTTTGGGTCCTAGAACACACAACGACATTTGTTACATGTTCAGCCATTTGAATCGCAGTTTCTTTTCCTATTCCTCTACCACTCCCAGTGATTATAGCAGTCTTATTTTGCATATTTCCTTGATGAATGGAATTAATACCTTTCTTCCCTCTGGTAAACATTGCTAACTCACTTTAGAGATGTTGTCATCATTTTAGCTGTCCTATTATAATGGTTCTCTAGATATGTTCATAACTTCAGGCGACGAATGAAAGCACCTTTGAACATGTGATATGGCAATTACAGTTCGGGGTGGGTAGTGGAGCACTTGGAGTGGGTAAGACCACAGTAGTGATGGATGTTGCTCAGCTACTAAAGTAGAGAGGAATCAGAGTAGGCGGTATAATCTCTAGAGGAGTGAGAACCAAGAGTTCATGGACGCTGCAAGGAATTTGCTACAAACCCAGCAGCAATTCTGTTTGACTTCTATTACTGGGCGGCCCAACCCAGCAGTAGGATTCTATGATAGGGAGTCCTATAATGATTTACGTCTCAGACAGGGGCTATTTCGGGGCACCATTGTAATATCTGAATATTGACAAGAATTTATAGTGGTTTAAGAAATTCAAGAGGAGATCTTCAAGACGAAATTATTCTCTTTTGGTATGCTATGTTCTCCAATTTCTTTCACTGTTAAGGTAAATGATGATGTGGTCCCACAATACCTGTAATTGTATTCCATTCTATTGTAGCAGCAATTAGTAGAATCATGGTAACGATTCCTATCTCTATTACCGAAGGAATGACATATTCTTTCCAAGGTTTCTTCTTTACAAACTGATAAGCTAGAATCCCGCTCCTTGATATCGCCAATCCATAAGCAACTATTTCCATAAATCCGAATGGCTTAATTAAATCTGAAAATGGGGTAAGGTTATTCAGAAGGGGAGAACTCTCAGCTATGGCCATAGACATGAATCCTGTAGAAAACCCAGTAGAAATTCCATACCCTATTCCAATGACGGGTATAAACATTCGAAGTGAAATTCCGAGGTTATTAGAAAAAATCCCATTTCGATCAATATGTCTCACATTTTCGTTGAATTCCTGTCTTAAATTATCTGCTTCGCTTAGGTAATTCGTCATATCAGAGGCTGTACCGATGTAATATGCAATCACAAAAACAGCGATTCCAATAATTAAATAGAGTAAACGCCTCTTGATATCAACATGCAAAGTGAATATCATTATACGGTTGCTGGCCCGAATTCACTTGTCTCTGAGAAGGTGAAAAAGTATTCAGACTGACCACATTTCAATGGTAATTGGACCCCTAGGCCCAGTATTTTTATAGATTCGCCAGATGTAGTGCTAGCTGAAATAGCAAAAGTCAAACTGTTTAATCTATAGTATGATGCAGCTACAAATGCATTACTACAGCATTCACTGGAATGCTCAGTAGTGAAATAAATCAACAGCATAGAATCTGCAATATTAGAATGAGGAATATATGAATATGATATGGTCAATAAGTATATTCCCAGATGGGGACGTTCTCACTGAATAGAATGAAAGTTGGTGAGAATTCGTAGATAGGCCTCCGACGCTAGCGGGCAGCGTCAGCAGATCACATGAATATTTGTACGCTCTCCTTCGACCTACCAAATCTTCTAATCTAAATCAATACTGGCTCTAATTCTAATGCCTGTTGAAGCTTGAGCATCAAGCATCTTTACATCCACAGCCATTAGTCTTCGATCTTGGTCGCTATCATCGGCGGTAGTTATCTGGATAAATGGTGCAATTTTAAGTAGATGACGTGCAATGGCCATCGGAGATTTGCATATAAGTATACAGAATACTCTGAGAATTCAAGAAATTGGTTTATTTATATTTGTCTATACGCATACACAAAATAAGATGATAATTGTAGTGTATTATTACGTCCTGAGAACTGAGGGCTCCCTTCTGTAAGACGATCGTGGAGATATAATTAAAAATCTTAAATATGTTTTTCTAAACTAAAAAGAAAGTGACGTTAATCCTAAAATCCCATTTTTTCCTCTGTGCTGTATATTATCAAGACCTAACTTATCTAGACGATCCAGAGGGAGTTCTAGCAACTTTTTCATGCATCTACTGTCTTACAGAGCGTCAGTTTGTGTTAATGAGGCTATTTGACAACCAACCTTAAGTTTTTTGAGCCTTTTCTTTTACCTTTATGAAATAAATACATTGTCAAGTCATTAGCCCCTTAAATGAAAAAATTGTATGACAGTCAAGACAGTTGAGACAACAACATCTCACTATCCTTATTGTTAGTCATCGATCTAGTAGTATTAGATGTTCACCATTTCCTCTTGGCTTCGCCTGGAATTATCCTCATCTAGAAACGCTGTTAGTTGGATTGAGATATAATGTGTTCAAAATTATTTTTCTTTTTATTCCCTATTTAGTGAAATGCAACCATGTCCGAAAAGAGTGTAAGGCATAGTTTGACGATAAACTACAGGAAAGGTTTCTTCGGAGAATCGTTTTCAGACTTGATTTCCCGTATATTAGAGGAACTGGAAAATTCACAACAAAATGGAGGTTCTTCGAGTTGACGGCGGTACCTACTAATATTGACTATTTTCTAAGTCGCAATTGCAGAAAATTTAAGCACGAGGATTGCTACGGTGCCTGGAACGGATTAGGATTACAAGTTTTCTGCTGTTGTCTATGTCACAACAAAATAAAGTGGGCCTGTCAGGGATATACCTGGCTTAATAACTGATTAGAATGCTCACCTCTTGAACGTCATGTGAATATTCTAATATGCAGATGAGCTTCTTAGATCAGATAAGAAAGAGATTCAGTCACACATAATGTTACCTGATGATGAGATCGAATCGAGATCAGAGTGCTACAAATTCGTTGGTATAGTGTAAATGTAATTGGACAGAGTTTGCCCCCCTACGAAAACAATAGCTACAACCGCATCGGAGTCGACAGGAATTCCAACTCCAACTAACTATTATCATAGATCGCTTAGATCCCTTGTACAAATTCTGGAGGTTATAATATCATTCATTTCAACTGAAAAAAGTAGCATCACCGGCTCCAGAAGCACCTCCACAAGTATACCAAAATCGCTAGTGATATGTGCGTGGACATCTAAAGAATCTAATTTAATCTGAGATTGTAAATGTACCATTTAGTTTTTAATTCAATCTTACCTAACTCGAAGTACTCATTCCAAAATCGATCTCTGCCTACTGTGTCCTACTTTGATGAAAGTTCTTTCAATTTTTGTGATTGTTCAATACCTTTGATCGGCAGGTTTTCTGCATCGAGTAAACCTATCTGAGTTAGGAATGATGCTTGGTCCCGGTAGATGTGTTCGTACACTATTTTGTTACCTCTGAATTTCATTACAACTACGACGGGTAACTCTACGTACTTGCCTATACATATGTTGAAGATGCGCGAGTACCGCTACATTGCCGATTACCGCCTATTTCCTTCCGAAGTTATGTAGAGTGTAATAGGAGAAGTCAACATGTGTAGTTGTTGCTATTATACGCGTGTAGTTATTGCTATTCATGTCACTACAAGATTGAAAGAAAAAGAAGTAGAATGAAATGAAGAGATGACCCATAACATTGAACAGGGTGAATCATGTAAAGTCTCCGACGCAAGCGGAAAGAAGAAAGAAATATTAGCACCAGAAAAAAGGTGAGGGTTTCTATTTCTTTATCAACCTCCCATTCTTGAAATCGCCTTCTTCAAATCGTCCAAATTCATTGCAGGATGGATCTCTACATTGGCATCATATTCCTGAAACAATGGTTCTGCTATCGCAGGGATCATATCTGGACTCGATAAGTCCAAAACGAATACCATTGTTCTCATTCCGTTCAAGTCGGTAAAATACGCGGCCTCACAATTGACCTTCTCAATATAGTCCTCGACGTTCTTCAAGAAATTGGGATCTTTGACCATTTTGTTGCCTGCGGTTGTTGGAATCATTGCTCTAACTACTACTCTCATTTGATTCTCAACATTGACTGGTTAGGTCACATAAATAAGGTTGTATCTGGTCCTTAGATGAGAGGCATGTTTGACCTGCCAAAACCTAAGAAAACAAAGATGTTGGATTTGAGGATATAGTTAAATTGTGGATAATTTGCACACCAGATCAACTTATAGAATTGGAATATGCATTAAGATGATGTACAGAAATCCTGAATTTCTGTTCCGATGCATAACTGCATTTAAACTCAAAGAGAACCTTTAAGGGATTGAACGAATAAAGGATATCCATATCGGTCTATGCCTACATTCATGGACTTTCATTCTATGGGTAAATACACAGAGGACGATCTCAAGAAAAGTCAGACTGAACCCAGAGATGAGTTTGGAGTTAAGGTCCTAAATATTTTTTATGATACGGAATCATGTATGATATTTTGTCTTTTAGATGCCCCCGATAGATACGCCGTGGAGAATCATCATGCGAAGTTCGGAACTAAATGTGAATGGATTACCCCCGTGAAGATGACCGTGGAATATGAAGGTTCTAATCTGGCGGGTGCAGATTTTGCGCCCAAAAAATTACTGCAACAACAATCCGGGGAATGAATTTATAATCGACTTTAAAGTAGGGTAGTTTACCATTTGATATATCACTGTTTACCACAGTGTCAAACTACCAGCGGGTTCAACAGAACCAAAAGAATTATTATGTAACACATTGTTACAGCATGCATATTTAAAAAGATAGTTAATTTTGGCTTTTGATAGAGTATTCCACGGATTATATATGAGAATGGAGTACTCCTGCGACAAATGCTTTTTATGACCACAATTCCTCATAAATGGTCTTTTAGAAGCAGTTACTTTACTTCCTTTTGTGCACATGTGTCACAGTATTTTTCTACGAGTATGACTCCATCGCCTACAGTGAATAATGCCTCCTGAGTAGCCTTGTTACCACAGGTTATACAAAATTTTGTCTTTCCACTACTGTCAATAAATGTCCTTAACATTGAAAATATTTTTTCCATTCTATTGATTCACTCTTACTAAGATTTCGTTCGTCATATTCCCTGGCAATACTGCAGCTATGGTTCTTGCATCAGAGATGAATTTTGGATTGTTTCTCATTATTATGAGTAGTTGTTATGCATATAAGAACTTACACTCCAAAAGATATCGAAGTAAAGAAGTCATACTGGCGCTTTTGATGTTGTCTTTCCTGACGGTGTGATGATGGCCATTCTAAGGTTGTTGCCGAGATCTATCTACATGATTGACAGAACCACTTCCGGCTTGGCAGAGTGTTCGTTCGGTAGGTACACGGAGTAGCATTCTGCCGAAACCCTTATTCAAGTGTGTTCATTAGTACCTAACAAAGGGATTGCAGTATTACATAGGATGTTCTGGATGGTCCTATTCATCCTGGCAAGGGCCATTCTATCCCAAGAACATTGAAAATTCTAAATGGTTAAAATACTATTCACAGGTCTTTAATTATGTTGAAATAGACTCCTCCTTTTACAGAATTCCCAATGAATTCATGGTCAAGAACTGGTATAAACGGACTCCTAAGAACTTTCGGTTTACTGCGAAATTTCCTAAAGTTATAACGCATGACAAGAGATTATCGAACTGCGATGAGGATCAACTGAATTACTTCTTTGAATCTATCTCTGAATTAAAGGAAAAATTACTGGCATTATTGATTCAGTTGCCACCTTCCATAGACATTGTTGAAGGCCTAGATGCTCTCAGAAATATTCTTCCATATTTTGACAAGGGTTTAAGATATGCGGTAGAAGTAAGACACAGGTCATGGTTTCAAGATCTTGCATACAACTTCTTCAGGAATAACGGGATGTGCCTTGTATGGAGTCAACTTGCAGACATTCGCACGCCACCTATAGTCACCTCTGATTTTGTTTATGTTAGGTTGATTGGTGACAGGAGTATTCAGGAAAAGGATTTTGGACGTATTCAGATTGATAGAATAAAGGAAATGAAGAAAGTCGCGCGCAACTTCAGGAAAGACTCTGATGAGAATAACTTATCCGGAGTTAAATTTTCAATCGTCGCCGCAAATAACCATTATGCAGGTTTTGGTCCTGGCACAGTTAACATATTTAGGCAATTACTAGGTATGGAGGAAGTTAAATGGGGTAATGAATTTGTAACTACTGATAACCTAGAAAGAGAAGACAAGATTGGTGCGGATGATGGGGTCATCAGGACCAAACAAACAAGTCTATCTGATTTTTGGAAATGAATTCAACTCCATGTTAGATAAGTAAAATTATGAAAAATCACCAGAACTTAATGTTCGTCTAAATACTTGTGCCAATTATCAATCTCTTTATCAAATCCCTTTAGTTGTTCCTGAAACTGTTCATTAGTAAGTCCATCTGGCCTCGTAAATGTCCAAGTAGTCGTAGAACCTCCCTCGTTAGGAACCACTCTAACATACACTTTCCATTCCAGACCTGCGCCTTCAAACTCATGGTCCAAAATTCCAAACTCATGAATTCCATTTACTTTCATCTTTCCATTCCCTGCGACGACATGATGAAAATTCCACCAATCTCCATCTCCTTTTGTAACTGATTTAATTGTACCGCCAATCTCCATATTCTTGACGTCTGAAAAGAAGTCGAATACTTTATCTGCAGGTTTACTAACGGTCATGACTTTCACAATAATTTGCCTAGGTGCCATGCGATTATTCTTCTACCACATCTGCCCCCATGAATATTTATTCCTTATTGTACTGGATGATCAATATCTTCTCCTCTCCCAAGGTGTCAATAAACGCCAATCGTTATTGTGGCAACAGAATTTCCGCTCGCAAATACTTCATCAAATCAATCATGTCGTTGATACACACACAATGAATGGATCCTCATTGAGGAAAAGTGATCCTAATTGAATCAAGTGGGTAAAATGGGATGATCGATTACCCCATTTCCCAAACCCGAAAGATCCTTTAAAGGAACCAACATTCAGGTATAACGGGGCTTATCAATGATTCCTCCCAGTAACATAACAAAGAGAATTTTATGGTCAGGATTCCTCTTTTTCCTTGCAGGTTTATGTGAAATCGGAGGAGGTTATCTCGTATGGTTATGGTTAAGAGAAGATATGAGTTGGATTCTGGGCGCAATTGGAGGATTTATTCTATTCTTATATGGGGTTGTTCCTACTCTTCAATCGTCGTATTTCCATAGAATCTACGCCGCCTATGGTGGAATATTTATTGTTATGGCATTGGTTTGGGGCTTTGCGTTTGAAGGTGTAAATCCTGATTTCTACGATATTCTTGGTGCATCTATTGCAATTATTGGTGTAATAATAATATATTACACGCCAAGAAAAGGAGAAAAAGAATTATGGACTGATCGATAATGGAAGTCCAACTTTTAGTTATTTCATTAGGACTGTTTTTTCTTGCGGCAATCCTGGAGATTGGTGGTGGGTATTTGGTATGGCAATGGCTAAGAGAACATAGGACTATCATATTGGGAATCTCAGGAGGAATAATATTATTCATATATGGTTTCATCCCGACTCTTCAACCATCACATTTTGGAAGAGTATATGCGGCATATGGAGGAATCTTTATTATTTCATCAATCATATGGGGATTCTTGGTTGACAGAAAAAGACCAGATAAATATGAAATAATAGGTTCTGTTGTTTCTGTGTGTGGTGCTTTAATAATGTTTTATCCTCCAAGATAATTGTGATTAAAGTCGTAAAGCTGTAGTTAAATAGTAAGTGACTTTCGATCCTTAGATCATACGATGATGAGGTGCGCCGAATGTAATTGTATTCCCAAGGTCGATTGCATTAAAGGTTCTGAAGACGGATGTCATAACTGTACAAGAGATATCTGTTGTTGCCACCTCACGACCATCCTTGCTCATCATTACTCCTATCCCTGACTTGACTATGAGAAGTCCCATCAGGTCTTTGAATCGCCCAATACGCCCAGGTTGTTGTCACTTCCAGACTCCCCGTGAATATTCCTATGCCTTCAATGGAGGTCTCAAATTTTGGATTTCCATTCTGAATTGATTGTACTCTTCCAGAGTACTAGCCAGTAATCCTTCCTCTACTTTCGAAAAGTAATTGTCCTAAAATCAGAATTCTCATAATATGGCGGTCATATCGACGATTTATGTAATTCTATATCTAACCGTTATATGTCGAAGAATACACTTCAATACATGATCTAAAGATGGAAAAAGTACCAAAAAGTGAAGATTTTGAAGATAAAGTAGTAGACATTGACGATGTACTAGAAAAGGATATTGAAGAACAAATTGAAGAGCATGTGGCTTTTCCATATGAAAATATGAAATTGCAGCTTACTTCCCCGGAATGTCGAATATGTTTATTATCTATGGAGTAGACCTCTTATTTATTAGTCCAGAGGTACAGGCTTGGATAGGTATTGTTCATGTTTCAAACACAAGATGTGGTAAATGCATCATGAGTCTTTATTACCAACCTACTCTATCTTGGCATGCGAGAATAAGTTTAAATCACATGTTTCGAAGGACAGTTCAGTTGGGACAAATCATAATCGGAAATTAAGAACTAGGGGTTATTCCCACATAGTCCCAATTGAACAGTCATGTTAACTTGGCAACGAATGAGAAGCTACGAACACTTCTCTCATATTCTAGTAGCGTATTTGAACGGGACAGAACATCCGCAGAGGTAATCCCCATTGACTGTTAGAGAAAACTTATCTATTAGATTTGAGATATGAATTTGTGAAAGAGTTAAAAATCTTTATCATTGCACAAGATCTTCCCAAGGTGACTGACATACTTCGCAAGCACAATGTAGGTGGTTTAGCGTTCTCAGAAATTCAAGGTGCAGGTCGTATAAAACGCAAAGAAGTACGCGAGAGAGACGGATGGAGCGTCAGGACAGTTACCCCAGAATATGAAGCAAGAACAAAGGTCGAAACAGTAGTACCTGATTCTTCTGCAAAAGAAATTATCGACGATCTTGTAAGCAGCATAGGTTCCGAAAATGAACCACATGGTGTGATATTTGTTAATGAAGTTTCCAATGCACACGAGATAGGAACTAAACTAAGTGGCGACGCAATACTAACTCAGCGCTAGATTTAGGTTAGGATGGCTTATGACACGCTGATCTTCTCGATGTGTATTAGATCTATTACACCGACTTTATGCACAAGTAGTTGGTGGGGCTATCTAATAGCACTTGGAACATGATGAGGTGGAAAGAATCGGGTCAGGAAAAGAGACACTGTACATACCAACACAAGTACCAGCAAAATCCACCATTTTTTTATTTGGATTATTATGCAAGTAATGACTTGAGGAAGCTGGTTGCCGGTGCTCATTTATATTGTTATGATCAAGGTAAGGAAAATGGGTGGTTTGCGGTGCAATGAATACTGAATCACTAAATACATCTATTAGTTAAATACAATGAATGAACAAACATATGAATACAGATAATCTTCACTTTGTTTGAGCCTTAACCACAGTTCATGATTACAGAAACAGCAGTTCATGGTTACACAAAATAATGGGATTGCCAGCCTCCCATTCTAGGGAGAATCTAATCTGGACAATTGCTCTTTCGCCAGTTCCAGAATCTCGATTGTTTTGTCATCAATAGCGGTTCTGGTACGACTATTAGCCCTAGTTCTTATAGTGTCTATCATAACAAGTGCAAAGCGTTTCAGGGAGTGCGGGCCTTCAGATAGATTCAGCAAAAGTTTTCCAAACTGTTGTATATCATCTTCAGTTAAACCGCGTCACAAAAGTTCTGCAATTGTAGGGCCGATGAACGGTTGATCTCTAAGGTTCTCCAACTGCTTCTTATGCTCCTCTTTGAGCTCCTGAATCTCCTTAACAAGCCTATCATTTTCGAGCTCAACCCCAAGTTTAACATCATACTGAGTTTCGATATCCTTGAAGAATTTGTGAACCGCAGTCAAGTTGCTTAATTGATTAGAAGCTGCGATATTGCTGATAACATCATACAATCCTCTCAGTTTTTCTATGTTGAATCCCATGCTGGCCAGCTCATTATATATTTCAAGTTTGTTGGAATGGAAGCTGATGGCCTGTAGAAGCGATGAATTCTGGCTGTCTAGGTTTCCAAATTCCTTCAGCTTTTCATTAACCGCTAATTCCAATGCTCTTAATTTGTCCTCTTAATTTGTCCTGTATTGCATACTCTGAAATTCCCCAAGTATTCTTTGAGGATCATGCCCATACTGCGCGATAGTTTTAACAGTACTCGCAAGTTTTGGAATGTCATAAGTCATAGAAATTCCGTAGTTTTCAAGTTCTTGCTTAAAGATGATGTATGATTTCATCTCATGTTCAAGTTTCCTAATTTGCCCTGAAATCATGTCACAGCTCTTTTCGAGCTCTGACTTTTTTTCAGCTAGTGTGACAACCGTATTGTTAAGCTGTTCTATCCCATTTTCTAGCTCGTTCTTTTGAATCGTCTTTCTGTCAATATATTGTTGAATTTCAGGAAGTCGGACATTTTCTTCTTTTAGGAATTTTACAAGATCTTCAATATGGGTTATAACGTTATTGGGTGTAATCCCAAGTCTATTGCACTCCTTGTACGTATCCGATATAAAGTGCTCAGCGGCTTCTTCGTCTACTCCTTGGTCTACAAATATCTTCATAATTCTAAAACCAATAGCACACTGAGCCGGAGAAAGACCTTCCCTCTTTAATAACACTCCTAATTCCCTTAAGCCTCGCATTACATCTCTTCCTATTGCATCTTCCCGTTCCCTGATGATATTAGTCACCGCCCCGTTGCTTATGCCGTTGGCTGACGCTGCGGAATCTCTGCTATAGCCGAGAAACCACATTTCTATAACTTTGGACTTGACTGACTCTGGAATTGGAGCTGGCATTTCTATTCTAAGCGTTTAGGTCCGTTAAATCTTTACATTTCAAGTTTTATACTAGTTGTAATGTAGCGACCTACGAATGGTTCGTCGGTCGTCTAATGCCGCCAAATGCTATTTTACTTCCGTCAAATAACCACTTTCTTCTGCCAAATGCCGTTCTTTTTCCGCCAAACAACAGTCAAATGCGGCGTCAAATAAGCCGCCAAATGCGCCAAATGGCATTTCTGAACTCAAAGGGGGGGGAATGAATAGATGAAACTTCTGACGAGAACAATCTTATTTGTGTTTTTTTGTGACTACGTCCAACAATGAATGCTAAACAGTGGTAGCTTTGGAATACCTAGAACAGGGAAAACCTAGGCCGTTGCTTAGACCTCAGCTGAAATTGAAAATGTACCTGTAGCCATGAAGTGACAACAAGTCCCAGTACAGAAATTGAGCTGCTCTGTGTACTAAATATTGTGGTCACCATGGCGTGATAACTGATTACTTAGATATCAGATTAGCCAGGTACTTGCACTCTTCAGCGGTTATTATACCTCTGTCCAAACGCATCTTCAAGATGGATTTTGGATCAATGGTCGTATTAGCGGCGGCTGCATCGGATGCTATTCCATTCATGAAGACTTTTCGAGTTTTAGGCTGGCCCCACGGAAAAAATGGTAGAAACTGCTACGGATGAATCCGCTGCCCAAATTTGAATCCCTATAAAAAGATCTATAGCTCTATAGGTTATGTAACGTCTTCAGAGTTCAGCAGATATAGGCTAATCAGGTACTTACACTCATCAATCGTTATTTCAATCTTGGAAATTTTAAGCTGTGTGATCATGATCATATGGTAACAATAGTTGATAGTCGGAATTCAAGCGCTCCCGCTATGTACGAGAGTGGAAATTTTGTATATGATACAGCTACTAAACCAGTAACATTTAACGATACGGACACATTTAATTATCAACAAAAAGCACTATCTTATGTAATGAATGGAACAATTAGGGTAATTAACCAGCCTAACCCTTTGATTCCTGCTTCCTCTTCGAGTAATACCAACGCAGGAGTTAATCCAGATACTGTCGGAACAATGATGGTTCCAGCCAAAGATCTGGACCAATATGTTTCTACTCTAACTTTAAAGGGGGTTAAACATCGATAGTACTTATACATTTGAAGATCTTCGTGGAGGTCAAAAGGGAACAGGCCCCGAACAGGCTTACATCGTTTGGACCAGCTCAGGCATGAATTTAGATCAAGTGATCGCTGCATTAAAAGAGATTACTTCTACGTTACCATATAGCTAAGATCTCTATTTTTTGTTACCATAACCATAACTCGAAATATCTAAAGTTTGAACATACGTTGGGCAGAACTTCTACCAAATATTATACAGTCTAGGCTCATTTACACAATCAAATTCGTGATATAAAATCAGTTTTTACGACCGTGGTGGTTCTAGGGCAGTAGTGCTTCAAAAGTAGTGTATGGTCAATCAGTTCCAGACCAAACGAAATTCAATTCAACGAATTCGGTAAATATTCATGTATCATTCTTCATTCAAGGCTAAACGAGTCCATCACTTTTCTCATTACTGGTAACGAACTATCAAACTCTTCAGGAATTCCGCCATATGTAATTACATATGCCATACCATCTTTCACGGTCCACACTTGAAGGTTCTGTAAAGGAGTCTGGCTTTCATCCGTAAATGAATATGCGATCATATGACCAGGTAATCCTGCAAGATTGATAGGAGATGAATTTAGAAGTTCAAAATCCTGAAGTGATCCTACTTGGTTGAGAGCGGCTGCAGAATATGAATCAAGACTAAAATCCGGCGTTGGCAGCAACTCGGTTGTAACGCTTATGACTTCTGGAGATTGATTATTGACTCCCCCACGCGGTGAAATGAAAGATAGGCTCTCTTCCTTCTGCCAATCCGACGGATATTCTACTGAAAACCCAAGATCGGAATTGCTATACGTTATCGGTTCGCTAGCACCGCCTGGACTCATTGTTTGATTTCCACCTATATCTAGTTCTTCAGGAGTTTGAATAAGGGGCTGAGCTATTGCCGTATCAGAAGTGTTACTGCTTATAAAAATAAAGTGCACAATGACCACGCTAACTATTGACTCTAAAACTAAAGCAGACGTGAATTTGACTTTCATCATTGCGATGTAGACGCAATGTGGTGAATAAAAAGGTTCCTTGTAACTTGGAGCGCCTGAAGTAATTCGATTTTCCAGGGAAATCTCTATCTGGCAGCCACACATCCCACGGTAATATTAATTCTCAAATAGGATTCTCTGGCCATAAAAAGAGAGAAAATATGAACTTCTCTTGATATACTGGCTGTATAAAAGTCAGACACATCAGCGCTCGAACCTGGAGTTAAAGAATTTAAGGTATATTGCCCCGGTGTTGGATTGGTGGATGATAGCGGTTCAAAGTTAGTGAGTGTCAATTAGTACACACTCCTGATTATCCATCGCAATAACACAGGCTAGGCAAGAAATTATTATCGTTTGTTCATTTGATCCGGACAGCACACATAGTTGAAACTATTGAAAATCAGAGGATCAACCTCCACGTTTGCATATGAATAGATGGGAAATGGTCTAACATCCTGCAGTGATGAGGAGATTGAGAGAGAGCATCCAAACGGAAGCGGTGTAAAGCATAAGACAAACCTTGTAAACTTATCACGTTACCAAAGAAAACCTTATCTCATTCAATGTTCAAAGTAATTATCCATGCTCCGACGATGATCTGCCAATATGAATTCCGAAACTAACTCTCACGATCAAAAAATATGGATTTTGAATGGAGCCGATAAGATTCTAAATTTTTACATTGAGCGCTATAACTTTGTAAGAAAGAATATAGTTGTTTGTGATGATTACTTAGGGCCCATAGCGATCAAGAATACCGAGCCCATCTGGCGGGCAAATTTGGAATTGGATAAGAGGGGAGTCAAGGTCAGAGTGCTTACTGACATAAGAAATGAAAATCTCGAATACTGCAAGGAGATACTGGAAGAGATAAAAAGCATTGAGATGCGTCATATGGATGGTGTCAAGGGTAATTTCTCCATTAACGATAATAGGGAGATTTTTTCAATTTTTGTGGATAAGCCAGGTGAGCCTGTCAAAGATGCAATATTTTCAACACATAGGGGTACCGTAGAAGCATATCTATTCACTTTCGAGAACCTGTGGTCTCAGGCTTTCCCTGCTCGTCTTAGGATTAAGGAACTGGAGGAAGGAATACGTCCAGAGGTACTTCAAGCTATCAGAGATCCCAGCGAAATAATTGAAGTGGGTCGCAATCTTGTCAGAACAGCCAATGAGGAGATACTCATAATCTTTCATACGGCTAACGGATTACTCCGCCAAGAGAAGATAGGGGGAGTAAACTTGCTAATTGAGAGCGCGCTCAAATATAAGACTAGAATTAAAATCCTTGTACCAATAGAGAATAGGATTGCAAGTACGGTTCACAAACTAAAAAAAATCAAGGGCATACAAATCAGAAACATTGAACAAGCGATGCAGACAATGATGACCATTCTAGTGGTAGACAGAAAGGACTCACTTGTAATTGAGTTAAAAGATGATACAAAAGAAGAATCAGAACAAGCAATAGGATTAGCTACATATTCTAACAGTAAGTCAACTGTTCTGTCCTATGTATCAATATTTGAAACACTATGGAGGCAAAGCGAATTACGGGAAGAACTTACGATTCGTAGCATGGCTCAGAAAGATTTTATAAATATTGCTGCTCATGAATTGCGTAACCCCATACAGCCTATATTGGGTCTGTCGGATATTCTTCAACGTTCCGACATTTTCTTAGACAGTAACGGAACAGGATACAAGGCCAAGCAGCAAAAAGAAATGATCGGTATTATCGCTAGAAATGCAAGAAGGCTGCAGCGTCTCATTGAAGATATTCTTGATGTTACTAGAATTGAAGGCGGGACTCTAAGACTAAACAAACAGAATTTTGTTCTTTTAGAGACTATAAGAGAGGTAGTCAGAGACTATATCACCGGTATCAGGAATTCTAACAGAAACCTGGCTATTACATTCAAAAATATGGATTCAGAGGAAAACAAGTCCACTAACATACTGGCTGATCAGGATAGAATCAAACAAGTAGTATATAATTTACTAGATAATGCCATCAAGTTCACTGAAGATGGTACAATAACTGTTACAACCGAGATTGAAGAAAATCATGTAATAGTAAATGTAAAGGATACAGGAAGAGGTATAGATTCAGAGGTGCTTCCTAAATTATTTGCGAAGTTCGTAACAAAGTCTGATAGAGGCACTGGTTTGGGATTGTATATATGCAAAGGAATAGTTGAAGCACATGACGGGAAAATATGGGCTTACAATAACAATGATTCTGATGGCCTTGTGAAGAGTAATAATAACAAAAGAGGCGCTACATTTGGCTTTAGCATACCGATATCCGATCTTGTCTAAATCATTGCCTTCTAACGAGCTGGAACGATGTTCTGGTTAGCGCATTGTGCATATGCCCCGATCTGCCTCGCTGCCCCCAATCGCAACCTCATCAGGATCGCATATTGCTATCCTGTCTCCGGATGTACCGGCAGACACATCTGTTAATCCTACCGCAACTCTTCGTACTTGTAATTCCTTATCCTGTCCAGTATCACATTTATCTACTTAACACTACACTATCGAAGTTAGATAGTGCCATAGATAGTCACCTGGACACAATGCCTGGCTGTTGGAAGTGGACCTGTAGCTAGAACTTTTGAAGGACTAAGAGAATACACCTTCTGGCTACCTTAAGACAAGGGTCAATGGGATCCATCAAGGACATCAATGGGAGGATGTCATATGCCAAACATAGATGATGTTAAGTCTATGTTATAGATGATGTTAAGTCTAGAGATATCTTGGTCAAGACATACAATGAAGCCAGGGAACATGAAGGAATTAATGGTCCTACTCCATCAGTTAAGGTTAATTACATCTACCATGCATACAAGAACTGAGCAGCAGGGGTGTAACCCATGTGGGTAATCAAAAATGTAACTTATCTATGGAAGTGTAACACTTAGGAATCATTTTGAAGACAATATCATAACTTTCTACCTGCATAAACATGTTTTTGATTTTTTATACAAATGGAATCGAACGGGTAATAGATATCATGTGGTGTTCAGTTCTAATACCCATAATTTTTGATATTAGATGATCCTAGAATTCAACAGCCCATTTGTATATGACATAGATACTAATGATGGGGAAGTAGCACTCAGTGCGTATGAGAAAGTATTCGAAAACCCATTAGTTGTAAATAGGTTAACTGACCAAATTCGTTCTATGGAAAGGGAGGGCCATAGCTTTTGCTAGATTCGACATTTCCGTCGCCTTCCTCCTGCTGTGCAGATGCTATTGAAATACTATTTTCATCGCCCTGGGCCTGAGAACCTAAATTAGAGCATAATACATCTAATGGAAACCAATAGTTGCCGCATTCATTTGTCTGTGCTATAGTTTGGCTTTTTTCATAATCAATGGCAAATACGTTATGCACACCCATAGATGATACTAACAACAGTACTATGATCGAATTCATTGTTATTACCGATACTCCTGTTGCAGTCAGCAGTCTGCGGATTATATTCATACAGTATTTGATCTAACATTGGGTGCATATCTCGGTTAAGAAAAAACAATAGAATACAGAAATCATATATCTATTACGTTGTACATTATGGAAGAATCTTCGATCATCGTAGACTGATACTGAAGTGGCAAGGTGAAATCGGTTGTGAAGTAGAGTATTCGTTTGTCGGGCAAAACGCAGCTTATTACTGTGATAGCTTTCTCGAGGAGAAATAGCTTTGCAGATAAAGTTGCAGGTACTTGTTATTCATTTTAAAAAAAGTGATAGTTCAGTGAACGGTTAGTTAAGATTCGTGGAACTGTCTAGCTCTGCCGACTCTTATTGAACTCCAATTATGTTGGCTGCATTTCCGTCGCCCTGTATTTGTGATAACAGATTTTGGCAGAAGACATTCAGTGGCAGTTTACCGTTACCGCATGCATTGGCTTGAGAGGCTGCTTGACTCTTCTCATATTTCTTCTTCCCCGCGAATGCACTATCTGTTGTGGAAAGCGCTGTTGCACCAACCAGCATTACAGTAATCGTAGCTACGATTACCAAGTATTTTGTGTTCATATTAGATCTAGTCAATAGTAACCAGGGTATGGCTTTTCTATTTTTAGAAAAATCAGACGCTAAATTAAATCTGATTTATGTTTCAGGAGAAATATTAATCATATTAAAGCCCATCTGGAAACTCATCCGGCCGCCAAACAGGCTATAAAACGATCGTAATATACATCAGGTTCGTCATCATAGTAATCACGTACGTACGTAAACCAATTAAGTTCCCTGGCATATTCATGGTAAGATAATTCCTCACATTCAGATTGAAATGTTTGGTTCTGAACACTATTAATAGCATCTGATATAAATTGAATCTTTGAGAGCGTTATTTTGCCGTATACTATAAAGTTGATATCTACCCATCAACTTTACGGCTGTGCGGCGCCAAAAACATGTCAAAAGTTACAGACAAACTTAAGTATCGAAATGCAACATGGCATGAAAGCAAAGGCAAGTTTCTACCTTTGAGTATCAGGGTTGATATGATTCTGATCCCTTGTTACTATAGATGGAGATGTGGAAATCTAGAGTAGGTCGATAATGACCCCTATTCTGCGGAATGATGGTTTATGAATGAGATCATCTAGTCTTTGTTGTTGTCATATCTGCGCTTGCTATCACGAGCTCACCAATTAGTAATTGGATGATTAGTAATTAGATATCAAAATTTACCTTGAATCTTGTACAAAAAAAGAGGGAGGGTTGCAGATTACCTATTATTTACTTAGTAGCGGAAATCATATGAGGACAATGAACTCGGCCACACAGCATAATTTTCTATTATTTTGTCTGTTCCATCTGGAAATGCAACCGTAATCCTGTATATGCCTGATGGTACTTTAAGGCTATAGCTACCGTCGATGAATACAAATAAACTTTTGGTGAAACCTCCTTCCCTTACAGCAGAGTTAGGTAGCCCCATTTCCTTATGAGCCAGTACTGTTGCACCAATGGCTGGCAACCCTGTTGGTCCTAGTACTGTTCCTTTGATAGTTCCAAGATCAGTTGATGGTATCGATTTAGATGATGGGGACGGCATGACAAAGGTAGAAACGCTCGATCCCTTATTTACATTGGGCATTAACCCTCCGCTTAGAACTAATGCAACCATTCCGATAGAAATTGCTAAGACCAATATCACTACCAGAAGTAATACTAAGTGATTTCTGATCCCATACACTCGTGTCGTATATTCTTTCCCATATGACGTACTGTCTCCTCTGTCGACGCTCTCGAGTATTCTACTCATTTGATTTGACCCTCTTCAACTTTGAAGCTGTTGTCATGCTCATTAGTTCTGGGAAGATTCTTTTTTACCTTAGTAGAACTGTTTGATGAATCATGAGAAGGCATGATGATTTATAGTAATTGCAACTGATCTATCAGTGCTGCTACTACGTTCAACGTATCGAACTTAGCTATGAGCGGCTGTCAGTTATGAAAGATATGTTAAATGCATATAGACTATTCTTGTTCCTTAGAGCTGGAGCGATATGACTCCCAGAGATAACTAGGTCGATATCTCAAGTTAATGCACCTGCAGATACACTTGAAATAAATAATGCATCAGATAGCCCTATAGCGTTCTCGAATAGACCTGATCTAATTGTAGAAACAGTTAGTGCATCTGATTTTGCTAATACCTGGACTTCAGGTCCTGATAGTTTTGCAGAATATGCTTGGCCACGGACAGAATTTCCACCGTTATTCGTACCATCCATTCTGTTAGTAAGCAGGAGAAATCACCTTATTTTTTGTCTTGGACTAGACTCTTTCTCTTTTGACAAATCTGCAATCTTGTGGTATGATATCGATACAAGATATCGATTCAAGCCGCAAGATAAGACTCGAAGGAAGGCATGCTTCTGACTCACTAGTGTGTAGGTTACAGTAATAATAAAGTGCTTTTCATTCAGAATATACACCAAAAGTTTAACAGATACCACGACAAGTTTCCTATTCACAATGACCAACAATTCTCAAAAGGATTCCGTACAGAAAGCAAAGACAATCTGGGCCTCAGGTTCTTATCGCGATGTAGCAGTTATACTTCCACCCATGTCTGCCCATTTGGTACGCGCAGCAAAGGTAAAACCTGGGGATGTTGTTTTAGAGCATGTGGTCCCGGTAACACTGCTATAACAGCCTGTAGGTCGGGAGCGAAGGTAGTTGGTATCGACATTACTCCGGAATTACTTGATAATGCAGGTGAGGAGGCAACCATAGCTAATGCAAAGGGGATAGAGTGGAAGGAAGCCGATGCTGAAATTCTTCCATTTGAGGATCAATCATTTGATGTTGCTCTATCAAGTGTTGGCCATATGTTTGCTCCAGATCCGGATGTTGTAACTAGGGAAATTCTTCGCGTCTGTAAACCTAGAGCGAGAATTGCCTTTACTACTTGGCCACCTGAACATGCCATAGGTCGGATATTTACAGCGGTAGCTAATCATATGCTTCCTCTTCCTGATGCTCCTCCTTCACCTGTTCTTTGGGGTATCCCTGAAGTTATTAAGACACGATTGGGCAAAAATGTAGAAGAGATGCATTTTGAGCGTGGAGTACTAGATGTTCCACTGTTGAGTGAAAATCATTATTGGCACATTATGAGTACCCAGTTTGGTCCAGTAATGCACGCTCTTCACTCCCTTGATAGAAACAAAGCAGCCGATCTACAAACAGATTTTGTTAAAGCTATCGAGCCATTCTTCTATGGAAATATATTGCATTTGGATTACCTGCTTACAGTTGCAATCAAGGGTTAGAACCATGGTTTTAATGGTTAGGCTTACTCTAGGGGTATTATAGATGTCAATTAGTTCATACTCATTTCTAATTGCGATATCAAGCATTAAAGTATGGTGCAATGAATTTAACTGCAACACCATCTGTTTCAGTTTATAGAATCAAGATGATCTAGGGTCCTGAACCTTGCTGCAATTTTGAAATTCGTTTTCAATACCGTTATCCGTTTTTAAAATGGGTTCCGTTAATCAAATGATCAAACTTGAAGATAAATATTATGTTATGATAAGGAGGACTCATAAATACTAGAGCAATTTTAGTTTTGGTTTGGATTGAGCGAGATGAGTTTAGAATCCATTTTCTGGGAATGCTAAAATAATACCTTTGATATGATGGGACATGGAAGCAGAACCTCAAGAGACCATCCCTACCACAACTCAAAAAAAGATTCCAAACTGGACGGTTGTAGGAGATTGGTTTGACGTATGTAAGTGTAGTATACCATGTCCCTGTGAGTTTGCACAGGCTCCCACATATGGTGACTGTGATGGAATTTTAGCCTACAACATTAAGAAGGGCAATTACGGCGGAACACCTCTTGACGGCCTAAATGTATTAGCATTGGGTAGCTTCAAAGGTAATATTTGGGCTGGTGATGGTAAAACAAAAGTGAATTTGGCTATCTTTTTCGACGAGAAGGCGAATGAACAACAGAGGGAAGCATTGAATATGATCTTTAGTGGAAAGGCCGGTGGTTTCATGGCTGAGTTTGCAAAGCTTATCGGAGAAGTTAGGGGAATTGAGTATGCACCTATCAAGTTTGAGCTAGCAGATGATCTCTCTTACTGGAATGCAGAGATATCAGGAAAAGTCTTGGCAAAAGCCGAAGCACTAACTGGCCCTACAACACCCCCCGGGAAAAGAGTTCAAACTATTAACCCCCCTGGAAGTGAAGTAGGACCTGGAGGAGTCGCAACGTGGGCAAAGGCTATTTCTAATGAGGTTGATGCCCTAGGTTTTAAATGGGAATGGAATGGCAGGTCGAGCAAACATATCCCATTTGAATGGAGTGGTCCATAGTGACTAGCCAAGATCATTGAGATACATGCAAGCGCTCACAGGATATGACCATGGTCATATTGCACTTTTGCTTCCTCCGAGTGATTTATTATTGAGGATGTATTATTGAGGATCTAATTTCCAAGCAAAAAAGATCGTGCCAAATCATAGAACATAAGTATTCGTTCTCTGTCTGCAATTACTATGAAATTCAATAACTGTGAAACTACAAAACAATGACTAATTGACATTCAGAACATAAGTAGTTGTTTGATTCCATCCTATAGGCCCACTATATTGATCTACTTCTGACGATTGATCAAGACTTTTTAATACTGTGGAATTGATATCACCCTTTATCTTTAATTCATGAGTACCCGGAGGCAAAGGTTTTAGAAATAACCAGTTTCCATCAGCAACAGCTTGGGTTGTCTGAGATGTTAGGTTAAGAATATTGTTTTGTGGTAACGTGAAATTAAACATCTTAGTTTGTACACGATATTCTATTAAGCTAGATATATTCGCTTCATTCAGAAAAGCATGTCCTCCATTAACAACATCCTGCATGTTTTCAGCACAGTTACGTAGTTCTTGTTCAGTTTTTAATGTTGGAAACTCAGCAAAAGAGCATTCAGAGTTTAATAGTGCAATCAGTATAGCAGCGTCTGAAGATACTTTGCATGTTCGTACGACTGGATGTTCAAACGAATTTGAAAGATACCACACTCGCTCTTTCTGATTTTCGCTGCAGAATTTCCCGGTATTATCATAAGATGGATGTCTATCCCAAGGAATAGAATACGCCCACTGCCACCATTTGGCAGTCCAGTCTGAGTATGAGATGTTGAAAGAGTTTGAATCAATATCATAGCCTAAACTTGAAACATTAGATTCTGTGGTGACGGTGGGCTGTGTTATATTTGAATAGTTGTCTGCTGCAGCAGATAATACATTTAGTGGTTGTAGACTAATTAAAACAGTAAAAACAAAAAGTAACGGACATAGCATTATCATTCCCATAAGTCACTCTAGATCCTTGTTGGTCTTTTATAAAGTGTAAGATGCAGCCAGGGATAGCTAAACAGACGTGGGGTTGGCTGCCCCCCCTTAGCTGGTAGGTATAGTGTCAGCATATGCATTATGGATATTTTAAGCTCAGCTACACCTAGTTTGGATGAAGTTTATGATGTGATGCTTTCTTTGCTAAGGCTTTTATCTATACGACAGCTAGACTACGACGGCAATCCAAACCTAGTTTTTTGTACCCCTTATAGTATTGATTTTCTCCTTCGTCAAGGTTATGCAGTGAACACTACTGAATATTTTGGCAAACCAGGACCAAGAACAATAACTTGATTGGAATTATTGGCGAAAATAATCAATCCTGCTCGGTTTGTAGATCTTGTGGTACAGTATAACTCAGTCGCAAATCTGTATACTAAATAATGACAGATTGGCATAGCAAAGTTTGTTTTAGACATTTTAGATCCTTTTTATAATTTGTTGTGCGGCCGCAGTATAGAAATACGACACCGCCACCAACCAACCAACCAACCAACCAACCAATCTATGTCAGGTAGGCGACCAACACCTCGTATTCTGGCACTACCTTTTTCAGAATTAGAAATCTAGAAAGAGAAGCAGGCTAAATAAATGCGATATGTTCATAGAATATTCAGTGAGTGCCAATAGCGATGATAATAAGCTACCGAGGTGGTTTCGTTCTTTACAAATTGCTAGTGGGATAATTTCCCTCAGTTTGTCTGTGCTAGCAATAGTATTAGTATTACAATTGCGTTATCTACAATAATCACTCTACTCTCAGTTATATTACTGGCCATTGGAGTTGAGAGAGTAGCTACAGGTATCCTCCTAATTTCGTCTGCAACTTCATCGGCATCGAATCTTCAACTTTCAGGTCGCACAAAAGGTATTAGTACTACAAATATAGGGCTTGGGATATTCGCATTAATCTTTGCAGGCATAGCTTTCATATCTCCTGTAACTGTATCTACGATACCGCTAGTTTTATTCTCCATTGCCATAAGTGTCATGTTTAATGGTATCGGTAGAATAATACAAGGTGCATTAGCCAAACGTCAGCCAACATCGTTTAGAATAATTACCATTAGTTTAGGTTCTATTGCCACTGCAGCTGCTGTCTTTGTTGGCAATTCTGACGTATTTGGAATAATTTTTCCAATTCATGTTTTATTTGGAGTACTTATTATTCGTGGAATAGCGATGATCGTGCTTGGGAGCAGTGGCAAGCTGTCAGTCGAACATTTGCTAAGAGTGAAGCGATAACAGTCAAATGAAGCTAGTTGATGCAATTTTATATCGGGTTCAACATGCTTGTCCAATCCATTCCGCTTCAGTCTTGAATCCTATCATAGTTCAACTTAAACTTGGGCGTATTCTTAGGCCTTGGCTAGGATGTCGGGATTTCAATCCTATCATAGTTCAACTTAAACAGCACTTTGATTCTCATCTCAATTTATAGGATAGTGTCCTATCCATGTTCATTCTTAAAGAAGTGTATGAATCTAGTTCACTTGCCTTAGTACCTAGCTTCTCCCCCATCCGCTGAATTTACGACGATTTACGAATAGACAACTCCTTTTGTCGAAGGTCAGAATCACTTTAAATTCCATGCACCGTATACAGGGCAATGCCAAGGCACAGATCTGTTAGGAAAGATTCTTTAGTTATATCTATTGTTGTCGTATCTACCCTCGTAATCACGAGCTCGTCAATTGGCAACTATGGCTATTTTGACGCTAATGAAGCCGTACACTAATGTAGTGTACGGTAAATCCGATCCAGGCCAAAAGAATTCCAATACTACGAATTCGCAAGATATCCCGTTAGAAAAAGTCAGCGTTGGAGATATTGATGTTGAGTACAAAATGTTTGGTAAAGGTGACCCCATTGTGCTCTTCAATGGTGCTTCTGATAATATAGACGCCTGGGATCCGTCCTTCCTAACGGGTCTTTCTTCAAATCATACAGTAATTATATTTGATCAACGTGGAATTGGAAATACTACAATAGGTTCCAAACCATACACTATACAGCAGCTTGCACACTGCTGGTTTGTTGGATGATCTCAGAATACCAAAAGCAGATGTTATGGGATATTCTTTGGGAGGACATATAGCTCAGCAATTTACAGTTAGCTATCCAGAAAAGGTTAACAGACTCATACTAGTTGCCACAAGCTGTGGCGGAAAAGACAGTATACCTAAACCACCTGAGTTTAAGAAATTGCAATCTGAAATTGTAAACAAATCTCTAAATAATGTTTCTATTTCTCAGGAGGAAATGAAATCACTTGTAGTTGCCTCATTAGGATCAGGATGGGCCAGACTGCATCCTGAATCTCTTGATATTCCAGAAAACATGACATTACTACAATCGAAGCCTGGGTTGACCTCTGATGCAATGAAGAATCAGATGAGTGTAGGTTTTGCTTGGGAGGCAACCGACTGGAATGGTGCATGTGATGGGCTTGCGAAGATAGCCAAACCCACGTTGGTCATAACTGGAATAGATGATAATTTCTACACACCACATGAAAATTCTTTAATCCTTACAGAGAAAATTCCAGGAGCATGGCTTGTACAGATCAAAGATGCTGGTCATGCAGTAATGGATCAATATCCGGAAGAGATCGCAAAGATATTAAATACATTTTTATCGACTGCTAACCCAAACAATTGAATTATCCATTGAATGAAGCATGGACTGAATTTGGCTAGATAGCTAGACTAGCTAAGACATGATTCCATAAAGTGAAATATTTAGGTAGTATTTATTCCACACGGGTGATGAACCCCTTTACCTACGGGAATCAAACTCCCTTGGGCCCATACCGATATCAGTTCTTAATTAGGGTTCTCACGTAATATGAAAGGAGAAGACTACTAGTAAGTCACTACAGACATATATCATAGGACTGATCTTATCATTATCTAGTCGATAGATAACAAGGCTAGACTCGCCAGGGGATGGAATATCCCATCCAAATCCACCTATGCACAGCTGCACGGCCAAATCTTTGTTCATTATTCGCTGACTTGTGGCCAACACTAAAATTTGATTGGTCCGAAATCATACAAGCGGAAAGCAAAGGTAAGAAATGACCAACCGGCAACAAGAAAGCTTCATTCATAATAAAATACATTTGGACACCAGACAAAGATTAGACAAATTCAAATTTCACAAGAATGAATCAGACCAAAACCTAATAGAAAGAATAGTTACGGAAGTTCAAGAATACAAGGACGTTTGTTTGTTAATGAACAGACATAAAAGACTTAGACATCAAGAGATGATTTTAGATAAAGACAGAGAATCTAAAAAATATCGTAAAGAATTCGGTCGTAGAAGTATGTTCGAAATCTATCTAATGGATTACATATTGGATTACGAAATGATTCAACAATTCAAACAGGACCCCAACTTCGAAAATGTAGTTAAGGAGTTTAAGAATATTAGGGGTAAGATAAGGGACCAACAAGACCAATTACAAGCACGTAAGGACCGAGACAAATTCGAAAAATACGGAAACATGTATAATCGCAAGTATCATAAAGACGTAAAGTAAATACAACCAAGATTTTCAGGATCCAACTGGGCTGTTTCGGATTTTAATGTGGGAGATAGACCTATCGTACTCACTATATGATAGATATGCACAAAGAGAAGCGCCTACTGCTAATCGCAAAGACAACGTACACAGAAAAACAGACAGTGTATTCAATACGTTTATAGCTAGGCTATACTGTCTCTCCTGCATCATGTAAATGTTCGGAGGAAACCCATCACCACTTTCTGCCATATGGGACGTTAACGGTACGATTGATATGAAACAGATTCAAAATGATTCTATTAACTGAAACGCTCTTCAGGTAGCTTCTGGGGAGTTTCAAACTTGCACGAGCACTAGGTTCCAGTTGTTGATGATTCATAAAAAAGTTTATTTCTAAAACTCTACTATCATAACATAATGTTTAGGCTTGCCTAAAATCAGATGATATATATAGCTATAAATGGTAACAAACCGTTAGAGCTACTATCCACTCTTATAATGACGCTAGAACAAAGACAACAGAAAAAATGAAAAATTCGAGCTCTTACCCATGGACAGTCTTCTGCGGTATTTGCTGGAATCTGCAGTTTGCGGCTGCGGTGTGTTGTGTTGTCAGGATTGCTAATGTTAGGGTCATCCCCTATGGGCTAATGGTAATGTTGTCATCCCCTATGGGCTAATGGTAATGTTGTCATTCCCTATGGGAGCTATCTCTGTCTGGTTAAGGAACTGACTCTCATTAACTTGTTCATTGATAACTCCTGCTTCCCCAGGTGGGGGAGGAGGAGGGTATTGAGCCAAGGCCACATTTGAATATTGCATGTTCATCAATATTGCAGATAGTGTGAATAGAGCCGACATTATTCCTACTGCGGTAGCTTTTTTGTTCATTATTTCTAAATGCTATTATGAATCCTACTTAAATATTTTGATTGCAGAAATCGCCTTCTAAAAGTAGGGGCCGTCTGCAAGAGAATCGTTCATCATATTATTCAAAAATGGGATTCAGCTCACCAAGAGCTGTCAGAGTTCTCACATCACATACTTTCAATATTGAGGCCTAGCTATGTGAGTTTTCTACTAACCACCGCAGATAGGAAACGCTAGGTACCTACTCTAGTTCTAATAGAAGATATATCAGATATTAATGGGAGTCCAAACTTGCTTAATTCAGATAAGCACTATTCTCGTTCAATCTATCAAATGAACATCAAATATATGGTACTTGTAGCAGCAATGGCAGTAACGCTCATTGGAGCGACAGCTTTGGCATCCACTGGCAGCGCATTTGCAGGCGGACATAAGAAGTACGAGAAGAGTCAGGCGCTCTCACAAGCAAATGCCTGTGGAAATGGAAAGTTGCCACTAAATGTATTCTGTGATAACACAGCATCACAGGTTCAGGGCGACGAGAACGGAGTAGCACTAACTGGTAATCAACAAGCCCAAGACAATGGATTTGACGGCGGAGACCACCACGGCCACGGCGGACACGACAGAAACAACGACCTAGAATCCTAGATACTACAAACCCACTTTTTTTATTATCTGGTAGTCGATATATTATACATCCCTTATAATAGTAAACAGTCCTAATAGAAAATATATCAGATATTAGTGAGAGCCTGTTTCTACACAGTGTAGATAAAAACCATTCTCAAACTTATGGCCAAATGAACAGCAGGTATTCAAAGACATTTCAGGCTCCAATCAATATTCCGATAAATGTTTGTGGGGACACTGGTAATTTATTAACAATCCTGGACCCGTCACTCGGCAATGTGCATTTACCACGAAATAGTATTAGTAATCTGATAAGTCAAGTCAGTGCAATGATACATGACCGAGTCCGGTTACTGAACCAACTATCTCAGCTAATCTATGACTGCCATAGTAGTACTGAATGCCCAATGATTTGGCCTGGGTGAAGCTATCGGCAGCTCTAATGAATAGACACCAAATGTTATAGACCACAAAAAAGTTCAGACGGGCATGCAAAACAAATTCTGGAGAATATTTTGACCTGAAAACATTAGTTCATATTACCATAATGCCCATTAAATGCGACTTTTAATGAGTTACGGACAGAACGAGGGAGGTTATTCTAGAACAACAACGAGTAGCTTCTCAAAACCTGTAGAAACAGGTAAAGAGTACACGGTAGATATCACTGACACAGGCAGAAGTGGAGACGGCATTGCTAGAATAGAAGGTCTAGTGATTTTTGTAAAAAATGCAAAAGCGGGTGACAAGAACGTAAAGATTAAGATTAATTCAGTTGGTAGTAGGTTTGCTACTGCAGAGGTAGTAGCAGATACGATGTAGATTTCTATTTATATTGTAATCGGAACACCTCCTCTACAATCACGGAAAGTCTAGTCGCTTTTTCTATGACGGCGCACCAGTTTGCAAGATACGCTTAACTCTTCTTGTATTATAAGGTGATTAGTAATACCGTCGAAGCATTGTATATGGAGTCATATACAAGTTGGTAATACTGCTGCCACAAAGTTCAGGTTCCAATATTACAAATAATATTTAGTCTATAGGCTGCTTAATTAATTTCATTCTATATTTGATTATTGTGGCATTAATAGAACCTATTGCAGGTCTAGCGTACCTGGGAATTGGATTCATAGTGACCTATCTATCATTGGAAATAGCCTGGCATTTCACAGCATGCCGGATCAAAACAAGTGATGCAAAGATGATAAAACCATGTCTGTTCAAACAGACTAAACTATTACTTGCAACAGTACCTAGTGCGCGTACATAGAGCCAAAATTTCGGGGATCCAAACCTGTGTTTTTTTACGGGGTTTTGGTAAAACTTTAAAGTGTTTTAAAAGATTCACTAAGAGATCTGTTCCATATGACTTGAACCCACAGCTAATATTTGTGCGATCTTCTTTCTATGAAATGATTAACCCAACAGGAAGCCCCTGTCCAGGATTCCCTCAGGAGACTTCACAACTAGAAACAGCAGCTGCGTCAGCCCTAATTTCTACTCATAATGCACTATCGTCGTCTTCCAATAATATTATTGAAGTTGCAGACGTAGATTTACAAGAAGCAGCAGAAGCGGGCAATACTACAATGATGCTGACGAATCAGGCTGCAGGGGGGGGAATATGAATGGAGTAGAATTTCAAAGTATTCAAACTGCAAAATCTGGTTCGATATCTCAGATCAATGGAAGTGCTTATACACTGGAATTGAATAATGTAGCAACTACTACCGACTATTTGTTTTCGGATAGACCGGAGAGAATAGTAGAATCAGTCAGTACTACGGACTTTGTTGGCAATTGGATTGCAGGTCAAAACAGTTTTTCTGCAGATGAACCTAATGATGCTTTAATTGTAGAAAATACTCAGACAGGTAACTTGTAAACCGCTATAATAGAGTCATCTAATCCAGTATATAACATGGCTACAAACACTTTAACATACACCATTATGACGGAGAACGCAACATCCATTAATCTGCCATGTGAGTTTGGACAGTCTATACTAGTTGGAACCATTCGCTAGTCTAAACTTTTTATGAATCGAATGTATATTTAATAGAAGGTCGCAGGTTGAAAACTAATACAAAATCTAATGCTAACAAGAATGATAAGAATGAAGATTCCATAGACAAAAAACCTCAGAATAGGTCTAAGAGTAGTGCTTCTAGACAAGGCACTGGGAACAGAAGTACAAGCCAATCAGATGTTTTTACTAGATATGTTTCTGAATATAGCGGGTTAGACCGGACATACGATGAATACGACAGATATGAAGATATCTTTGATGCTAACGCGAATGAATATTTAGTAAATCATGATACGAGCATTATACTCTCAGAAATAACGATAACTGATATTCAGGGGAGGGACAGGACTCTAGTTAGAGCGCAACAGAGATAAGTGAACATTTTGAGAGTCATTGGGTGATCGGACATCCTTCTGCATACCGTATTCTGTTGTCTCGGGCAATGTCTCAAGAGGTATATGAACCCACGTAGTAGGTGGGCCGGCTCATCCACACTGAATAGATTCAAGAGAGAAGGTGGTGTCGTTCTTTAAAATCAAATATCGAAACTAACCAGTTTGAATAAAGAAATCTCGCTAGTCTGCCCGAAATTTTCGGGTTAACATGTTTTTCAAGTACATCGAAGCCTAGTGAGGCAAGGATGCCGCCTATTCCACCTAATGGCAATGTTAGAAAATATCCTACCAGTCCAATTGACATCAAAACTCCATAATCTATTCCTTTTTTGGCATCTGATATCTTATTTGCATCATTCCATATGTTATCGAAAACTTCTTCAACTTCATGACTCTTTGCAACGACAAAATCGATATCGGTTCGTTCGCATCCTACTTGTATAGCAGACAGGAGTTCCTGAAGATCCTGGGAATTATACCTGTCGATCATTGAAATGCAACCTTTGAAACCGGTGCAATGCAATACAAGTTTTCCCGCCAATATCTTTCCGATTTCGGAAGGTAGGATTAGCCGTTCAACCTCCGGCGTGGGTAAATTAGATTGTCTTAGAGTCATGATCTGCCTTGAATAGTCCTCCTTATCATAGCACATATTCGGATGATAACCTCTCATGGGGTCTGTTGCAGGTGCAACTATGAGATTTCCATAAATAGTAAAGAGATAAGACGCGAGATTGGGGTCATCTATTAGAAGGTCCAATATATGGTGAGCGACGTCATGATACCCCAACATTTTCAACATGGCGTAATCAGTGGCATAATCGTCTATCCTTTTTGATCTATATTCCAGTGTACTGTACAGCGTTTCCATAAATGGGATGAACTTAATATTAGCAACAGTCATAAACTCTAAATACGCCACATAAAAACTGCGATTATCCCTGAACACATGTTTAGCGGTGTTGTAAACTACAGGGGGATTTAATTCTTCTAGAATTGGATCAAGATAGCCAAGGCCTTCAAAATGAAGTGGATCAGAAATTAGTCTAAACTGAACCCTTCCAGAGTCCTTTGCCAATTCAACAAGGTTTAAAATATCTACATCTTTACCCCATCCGAAGCGCTCTATAAATTGTTGTTGCGGAATAGGTGCAAGGCCTATGATGGTAGAGCCGTAGATTGGTATTTTCGACCAAATATTGCCGGGATGGCTTATCGATACAGGATTATTGAGTTTAAGAAATCTTGTCTCTGATGGATATCTTATTTCAGCCGTATTTCTAAGGTCACTAAAGTATTTACTGGCCTCTTCCTTTTCTCTATTCGAATAATCAATCAATCTTTCACGTTGGATCTCATTTCTCACCCTTCAGGGGATTATGTTATCAGTTGATATCATATCTTTATTAATATTGACATATAACGGATCAGATCAAATATGAAGAGGTAGGTACGAGCGCGTTCTTAAAAGTCCTGACTTCAGAGCCAAGTCGTATGTTTCCCAATTTGTAATCTTCAAGAACTCTTTTGTTATTCCTTGTAAACCCTTAGCCACTGAGACGGAGTAATTAACAAGAGTCTGAGATCAGGTACATCGTAGGCAGGTGTCTTAATTTGGTCCTCATGACTTAAAATGAAGTCATCCAATGACAATGATGAAAAAATATTCGTACCGTCATTAACATCAGCTCCTGCTGGTCCGACAGGTCCAATAGGTCCTTGTGGTCCTTGTGCTCCATCAGCTCCTGCTGGTCCGACAGGTCCAATAGGTCCTTCTGGACCGGGTGGGTTAGGATCATCGATACAAAAGTAAACATTTTCATTCTTTCTTAGGTTGTATGTTTTGATGTTGATGTCCATCGTTAGCGAGAACATAGCCCTTAACATTAAAAGAGACAGGACTTCCCATTAAACTTCCTATATATTCTATTCTCCAAGCGTCTCCTTTACCAGCGATAGAAGTTGGCTGGCTCTTAGAAACATCAAATTATCGAGGTTAGTCTGCTTGTCTACTAATGAGGTAGAACGGCTTGGCAGAAAGAAAGCAGCCGGTAATTCTTTTTCCTCAGAAGTACACAGAAGAGCCTCCATTAGCAAAGATCACCGGATCCTGGGAGGTAGGAACTCATGAACAAGCAAAGGCATTCAAGGATTAATACGACCGACTTCAAAAAGAAAATAGCAAGGAAAAGGCCTAAGTGAGAGATGAGTCATAGCGCAAGAGGTTTAAGGGATCTAAAACCCAGTAGTCCAACACATGACGCAATGCAGTTATGGTTAAGTTCCAAGTGAAAGTTGCACTAGAGATCGCAAAAAAAATTGTTCGAGAACCAGACGATGAAAGTACAAAATATTCTGGATTTAGACTATGTCATACGCCTAGATATGATCAATGCTCGGCAGGTAGCAACTACAACTGGATTACAGCAAATTTCTTGCTGTCTTCCAACTCCGATCGATAGCCCGATCCGATATATTTCATCTTTGCGATCTATTATGTACAATGAGTTGAGTTTCACATTCGTTGCCATTTCGACCTCTTCCCTTAGAGACCCCTCTTTCTTCGATAATCTTAGCTAATTTGTTAAGTTTGTGCATGAATCAATCAATGTCTGCTCGGGATATAATTAGTGAAATACGAAAAGCCGGGGGAGAGTGTATCGACCGGTAGTTATAGTCTGCTATTATAGTTGATTCTGTCATAGTCTATGTTGAGAAACTAAGTGAAGAATATCTTCAGATAGCCACAGTTGTTACAAATATATATTTTGTAGAAATGATATTTTTTCATGATTTCCGGCATATAATCAGCCGGAACTATTTTTTGGAATGATGATGATAACGGCATTTCATTGGGAATGGCTTGAAGTTCTCCCTCCATCATTCCATCACGGCATTCTGTACATTTTCTAGTTAATCTCTTCGGGGTCACCACGAATTTGGCTTACGTATGACAATAATTTATCTTGTGTAGTCATTAAACCCAGAATAATGCTGGAAATAGAGTTTTAGGGAGATGCTATTTTCACAGAAAATGATAAAATGACGACTATGCAAACAACAGAAAATATGACTGGAACTAATTCGACCAGTTAAAGTTATTGCAAAAGCGATAGCCTTCAGTATTCATGAGCAGAAGAGATGAGCTAGCGACGTTAAATTCAACTATTTTTTCACCAAACGGCTTGAACCCATAGTATAGCACATAAATATTTGTGCGATCTTCTCTATAAAATGAACTTAAAAGTAATTGGCATGATGTTGATAGTAGCAGCAGCTGCGTCTATCGGATTGGTTACAATTGGATTTCAGAGTACCATGGCGTCAAACGACGTATTAATGCCTACGATGCTTTCAGATAGAAATGTGTCGTATTACTGATCCTCTAAATGAGTATCATTATTAACCATACATATAGTTAGATCAAAACGGAGAGAGACCTGGGGGTACCAGGTCTAAGGCACGTGAGAACTACTAAAGAAAGGCAACAAGGCCACGAGAAGGCCTCATTCCTTAAGTTTCTGAAAGGTATTCATGTATTATATGAAATTCAATCTAATGGCGAAATCATATGGGATCACGTATTACCAGGTTGGGTTAACATGAATACTTTCAACTGTTCCTGAAACTTTTCACCTGTAACAAAGATTGCGCGAATACGCCTTTCCTTGACTACAATATGATGCGCGCAGAATTTCTATCTGAAACAAATTAAATACGCAAATACGCCCTCTTCTATATGTTAAAGATCCTTAATGGAAGTCCAGGATTTGGTGCGCCGCTAAACGAACAAGAAACAGTACACTTCTTAACGACAGGTAAACTAAATGTCCATCTTGGAACCGTAGACGAGAAAGGCCATCCAAATGTTCATCCTACATGGTACTATTACGATACTGGAAATAACAGGATATATGTTGAAACATCAAAAGAGGCCAAGAAGACACACAACATTAGAAAGAATGAGAATGTTTACTTTTGTATAGACGATCCTAATCCACCTTACAAGGGAGTACGTGGAAAAGGAAGTGTAAAGATTCATGAAGATATCAACTTTAATGTTCCTATTGCGGAGAAGATGATGGTCAAGTATCTGGGGAATGTAGAACATCCGATGGCACGGGCACTACTGAATATGCAAAAGGGAGGTCAGTCGGTTATTCTGGAAATATTTCCAAAGTATTACTCGACTTGGGATGATAGTAAACAGTAAACAGATTTGCGAGCAGAGAAGATTAGTAACGATTAACATATGATATCTGAATGCAGTAGAGGTCACATATGTTTTGGTAAAGGGGATCTTTCATCGTGCGGGATGAAGGATTGTGGAAGACCAACCGTAATTATAAGTCCAATAGATATACAATAATTTTACAAAATAAATGAGTCAGGCCTTTGCATTAATAGAGAGGACTTGCACATGATAATAGAAGACCGAAATATGCCCAAAGATGTTAAGAAAACCATACTGAGGATCTTTCCTCATTTAGAGTGAAGAAAGTGTTGATAAAAGTCTACTCAAATATCAACAATTGGATGAACTGAATAATTGGGATTTTTTCGCGTGGAGAAATACTACATGAATTGTCCGATATTTCCCTGGAAAATTATTGCCACAAACCGGTAGTTACCTTTGGATTGAGCCAAAAATAGAACAAAGAAGGTATTGACGACCAGGTTTCCTAGGTTAGACGAAGTTATGATCGCCAGTACCTTTGGTTTTAGGGTGCATCATGGTAATGCAACATTGTATATGAAAGTTTCACGTTCTTTGACGTTAACCATTATGTTGCTGTATCATCTTCTCCAGGAACTAGGTTCTGTTGTTGGTATGCTATTGCCTTCATCTATATTCTCCATTCAGAAACAGAAATATCCCACATGTATATTTGGCTAGTGAGTTGCTAGTTTTCTTCACTAGTACATTATCTCTGTCTCTGTATATGCGTGTGTTACTCCAATCATCTGTATGAGATATTATACCTAAAGATTGTTTCAGTTTATAGAACCATTTTGATTTTAGTGCTTTTTTGGTCTATACCTACCATGCTATTAATGGCTACAATAGGCATAAAAGAAGACTATTAATTTCTTGTTAAAGATGCAAGCCATTTAAACATATCCTGTAAAACATAATCTTCTATTGGCCCACTTTGGGTTATCCATTCGCTGGAGGGAGAAAGTGAATGTCCAGAGAGACCATCACAAACCAGTACCACCACCTGAAGTTGGATGTCCAGATGATTACGTATGGGATCTGACGCTCAATCAACCGCTACCAGGCGTCCCCGAGGGCACTGTACTATGTGCGTTTAGCTGAGTGGGCACGACGAAGTTGTCCAAATAGAAAGTACAGAAGAAGAACTCCCTTATCAGGTAGTTATAGCGCAGAGAGAATCCAATGGTATATGTAGTGCCGGATCTTCGGATGCAACTGCGTCATCAGGAAATCCACCTACCCCACTAGAAATCGGAGATGCAGTCTGTGTGACGCCCCAGCAATGATCATCTAATGCAACGGCACGCAGCCTGTGCATGATATCCCCATTTTTTGGGTTTCAGTTAGTAGTAGTAGTTCATCATTCATTTGGTTCTGAGAATAGTTAATCTTATTTATACGACAGAGCAGGCAAGTGAAGATGGAGGCTAGTTTTAATTGGTAAATATATACGGGATAAACAGATCTCATCTAAGGTTTTTTACTGATGCGGTATTTGGAGTCGCGATTACGTTACTCGCCGTAGATTTTGCAATTCCACACATAGGACCAGACGGCTCTTTCGATGAAGGCGAGCTCGAGGATTTGGTACTGAATATTATCTTGTTTGTTATCAGTTTTATGATTATCGGATTGTACTGGATTACATATCAGTCAGTAGTTAGTATGACTGCTAGAACTACAGATTTAATGATTTGGTTAAACATCATTTTCCTGATGTTTATAACAATGATACCGTTCACGTTTAAGCTAACAAATGTATATGATACAAATACTTATGCGTACGGGTTTTATTGCATAGTACAGATTTTCGCAGGATCTATGCTATTTAGTATATGGATCCATATACTAAAGAGGAAGCTATATTCGCCTGACAAGACTATTACGAATGAAATTAAGAGGTTGACGTATTTCCGTACCATTATGACCCCAGTAGTCTTTATGATTTCACTAGGAACCTTGATTTATTCTCTCGAGCTCGCCGTGGGAATCACGTTCCTCATCGTTCCAGCCTCGTTGGTAATGAGATTCATCTATAGAGGAAAAAAAGATCTTTATCTGACTGACTAATCGACACTTTTCTACCATTTGTGAAGACCCGATTGATGGCGCAATTGAGTATAAGGCCGATTATTACTCTGTACTTACAATTCTTTCTGTACTTACAGTTGTTACAATTCTTTCTGGTCTGTTTGAAAATAAAATAGTGCTGTCTGATACGTCAACATCAGCCATAGCCTGAAGTTCTAAACAAATACAGCCTGCCTGCAGCCAATTAACCCCATCTTGTCCCTCTATTAAATCATAGTTTCTAGTACAAGACTACTAAAGGCCGCCATTAATTTAAGCGACCTACCTATAGGTATTGTATGCCGTGGGTTGTAGTTTCACGACTAGTATGAAAGTTGTAGAAAATACAAACCGCGCTACGCTCACACATCCTGCAATTGCGGTATCCTGAACTCAAACAATTAATATTTAATTTTTGAAGTCTACATAATACGGTGGACATGATATTGCATTCCAAATGAATTTGTACACCTCTCATGATCCTCAACTGGGATTACCTCAATGTTATCTGACCTACATCTCGGATATTTGGAAAATGTGTGGGAATCCATTAGTAGAGAGGCTGACCATTGACAACTATTACAAATAACAAGATCACGATATTCTTTTCTCATCATACATCTTGACGTTGGCAATAACAGAATATATTAATATTGTATCTATTATGGGCTCTGTAGAAACCATTCATTTTCTGAGATAAAGCTATGTAATAGCACTATTCCATAGATCTGGTGAAAGAATCAAGATATGTTAGGTTGGCACGTACTATATTCCACATTCTAAGATATGCAAGGATACCGCTATTCCGTTATAGGAAAAGCAATCACATTTTCACAATCTGGCAACATCTGTCGTGCTTACTATTAGACAGTACGAGGGTAAGAGTTACCGTATGTTCACTGAATGGCTGGTAGAAGCTCACTATCTTAGAATGTTCCTCCAAATATCTAGAATACCTCATTTCACGACACTACAAAAGTTTAGCGATAGAATCAGGGTACGCTGCTGCGGAAACCTCGACGTGACGGAAACATGGACCTATTGGACCATACAGAGACCCGATGGCACACCATACGGAGAAGGCAAAGGTGTGATAATGACCAAAGATGGTGGTGAAGTGGCAACGGCAACTGGACATGGAGAAGGAAGGATGACTGACCCAGAAAAAATGAAGTACTTAGGCGCAGTTGGGGAATTCGAAAAATAAACTTGCGTTCCTCAATCACCTCATTGGTGTAAATGAATACAAGGTAGACGAATCAGGTAACTATGAAAATAAGTTATGGGAATGGAAATAAGACAAAGTAGATATACATTCATTTTCAAATTTTTTTTGCACGCAGATATTGAAATAATTCTAAATTGAACCACTCAGTTTTCCAGTGTGTATCTTGTTCTACTTGACGCAGACAAGACGACATCACATCTTGCAGAAATAGTTACAGACAAGATATCACAATTAAACGATATATAAAAGGCTAGATTACAACTTCTATATCGGTCTATGAAACGATCAAACACTCAAAAGAAAGACAAGAAAAAGGACACGAAAATTAGATCATCTATTAATCTAGGCAAGGTATTCGATAAACATGTCAGGAGTGAATTTGAAGACAAGGACGTAGAGGAAACAATGAAAACAATGGGCAAGGACCCTTATGTTCTCCATGTACCTGTACTCACTGGTGGAGTGGGTTACGATGGTGTATACAATTTCTACAAGAACGATTTTGTCGGTAAGATGCCTAAAGATGCCAAGTTTACAAACATCTCCCGTACCGTTGGAAAGAACCAAGTTGTTGATGAATTAATCATGAGTTTTACACATGACATCGAGATCAAGGCTTTACTTCCCGGGATACAACCTACAGGCAAGTACGTAGAGTTACCCATCGTAGTCGTAATGAAATTCAGAGGTAACAAAATAGCGTATGAACACATATACTGGGACCAGGCATCATTCCTAACTCAGATAGGCTTACTAGATGCCAAAAGTCTGCCGATCAAAGGCATTGAACAATCAGAAAAATTGAAAGAACTTTCATCAAAGTAACATTCCAGATAGGCATCTGTAAATGACAATTTATTATACTATAACACATCGCTTACATTAATCCCGCTTGCAATCGAAAAGTTCTACGACGTTGAGTTGACCAAAAGTCGGTATGTTACCTCTTGTATTCTTGTTTTCTTAGTGATTGATTTCCTCCGATATCTATGTCATTGCTGTTTTTTTCACCGCCGCTGGCCTGAATCGTACTTTGCAGGTTAGCTCTATTCTTAAGAGCTACTATGTTGTTTGGATCTATAGCTAAAGTAGAGTAGTACTCTATGGCTTGGTCATAGTTACCAAGACTGTTAAGGGCTAGTTGTCGTCGCCAACATGTTTTCAACAAGTATAGGTCTTATTTGACTTTCAATACTGATATTATCACTCGCATTAGCTTTATTAAACAATTTCAATAGTGCATCAGTAATAGACTGGCTATCATTCTGTTCTGGAAAGTTTGAATAGCCTAATTGATTGCTTTTATGCAATAGATACTTTGAATAGCCTGGATACGTTAACAAGTCATCATTAGTATCATGTATTGACTATGTCTGCTTGCTAAGCATGCTAAAGACAACTGCAGGATAGACTGAAGGGGCTACATAAATAGTATACATGTGTGGGTTATCATTATGACAAATCATCCTAAAGGTTCGTCACCTCCAGCATTATTTGGAATAGTAATTGCACTAGCATCTGTCTTAGTAATAACACCCTGGTTTCACAGCGATATGACTCTTTCTTATGGTACTGGCGGTAGCGGTGGTTCAGGCGGTAGCGGAGGGTTATTGGTCTGCCCTTCAGAGTGTCCCGATGCTGACATAGATATAGCTGAAGCAGTAGAAGCAGAGAATGCAACTATGGCAGGAGCAACAAACCAGACTAATACTAATGAAGTTGGAGCATACGATGGAGATGAAGCAGAGTTTCTGAGTATTCAAAATGCAAAGTCTGGATCAATATCTCAAATCAATGCTACAGCATATACACTCGAATTAGGTAACGTATCTAATAGCACTATCTTGTTCTCAGACAGACCGGAAAGAATTGAAGAATCAATCAGTACTTTTAACTTTGTTGGTAACTGGGCTGCTGGACCCAACAATTTTGCAGAAGATGCGCCAAATGATGCTCTGATAGTTGAAGATGCTCAATCGGGTCAATTGGAAATGGCTATCATCGAGTTATTCAATCCTGTCTATGATACCACCTCAAATACATTAACATACACAATTATGGCTGAAAATGCAACATCTATCGATTTACCAAGTTTGGACAGTCTTTTTTAGTGATAGATGGGTTGAAGTGGGAGCGAAACGGCGTTACCCAATTGCACTGGCGGTAGCCGTGGCGCGGGCGCATTGAATCTACAGTAGAGCACATAAATATTTGTGCGATCTTCTTTCTAAGAATGATTAATTCAAGAATATTTGGTATAGTGTTCGTAGTAGTAGGAGCGGTCGCATCTATCATGACTGTAACTACAATATCTTTACAGAATGCTATGGCTAGCGTCTTGAGTGGGTTTGCCCAATCAGTACTAGTACGACCCAATCAGTACTAGTACGAATACAGTAATAGCGACAATACCAGTTGGGAATTAATTCGCCAAGTGAGCTTGACGAAACATTTTTTTTGATTTTAGATTCTAGTGTGGCAAGACTTTATAGTGGTTTCAAATTTTCACGAGATTAAACGACAGCGATGATAATGACCAATCAGCTTAGCGATGAAGCAGCGACAGGCAAATGATGCTCGTACACGACAGTAGCAATGGCGAAACGAGGCGACGTACAAAACATCGCAATCCAGCAACAGTGTAAACTTTAGTAGTAGTATCAGTGTAATACCCGATCTTATGGTATTTTATCCCTTTTCCGAAATGAATTAGAATTAGTAATATAGCATTAGTAGTATAAATTAGAATTAGTAATTCCAATTAAGAAATTCATTAATGGGAATAGTAATTTTAAGCGATAATTTTTTCAACAGAGCCATGCCTATACTTGAACTAAATAATATGATTTAACATGACCATAAAGGCCATTATTTTTCCTATATCTTCGATGCTACCATTAAAGGATGATAAAGGCCGATTGTCAGGGCTCCTTATTGTAGGACTATTCCTCTGGTGGTTCGAAACCTAAAACCCTTTCCAGACACTCCATTATCTGCTGAATGGTCTCCTCATCAATTCCTGCAAGATTCAGGATATCCCCCACCAATTCGATTTTGTTCGGCTCTATCGAAGCACATACTTCTTCAAGCGTAATATCTTCGGAACTGGCCACATCCAAGAAATTCTGGATTTGAGCTTCAGTAAGGAACTCGGTAAAGCACTCTTCACATGTTTGTGGGAACTTCTTGTCATCTTTCTCTTTAGAGAATGACTTTACTTCCGGGAATGTCTGCTGTGCGGTTAACGCTGCTGCGTTCTCATCACCTTGTATTTGTGAATCCGTATTTTGACACCCTATATTAATAGGGATAAACTCGTTACCGCAAGTGCTTGTTTGCGATGTCGCTTGGTTCTTCTCGTATGCAGATACGCTTTCAGGTGTTACAGTAGAGACCGCAGATATTACAAGTAATAAAGCTGCTATTGTCGTTATAATTCCAAGTTTTTGAGATTGCATTACTATTTGGGTTATTTCTATTTGGTTTGTCTGGATTGAGTGAAATAAGACTGACAAACAAATCTTACAAGCCTTCTTGCTATTTTCTTGCTGTTCCTGTTTGTGCGGCGCGGATGATGTGTACTTCAGTCTAGTTCCTAGACTTATGGTATATCCTTTTTTCTGGGTGTGCCGGCCGCTATCTCGTTGTCTCTAAGTTAACCTAATAACGTCCTGCCTCAAGTATTGAAGACTCCCTATTATCGTATCTAAGTTATGTACTATCTCTTCTTTTAGACTTCTATTAGTATTTGTATAATTCATTCTGTCTATTGCATTCTGAATAAGTTGCTTCGTCTTTGGTTCTAAATATTCCAGTGTCCAGTCGCAAGTGTTCGATGAAGTATTGAATTCATGGAACATCTACCAAGGTATAGCAGTTACCTAGATTGACAATTAGCTTGGCATCTATCACCAAAATGGACTGTCCAAACTCCTCTGTCAAATTTGGTTCACACACAGTACAGACAGATGTCGTCTATCACCCTGAAAAGAGAAGAGGGAAGAGAGAGGAAGAAGAAGCCTTTGCCCTGCTCGTGTCTAGTCGGCTAAAAGTTCTTGTTGACTAACAGAAATGTTGGCCGAGTATGCAATATCCATTGAATGGGTATCCATATTGGTTGCAGTTTCTTGAAAACATAATTTTCGAAGATGTAGTTTCCTGGTGGGGCACTACTAGTATCAATACCTCCTATCAATGGTGATTTGGTGACAGTTAGGAACATTCCATGGGATAATACGATAAGAAATAACAGATAAATAAGCCGTAGCGCGGACAGTCCTAACTCGTAGCAGTCAATAGCAGATAGAAAAAGCTATAGCAAGCAATGGCCTCTAAATCTTATGGGGTAGTTCTTACCTCCCTGACCAAGTACAATTTAAGCATTATTAATCTACACTCGATTTACGATCACTTAAGGATAAAGACTATTTAAAAACGAGACAACAGCAACATAAATAGTATATTGTAATACTCTATATTATGATACACTAACATAAAAGATGTAGTTTTGTAGGCCTATATTATATGCAGTATCTTTTTTAGATTTTCATGAAACCAGATTGTACTAGAGCTATTAACTGACATCTGTTCTGCTCATATGGTTTTTAATTGCATCATTTAGCGTTTTTGTTACAATTGGAAGAATTCTAGGATCGTTTACCTTCGGAATTATGTAATCCTCTTTCAGATGAGGTTTTTCAACTAGCGAAGCGATAGCATAGGACGCTGTAACTAATATGTCTTCATCTAAATCTTTTGCTCTCATGTCAAGCAATGCCCTTAGAACCGAAGGGAACACGACAGCATTGTTGACCTGATTGGGAAAATCTGACCGGCCAGTAGCTACGATTCTTGCACCAGCTTTCAATGCATCTGATGGAAGTATCTCAGGATCAGGATTGCTTAATGCAAAAATTATAGCATTTCGGTTCATTGATCTCACCATACCAGCTTTTAAAAGTCCAGCTTTGCCAGATACACCTATGAATACATCGGCATCTCTAACTATATCTGCTAAATTCCCTGTCAATTTCCTTGGATTGCTTTTACTAGATATTTCTTGTTTGTATGTAGTGTCGTTGTTTCTATCGTCGCCGTCATCTATTAGATCTATTCTTCCTTCATATAATGCTCCTTTGCTATCTGTAACAACAATATCTTTACATCCTGCTTTTTGCAGAATCTGAAAGATACCAAAACCAGCAGAACCAGCACCTGATACAACTACCTTTATGCTATCAATTTTTTTGTTCAATAACTTTAGAGAATTTATCAATGCTGCCAAAGTTATTACAGCCGTACCATGCTGATCGTCATGAAAAACTGGTATGGTAAGTTCATCTTGGAGTCTTTTTATAATATCAAAGACCTTGGGCGATTCTATATCTTCAATATTTATCGCTCCAAAAACAGGTTGAATCGCCTTAACAAGTCTAATTATTTCTTCCTTTTCTTTTGTTGCTATACATAATGGAATTGCATTTATGCCACCCAAAATTTTGAACAAGACAGATTTTCCCTCCATAACGGGGAGTGCTCCTTCAGGTCCGATATTTCCTAGGCCAAGGACTCGTGTTCCATCACATATTATAGCAACATTGTTCCACTTTGATGTATAATCGTATGCCAATTCTTTATTATTACTTATTTCTGTGGCAACATATGCTACTCCTGGTGTGTATATTAAACCAAGTGTCCCTTTTTCCTCATCAAAAGCATTTTCTACAGATATCCTATTGTGAATTTCGATCTTTCCTTTTAGCATTCTATGAAGATTGATGGCGTCTTCCTTAGTATTCAAGTAATATTCAAGCCCTCTAATTCCCGGTATTCATCCATAGTGTATTCTCGCCAAATATAACTGCTTGAAATAGTTCTTCATTTCATCTGGAATATTACAGTTATTATTATTAGCACTAGTAAATATATTCATACTTATAAACCTCTTAGAAAAAGCGGAATTATTCTTACTCTATCATTAATACACAAGGGGCATTTAGTAATTGTTTCAATCTTAAAAAGTTTACCATGAGTAGATAATGATGAAGCGAAAGACATGATTCACATATTAGAAAATGCTTTCCTTTCTCACGATTATTGTCACCGGTAGGATATTTTTCTGTTTCTCCTATTGGTATTGCCATCATAAATATGCCATCTTCATCTAGCTTTACTACTGCTGCTGATCACCATCCTGTTTCTTGGAGCAGTTATTTGCTTATTTGCTTCAATATTGTTTAATAACTGGATCTAAGGTAAATTCGAAGGATTTTGAAGTTACAAGAGTCACAAGAGTCGATAGGCTATAGTGTTCCCTCTTTAATTGCGCATAGTACTAGTTAGTTTGCAAATATCTTATTGATTGTGAAAGACGATGACCCAGAATATTAGCCCTGACAGACGAATAGTTATTACGAAGCGGGCAACTAAATTTTTTTCTCTGTTTCACCCGGTTGTCATGTCCTTATTTGCTACTGGTCATAATACTAAGACTGTGATAACTAAACAGTAAGAATAACCTGATTCACTCTTTCCAATTTTTCTTACAAAATGCACATAAGTCTACCCAACCACCTGCCATTCGAACCTGGTTATACCCTTTACTATTTCCACAAAACGTACAGACTCTGCATTTCATCCGATAGAATGTCCTGTATGTGGATTAGATGTGTTTACAGTGTCTAACATTATTTATGTTATATCGACTGGATGAGATGAGTTAGCAATCATTAGGCAGCAGTAAACTCTACATGTCCTAATTAAAAAATTCCTCCAGGGATGATATTACATTTTAGCGAAATCCCAAGTAGAAAAGATGGGCACTGTCAATATTAAGAAATTTCCATACAAAGGAAGCTATACGCTTTAATGAATTAAAGAGAGTATCACCTAGTACCAGTACTAGCGAATAGATTATTGGAAATGGAACGGGAAGGCCTTATTTCAAAGAAAATTTATCCTGAAATCCCAGAGTAGAGTACCGGCTGGCTGCTAGGGCAAAGGAGCTAGGGGTAATACTTAAAGATTTATGAGAATGGGCTCAGCACTGGAAATCTCCTAGAATTCCAGCCACAACACTAGAATAAGACTAATCTGTGTGCCCAATTCGGGGCCATGCATCCAAGGTTCGATGAACTAATCACTGTCATTAGAACTGTTGTAGAAGACGGGAAGGGGTCATTGCACAAGGAAGCAACTAGTCACGATGACTTGTTTGACTGTTTCAGACTATCAGTCCGTCAATAAGGCCATTACTAACCGCCAACAACAAGCGCCGAAGGAGTATATTCGATCGGCCAGTCAGCACTCAGTTTGTTCCAAGATTTACCTGAATCCGTCGAAATAAAGATACCACGATTGTTGGCGGCATAAAACTTTCCAGATACCTTTCGATTTGCTGCTAAAATCGACACAGTGGTCCCATAAGGTTCAGGAAGCCCTTTTGAAACAGCATTCCAATATTTGCCATCTGCAGTATCCTTTCTGTATAGTTAGGCAGCGCCGTCGGGCACAAAGGATTTAAAAGGGCCATCAGAGGCTGAGACAATCACGGCCTCAGGATTATCTGAATCAACCGCCAATCCAACAAGGTAACTATGTTTCAACCCTTCCATGGGTCTAGTCCATGTTTCTCCATAATCATAACTTTCGAAGTACCAGTCGCCTGCAGAAGAATAGAGGCGTTTATGAGCCTTCGGATGAGTGGCTAAAGTATGCGTATCATACTGGCCACCTTTAACTCTGTCTATCCATGTTTTTCCCCCATCGCGACTTTGTACAAGTGCACCCGCCTCTATAGCGACAAAAAGATAATCTGGATTGATCGCATCAGGTTCAATCCAACGAACATGATGGGTCCAGGGCCTAGGAGGGAAACTCCAAGTTTTTGATGAAGGTAAATTATTTCGCAATACTTTTCGCAAATTTCAGTATAGATGGTCTTGTAGGATGAGGTTGTGGTGAATTACAAGGCATGGCAAGGTACTAGAACACCTTATATCCAAGATATAATAACTGACACTCATATGATACAAAATCATAGAAAAAACTATACTTTGATTCTGTTACCTTTCCTGTTGGCCAGCATTGCTGCTGGTGGTCTGCTACTCCTAAGTGCGAGTACGTCACCAGGCTATGCTAGCACCAACGATGGTAACAATAGTAACAACAGCATGACCACTAACCCTTCCTCAACTCTTCTCCCCAATAGTTACAGCAGCAGCGCACTCGGGAATACTTACGCTACCCTTGACCTAACTCCGAATATGATAGCCGCCGGTGGCCCAATTCCCCCTAACTATACAATAGCGCAACAAGAAGCAGAATGCGCAGCAGAGCAGGAGAACCCTGGATGGTACCCAACACTGGCTCCTGCAGAGCATCATGACTCTGCACGTTCGGAGATGTATCCATGTGCCCAGTTCCCCGGATCCTATACTGGTCCTAACAACGTGTATGCTTATCCATCACCGTTAAGTACGTATATCACTCCATTTAGCATGGCAACACGTGGAATAGACGAGATGTACATTTATGGTGGAGCAGCCGCTGATGCTAAACCGCCAACCGGTCAAACATATGTCGCTAGTGTAGAACCAGGTACGCTCGACGAGAAATGGCGAACTTATCTTAATAATGGCAATATAACCAATGAATTCTATCTACAAGGGGCAGTCTACACCTTGCCTGATGGCACCCTTGCTGCTACTGCGGGTCACCAACTGTTTAAACTCAATGCCACCACTGGAGCAATTATCGCTAAAGTTACTCTTCCAACCGGTGACAACCCTGCAAGTGATAGTGGATTCAACGGTTTGTCAATATTCCCAGGAGATGGTAGCCTCATCCTCAAGTCATTTAACCGACCAGTTGGATGCCCACTAAATGGCTACAGCGCTGCTGCCTACGCATGCCCAGGTGCCCCTGCATCTGCTAGTCCTTCAGTCTTGTCGGTAGTTGACCCAGATACCTGGAAAGTACTTGGTTGGGTTCAGGGTACCGAGAACTCTGCTGGTCGTATTACTGCTAGCCAGTTCGAAGGCAAGAACTATGCCTACTTTGCTGGTAGTTCCAACGTATTCCGATATGTATGGGATGGCAATAATATAACACTCGATGAAACCTGGGGACCAGTTCCGTACTTGAAACCGGGTCAAACGATTGCGGGCGCCGTCGAGATTCTAGGTAACTGGATGATCCTCACTACCAATGGCAATCCATCTAACGTACCTATGAGCGTGGTTGCTATCTCACAGGCGAACTCAAGCAAGTTGACAACGCTTGACCCCATACCCCTTGAACCAGGACAACAGAGTACTTATTATGCCCACGGTGCAGTAGACCCAGAGAATAATCGGATTTATGCCATGGATGCTGGAGTACACAAGGCATTTGCTGTCAATATTGATCCCAGTACTGGTAATATGTCAGTTGCATGGGTTGAGCCTCAATGGAGCCAGAGTTACATCACGCTGATAGGCCCATCTTACGCACGAGTCTTCGTCAATACTAACATGTCATCACCAGTGACACAGAACGTCAGTGAGATGAAGCCTGGACCTATTGGAGCCAATTACAAGGAACAGATCCAATGGAGAGATGCTGCAACGGGCAACTTACTTGCTGCATCTGACTTCTTCCCATCGTCTGCTTCGTATGCCGATGTGCCTGTTGGTTATGGTGGGCTCATCTACGACATTACTAACATCGGTAACATCATTGCCCTTCAGGTACTACCAGCAACTAATGTGACCTCCACAACTAATGCCGACATGGCCTCCACTACTACTACAACAACAGGTCAGAATTCAACGTCAGCAGCAGGCTGATTGATTGACCAAGCGGATCAGTCAATCAATCTACCTTTTTTCCTTTTTTTGTTGTAGAACATCTATGTGTTTATCGAGGTAGGCATTACTTTATCAGTGTCTCTATCCATAGTAACAAGCGATCAGGTGAAAAATTTCTACAGGCTTTGATTAGCCCCGGTCTTATGAAGAATCTTCAGAAATGCGGTAGTTTTTCAGAATTCTAATAAATAGTATTTTCAGAAGGTAATTGACTGACAGTAAGTACAGTGTCTGAATAATTAGTTATGCAGTGGCTTTGAGAACAAAAAAATAGTTGTGGATGAATCAAATAGTTTTGTTCAGTCTAGTTATGGCATTGGTATCTCAGGAAATTCAAATGGATAGTCGCCTAAACCGTTCCCCAATCCCGTGAGAATGCCGTCTTCCTCTCCAAATTCAAGCTCTATGTCAAGCTCTTGACTCGGAGCTGCATTAGTTGGTGTCGAGCTTATAGCAGCTCCGTCACTATCTTGAACAGAATTGAGATCATTTAGACAGTTCGCGCTTGTCTGGAGCTGTATTCCAATAATGAGTGAAACCAATTCCGATGGGCAGTCATTATTTGCAGCTGATGATTGGGCATTGCTATCACCGTATTTCTTTTTTGCAAATACATCATTGCTGTATGGTGCTAAAGCTGCGCTAGCAAACAAGGCTACTGTTACCATTGCTACCATTGGTAGTGTTTTATTGTTCTTCATGATTCGCAAGAAGCTCTTGCATACGCATTTAATTGGGTTGAGTCAATCTGATTTATTTTATTGCGTTACTGTGTAGAAGATTTGTCTTCCACTATTATACATGAATGCTATTGTATTAGAGATCTAATAGAAAAGATATCTGATATTAATGGGAGTCAAATTCAGTTTAATCCAAATAAACTAAACCGATGTTTATGCTGCTAATATTATGAATAACAAGAGTTTGAGTATAGCTGTCGTAGCAGCAGTGGCAGCAATGCTCGTTGCAACGTCAGCTGTGGCAACAGAAGACGCGTTCGCAGGCAAGAAGAAATACGAGAAGAGTCAAGCGAGCTCTCAGGCTAATGCTTGTGGAAATGGTTTCATGTCAACCAATGTAGGATGTCAAAACACCGATTCTCAGATCCAAGGGGATGAGAATGGAGTGGCGCAAACAGCACAGCAGACATTCCCAGAAGTTGACAACGGACACGACGACAGACATCACGGCGGACACGACGGCGGCTGGCGTGGAGAAGAATAAACCATCAACCACATCCCTTTTTTTGTTATTTTATACCAGTTTGTGAAAGATTTTTTCTATAGTATAAATATGTGATTTCTGTTTTCTATTGTTTTTTCTTAACTGACATATGCAGTCAACGATAGATTAGATATTGTATGACTGTGAACATTAGAGTATATGCTGTTACAGCAATTGTGACAGTGGTTATTTTCTCAGTTGCAATATCATATATTGGTGTAAACAACGTATATGCTACTGATTATGAAAAAAGCCAAACCGTCGCACAGACAAATGAATGCGGCAACTATTGGTTTCCATTAGATGTATTATGCTCTAATTTAGGTTCTCAGACTCAGGGGGATGAAAATAGTATTTCAGTCGCATCTGCTCAACAGCAAGAAGAAGACAAATCTAGTAAAACAAGCTACGGCCCGCCATTTCCATAGAAATATCTAATAATGTTTAATGGGTAGCAATTGTGAGGCTACTGTCTACATATAGCGCTATCATACAGCTACAATCTACATCATAAATCATAACACGATATTGCGACAGAAGGTGGTACGTATGAAGAATCATCGTACCAATTGTAATGGCTGCAATTTGCGGCTGCATTTTCTCTTCAGTTAGTTATTGAAAAGATATAACATAAATCAGGATTAACCAAGATAATATTTGTAACCATAACCAAATAGCGAATTTGAAATACGTACATAGGATCAGATAAACGTACATAGGATCAGATAAACGTACATAGGATCAGATTCAGCGCACTAAAAGATGCTGTCTACAGTCATGCTGGTTACGATTGGTATAAGCCGTAGACTTCATCATTTCTTGTAAGGATTTATTTAGTGGAGTAAGGATTTTGACAGGGCCAAGATGTTAAAGTAATACTATTTAGGAAAGTCAGTCGAATAAATCAATTCAATATGAGTCATCACATGGTCATTTATAACTATCATAATAATTCTTGCCATTACAAGTAACTGTCTCATAGGCCGTGATACCCATGGTCATTCGTAGGTACCATAATAATTCTTGCCATCACATTAACTATTTCAGTGATTCAAGTTGTTCGAGAAAAAAGATTCTCCAACTTTCCGGAAGTGCTGGAACATTAACTGCATTTTTTAATTTCTCGATATTTGATTTTTCACTGGTATATAATTTCATAATATCTTTTATCGTGATATTATGCTCATCTCTTTTTGTCATCTTGATTTCATCGCCTGCTGCAACCTCTCCTTCTCTTAGGACTCTAAAGTAAATTCCAGGTTTTCCACTTGCAAAGAATTTCCGTATTACTGTTACAGTTCCAAACTTTACGCCAAGTTTAAAACATGGCATTCTAGGCTGAACTGCACCAAGTTTTGATGAACCAACTTCAAACTCATCGCCAACATTTACCTCATCTTCAAACAATCCTGAAGTTGTGAAATTCTCGCCAAACATTCCCCAATTCATTTCGAGATTAGGATACTGGACTCGCCAAAAGGGATAGTATTCAGATGGATATGAATAAACTGCCTTATCAGGACCTCCATGGACTGACAAATCGGCTTGTCTATCACCCTCTAGATTGAGTCTTCTAAGAGCAATTCTACCTTCTTTAGGACTCTTATAAATTCCAGTTTTTATTAGATTCCCTTCGAATTCCACTTCGCGTGGTAATCCTACATTTAAAGAAATTAATTTCATGCCATATATATTTCAGGGGGATATTGATAACTCTTAGTCTATTAAAACTTGCTTTCGATATTTTTTGGAGTTTGTACCAGCGTCACATATAAGTTATCATTGTCCCCAAAAGCCGAGGAGGACGGCCATTAATTGGATTATTGTTGATCTCTCATTATGTCGCAACTCCATTGTCGATGAATCAGTGGAGACGGGAATAATCCTTATATAAAAAATTGCTTACTTAGTCTATAGATGAAGTGTTATATATGTCAAGCAGATGTGACCGAGAGAAATTCATTTAAGACATATTATCCTGATTCTCCTACTACTGTCATCATATGCAACGGATGTTTTAATTATAAAGTATAAAGGGCAAGAAATATCAATCGATCGTTAAGTCAAAAGATCTATGCGACTCTTAATGAGAGACAAAATTGTGAAGTGGAGTAATGTTCAGATATAGGTAGCCCCGATGATGAGCATATAACGTAGAGCAAAAACTAGGCTCTCCAAAAATTATTAGTCTTAAATATAATGTGCAGCATAGACACACATCCAATATGTTTCGAGCGGATTTCATCGAAATATCTAAACTAGATGAGTTCTCATCGGCAGAATGAAGCATATCGAAGCTAACGGAAAAAACATAATGATCATAAATCTAGATGGTACGTTCTATGCGTTAAATGTATCAAGTAGAACAAGATACACATTGATAAATTGATTGGTTCTCATAGAGTGAAATCCTTTTGCTCCAATGGGTAGAGCGCTTATGGGATTCACCTTTCTCTGTTTCTTCTGAGTGTTCGTTTCCTAAGAAACTCTTGGCCTTGGTTTTAGGTATTTGATCTTGCTGCTGTGGTTGTTCTCTCTGCGCTCGACTAAGTTACTTGCCAACGCCAATTGACTCTCTTTTAGAGCCAAGGGTGTTTCTGACTTGAATTTTGGGTTAGAAAGAGAACGGCTAGCGGCCCCTACAGTTATCTACTTCACATCTATTGTCTGGAGGTCTGCGTGACTAACCTAGTTGTCAATAACCACTTACAAAATAGTTCCTTAGCAGGCAACCCAGATTAATATTTTTAAATAAAACACGAACGAGAGAATGATTTGGAAATGAAAGTTCATAACCCTAATGAGTTTACTTTTATGATTTGCCGGAATTTAAAACCTGGCCGTGAAAAAGAATATGATGACTGGCTCAGGCGATACCTGGCTCTTGAAATGAAAGCTCCAGGATATCTGGGAACAACAGTTATCCTACCAGGCAGTACGAGATCAACCACAAGATACATAATCACAAGGTTTGTTGACAAGGCTTCAATGAGAGCATGGCGGGAATCCGACCAATCTGCCGAACTGTTAAAGGAGGCGGATAATTATTCAACTCCTTCTTATGACTCTGCGTACGGTATGGAAACATGGTTTAACTTACCGGATCTAAGAGCTTTAGTTCCTCCTCCTAAGTGGAAAATGGCATTAATCGTATTTATGGCTGCGTACGCAATTGGTTTGCCATCCCACTATTTGATTGATCCTTATTTGGAAGGCTGGCCCATACTGTTTAGCTCTATCGCTTTCAGTGGGATACTTGTGATTGGACTAACCTATTTTGCTATGCCTATTCTAAGCCGAGTATTTGGGCGCTGGTTATACCCAAGTAGTGCTCCCACTAAGACATAATCTCTATGCTTGGGTTAAATGGAATTCCACGTTTCAATTGTTAGGTTTGGGCTCTGCTTGAATCCACGAAAGGGCGCATAATTATTTGTGCGGATTTCTTTCTCAGATTGATGAACCTTAGAAAGACACGCATTTACGTTGGGCCCAACGGGGGTTGACAAGACTTTATAGTCTTTTCAGATTTTCACGAAAAGATCTGTTCAATGTGACTTGAGCCCATAATAGAGCACATAAATATTGGTACGATTTTCTTTCATAGAATGATTAACCCAAAGATAATTGGCATGATTGTAACATTAGCGGCATTTGTCCTAGTATCATTCGAGGATTCTGTTGTCCTAGGAAGCCCATGTCCAGGATTCCCTCAGGAGACTTCACCTCGAGAAACAGCAGCTACGTCAGCACTAATATATACTCAGAATGCCCTATCGTCATCTTCCAATAATATTATAGAGGTTGCAGACGTAGATTCACAAGAAGCAGCAGGAGCGGGTAATGCTAGGACAAAGATGCTGACGAATCAGTCTGCAGAATGGAATAAGACAGGAGTAGAGTATCTAAGTATCCAAACTGCACAATCTGGAGCGATATCTCAGGTCAATGGAAGTGCTTATACACTAGAATTGAATGATGTAGCAAATAGGACCATTATGTTTTCGGATAGACCTGATAGAATAGTAGAATCAGTCAGTACTACTGACTTTGTTGGCAATTGGATTGCAGGTCAAGACAGTTTTTCAGCAGATGAACCTAATGATGCTTTAATAGTAGAAAATACTCAGACAGGTAACTTGGAAACCGTTGTAATAGAGTCTTCGAATCCAGTCTATAACATGACTTCAAACACTTTGACATATACAATTATGGGGGAGAATGGGACATCAGTTAATCTGCCAAGTGAGTTTGGACATTCAATCTTGGTGATAGATAACCAAGCCTGTTTGAATGTCTTTATATAAATCACCTTAAAAGGTAAAGTAGTTAGACGAGCTTGCAGAAATTAAATAAAATCCGCTACATCCCAATCTAGAAATAATAAGCAATGCAGAATTTTTACCAGATCCACTATCTAAGACAAATAACGCAGCACAGGAAAGCAACTATGATATGTTCACTTGATACCAAAACGGTTTACGTAACATAGCATGTAACATTACGTAAGAGGCATGATCTGACCGTCCTAGAATGTAAACTCAAGACTACTAGTAGAATATTCAATGGATTTATAAAACAATAACTTAGTTGAAATAGGTTTGATTCATGAACTTGCGTCAGTGATTGTAAATTTATTCTGCTTAGAGTCTTGATGACAAGTTATTTTTATCTCTGGAGATGTGGATTTTGGTTCGCACTCACCAGTTGGCTCCCACCATCCACTAAATTCTGCAACAGAATTATTTCCATAATTATAGTAAATATGTACAATCCCATCATCAAATGCGTTATTGGGTCCGCCTCCATAAATCCCTATTTGTGTTCCGGGTTCTATCGTCTCTGGTGGTGTATCTATAATAACATGTTGCTTTGTTATCTTTTGGAAGGTAAATTCTTGACTCGATCCCTTATTATTTATTATGACTCCAAAGTTATTTTCGTAGGAAGCATGTGCGGTGCTATCATGAAAATGCATAAATGAAATTTCTATCAAAGAATATGTGCTGATTGAGACCACAGCCATGATACACATTGAAGTTATCTTGTTAGAGTTTTTCATATGACAAACATACACAGTAGCATACGTATGTGTTATTATTGAAACAATAGGGCTTACTATTATTCTTGTCAATTAGACCTATTGCCAAGAAATTCCAATTCGAGGGGTTCCTCCAAAGATTCACCGAGACATGACTTGTATGATACCACTGCAAATACGTTAGCATATACAATTACTGCAGGGAATGCGACATCTATTGGACTACCAAGAGAATTTGGACAGACCATATTGGTGATAGATGTTACACCGGGACAGTGGGGATACTGATACCAATGTTGGAGATAGTACTGTTTGTATCAGTTAAAATCAGACTGAAGCAACTATCGTCCTATTTAATAGCAGACAGTAGAAGATAGAAAGAGCTTTAGCTAACAACAGCCCCCTAAATCATATGCAGGTACTCAACAAATACGAAAAAGAAGAGCTTGTCATTAAGATGCACAAAGAAGGTAGGACTCTTCGAGAAATTGCATCTGGCGTACACATGTCATTTGGGGACATTGCCAAGGTTATTCGAAGAATAAGTGTCCCAACTAATTATAATAATAATAGTGCCGATATAGACCTGAGCAAAAAATCAAAATCGATACAGGCGCTATACCTATTCGAACAAGGTAAGAAGCCGATTGATGTAGCAATAGAATTAGATATCCCGTACATTGAGGTAGAAGACCTGTTACAGGAGTTCTGGGGTTTAAAGGGGTTATGATGCCTTTCATGGTATTGCAGCGGTCAATCCATTTGAAATGACTGGTCATTTGAAATGACCTATCCTATCTATTCAAAGTGCACAATCGGGATCAGTATCTCAAATCAATGAAACTGCCTATACACTAGAATTGAATAACGTATCTGATAATACTATACTATTTTCAGATAGGCCAGAACGGATAGTGACATCAGTTAGTACGGCTGATTTTGTTGGTAATTGGACCACTGGACCTAATAGTTTTTCATCGGATGCACCAAATGATGCTCTAATAGTAGAAGAGACTCAGACTGGTAACTTGGAAACCTATGTTATAGAATCATTCAGTCCTGTCTATGATACGAATACAAATACATTAACATACACAATTATGGCTGATGATGCAACATCAATGGAGTTGCCTGGAGAGTTTGGGCAGGCCGTTTTAGTTATAGACCCTGGGGGCCAGTCCGGTCCCGAAACCGGCACCTAAAGAGCGAAAAAGACTGAGTTGCAGTAACGGTTTTTACTAAAGATAAATTTGTTACAGGTTGGGTCCTGACAATTGCATTGGATTATGAGGTTACGGTTTCACACCTGCTGCAATAACTCATTGGGGTTCCATCATCATTGCCATACAATTTCATAGGAAAAACAAAATCTAATGCCATCATTATTGATGTAACGTAATATTGATGAGAAGTGGTAATATATGGGAACTAACCAAAAGAATGACTCGGAGTAAGTAAATGAAGTTGAAAAATCTTATTAATAAACCAATATTGGCATATTATAGCCGGCTGAGAAAATTGAATCATCGCGGGGATCAGGCTTGCCTGTTACTATTCTGTATCAGTACACTTCTTTTTTCTCTAGTTCTGACGCCTCTACACCCACTTTCTGTAGAGGCTCGGTGTCCGAATGGTTACCATAAGAGTCCTAGCGGCGATTGTGAGAAAGTTACTCACAGTGGTGGATTGCCTAGATGTCCTGATGGGTTCCATCGAAGCCCAGATGGAGACTGTGAACGAGTCTCTTCTGGGAACGACGGTAGTAGTAATATTGATTCTAACACAGAAGATGACAAGGATGACAACGACAATGCAAGAACAGTAGAGGAAGGAAATGATGACAAGGCTGAAACTGGCAATAGTGATGAAACTGAACTACTGAGTAGTCAAACTCCACTATCCATATCCACAGAATGCAAGGGTTCAGCAGATTGTTTCAGAGGAACGGTAACTGAGATTGTAGATGGCGATACACTTGATGTTGATAATATCCGAATTCGCTTGTCAATGGTAAATACACCAGAAAGGGGTGAAACAGGATACGAGGATGCAACAGATACTACAGAATCTGAATGCCCGGTGGGAAGTGAAGCACTGATGGATGAAGATGATGGTCAGAAAGGAGGAAGTTTTGGGCAGCTGATTGGCGTTATCTATTGCAATGGAAATGATACATCATTAAACGAAGTGCTGCTGCAAGCAAATAAGGCAGTCGTGTACGAAGACTTCTGCGAGGTTAGCGAGTTCGCCAATGAAGATTGGGTAATTAGATTTGGGTGTTAAAATTGGCTTTATTTTAAAATAGATGTTATCCTTGTCGTTATCAGCGCAATATTCACTCCTCCGATCCTGCATCCAACGACCGCATTTAGGATATCGCTTTTACGCTTGCATTCGGAAGGGGAGTGAAATAATGGGATAAGAAGATTTGTAAGATTTGTTTGGCAGTCTTTTTTCTCCCAATCCACATAAACTAAGTAAGAATAGCCCAGAATATTAAATGCAATCCCAAAAACTTGCGATTGTGACGACGATGGCATTACTTGTAATATCTGCACTCTCAACGTTAACACTTGAAAGTGCATCTGCATACGAGAAAAAGCAAGCAACATCACAAACAAGCGCTTGCGGCAACGAATTCATGCCTATTAACATAGGATGTCAAAATACTAACTCACAAATCCAAGGCGATGAGAACGCAGAAGCACTAACAGCACAACAAACATTTCCAGGAGTAAAGTTAGTGCAGGAAAAGCCTACTCCTGAGCCTACTCCTGAGCCTACTCCAATGACTGCAACATTACGGGTTTGCAATGACCCGGATTCCACAATAATTGCTACTTATGATATTAGCGGTAATAATCCAATGCCTGATGAAATATCACTTGTTCCAGGCGATTGTCAGGACATTACCATAGGTCCAGGCGACTATGTGGTTACACAAGTCGGACTAATGGTTAGTGTCAGTGGCGACTGTAACCCTGGACCAGAACCTAATCAAGGTAGTGGAAGTATACAAGCAGGAGAGACTCAGGTTTGCACTTTCTTTAGCACACAGTGTTGCTCAGCATCACTATCATCGAAAGATGAAAGAAGTTATTCATAGATTATATTCAATAATTTGACACTAGAAGCACTACAGTCATACTAAATAACGTCACCATCAAGGCTCACCAAGTCATCAATTTTTTCACTCTCGCTTGTAGATTGTATTACTATCTTTGAACCTGTCTTTGAAGCAGAAATTGTCCGCCGAATCTTCAAGACTCTATTGCACAGCTTTGAAAATGTTGTTCTCCAGCCAAAATCAAGATAATGATCTTCATCATGCGTAATATCGCCTGCAAGATAACTGAATAACTCATGTATTAAACATCTCTGTTCTCGTAATAGATTGACTCCAGTCATAGAAATATTGGTGATAATGATTTATTATGCATAAGCTCGAAATTCTACTTCGGTTAGATCTAGCCAATGAAATGATCTTTATTTGATTCTAGAAGAATCAAAGATGAAAAGAATCCGATGATATTTCAGCCGCACGAACTTTGTAATCGTCATCACAACTACCAACATTTGCCTTATTCCAGGTCTTCCCTGAGCCATTATTTAGGCTATTGCTGGCTATATCAAGCATGACTGGTACTATATAGGCAGACTTTCCAAATTTGAGGTATATTTTTTTGGCCACCTTTCAAATTCTGGACTTCCATTAAGAATCTTTAACATATAAAAGTGGCCGCATTCGCGTATTTAATTTGTTTCAGATAGAAATGACATTTGGTTAGGGTTGCATAAACAATTTTTGCGCGCAAAAATGGCACTCTTTGCCTTTAGTTACTTTGATTTTACTGATCTTTACATTATGCGTTCATAGTTGCCTATTGGTAGTAGATACCGAGTTATATAGAACGCCTACTGCATGAGTTTAGCTATGAATGACATAGCTGCTAGCTTTAGCTCTGTCTGTAGCTAATGATTAGAGTTAATAGCAATTATTGAACTCGATTGATTACGTTGCATTGGTTACTCGTCTATACATAGCGATAATATACAGACATAAATATTCTGAAGATCTCTCTCATCATAAGATGGATAATCAGGGGATATTGGAAATCTGCAGCAATTACAAAGCTAAGCAAGGTATGGAAATTACTCCAAAAGAATACATATTGATGCTTATTGATTCTGCGATAGGCAATGAAACTAAGTAACCAAATATCTTTTCAATTACATTTTATTATGATAGTACTCGAGGTATGCTTTCAAAGTAAATCCAAAGCCAGGTACGAACAGGCTGGGACTTGCGTTATAAAACTCAAGTACCTTATCTAGAGACAAGAAATAAACATTTGATATCTCATATGGATTTATTGACAGACGATCAATCATATCATGGTCTAATATGCATTCATATATTGTAACAAATGCATTTTTCCTCCAGGAATTGCTAACAATGCTGCCAGTGAATCCGTAATTATAGTCTTCATCCTTTGTATCTATGTTCATTTTGCATACCTGTGTTAATCGAGTACCACTAGAAGCATCATATTCATGCACATCAAGAATGAGTCCTAGTTCCTCATTAACCCTCCTTAGAGCAGCATCAATGTACTTTTCACTATATGCTACTTGAGCACTGACTGATTCAGAAAAAAGACCTGCATGTCGGTTTTTGTTGAATGCTCTCTTTTGTAACAGAAGCCTAGATTGATTGTCCAGAATAAAAATTGAGGCAAATCGATGGAGTAAACCTTGATAGTATATTTTTTCGGGTACCGCTGATCCTATAACATTATCTTGTTCGCTAACGATTGCCAATTGTTGGCTGTCATTATTAGAAGGTTCATAAAACATAATGGTGTATCTGCTTTCTGATAGATATTAGCAGATTGCATTATTACGCATTCGTGATCTATCATCAACATAGTATAGGATAAGAATATCATAGTTTTAAGTTATAGACGATATTTCTATTGGTGAGTAGATAGATCCTCACGTAGTTTCACTATTTTCCTCTCTCCATTTTCTGGTCAGAGAATCCTATTTGAGAAGTAATATTACACTGGGCCCAATGGGGTTAGATTACCGTAGGTAAAGGGGCTCAACACCATTAACAGAAATATGCGAATTAAAAAGTGTTTCATTTTATGGAACACTGCTGATATGTAGCCGGTATTTGTTCAATGCTGGTAAACAGGTACTCGACAGAGTGAAACAGACTACAGTGAAGATAGTGCAAGAGAGCTCTTGTCCAGCTTGTATATCTCCGCTGCAGTCTGGGGAGAATACCGGAGGTAGAGCTATCAAACCTGTTGGCGTTTCCGGTGCTATCTCAGTGACCTCATACGTTCCTAGTCCAAGAGACACAGGTGTACCCGTAGATGAGCCCGGAAATGAGCTGGGATCGGGATTATTACCAGCTAAGTTAATAGTAAACTCAGATGGTGATGGACAGGCAAAACCATCTGGACATCTAACCTCTTTGAATACATTCAGGGTAGGGGTCTGTGGTCGTGATGGTTCCTGGACTAGCTCCTTGTTTATGGAGATTAAAAATGATCTTACACCATTTGTTAAACTATACAGACTGTTAGAGCGGAATAAGATGCTAGATGAGAAAAAGATCTTGAGGTTTATCAAATATGCTGACGAGGACCTGCCAGCTTTAGAGTATAGATGCCATAAGCTTGGTAGCGATGCTGTAGAATTGCAATTTGCAAAGAAACAATTAGGAAATGAAGTGGCAGCCTTACGCTCAAATATATTTCAACCGAAGGCGTGTCAGAAGCAATGTCAAAAGACATCGCACAAAAGAGACAGATTATATCGAATTTAGATCGACAATTAAATCAAAAGATCAATGCTTTAGAATGATCTGAAAAACATTGACTTCTTCACCGAACCATAACAGGATAGTCTGGATAATTCTTCTGAAAACTCAGCTGATCATTTTATGTGCTGCGTTTTGACTGATCACCAAATAACGCACCAATTAGAGACATGCTTATCTGAGAGAGTATGTCCTGAATATCCTCTTCTCCCTAGACCTTCGAGATTCGTATTACGAGGCTCTACCATTTGTTTTAGGGTACAGAGATCGAGGTCTCTCAATTTTTTTATAACGTTATCTGGATATTTTTGTTCATACAAGCAAGTTCCAACTCTTGACGGTCCCCCATACGGTCTGGGACATATACTTGAAGTATTGTGTTATATGCTCGAATTTTCCTCTGCAGGTGTTCAGGTTGTTTCGGGTTTAACAGTCTTGGTTTTGTCGCTGGTTTAAATCTACTTGGCATATGATATCTTTACTCTTTGTTAGTAATAGGAACTATATACAGAATATTCGAATGTTTGTTAGAGCCTTGTGAATGGCTTCTTGTTCTCAGTCCCTTGTCTAGTACTTAAGACTATGATTTCTTCTGGTTTGTTATTGTTCATTGGGTTCATATCTTTTTTTAGTTAGCTACGGTTGGTCCCTTACAATTTTGTCTAATTGGGTTAGCATAGTGCGCAGGAACTTACGTACGTGGAAACCTTACGTATGGCTCCCTACTTATGAATGTTATACTGAATAATATGGGGAATATTATTTCCTGTTGCTTTCACGTATTGGACCATAGGCTGGTTCGGCCCCGATTTCCCACTTCAAATTAATTACTCTTTTCAATTCCTTAATTTTTTGTTGCTTACTGGAATTTGCTCATTGTGCTAGTCGATTCTGATTTAGTTCTGCCATTATAGGACTTTTGCTCTTGCACCTAGGGCAGGGACCATGACCAAAAATACCTCCTTTGTTCGAATACCACTTGAAGTTGCATTTACCACAGGTGATCAGGTCTGCGGATTTTAGGTCGGATATGACTTTCGAAAAGGAACCATTAGCTACATTATTGTGAACACAGTCACATGGGTAGTCCTCTGTTCCCTGCATTAAGTTGTTTATCATTATCCTACTTTAGTAGTATCAGGTTGACAATTAAAGGAACTGCGAATAGATAGAATAGGAGATCCACAGAAGCCAGCTTATCAACCAAGTCTTGTATCAGACGAAGACATGATAGCAGTTAATGAAATGTCTGTTACCATTTGTAGCTAGTAAATTGATTATGACCTTCAGCAATGGGAATGCTACACAGTGTCTAAGTTAAGCAGTAGCTTTGAGAACAAAAAATAGTAGTGGATGAATCGAACGGATTTGTTAAGCTAGCTACGGTAGGGTAGGTATCTCAGGTAGGATGTCGCTTAAGCCGCTCCGCATTTCGAGGAGATCCGAACCGCCGATTTCATCTCCAAATTCAAGTTCTAGATCTAATTCCTGATTTGGAGCTGCGTTAGTTGGTGTTGAGGCTATTGCTGCACCATCACTATCCTGCACCATGTTGATGTCATTCAAACAGTTTGCACTCGCCTGCTGCTGTATTCCAATAATGAGCGAAAGCAACTCTGCGGGACAGTCATTATTTGCAGCTGATGTTTGGGCATTGCTATCACCGTATTTCTTTTTTGCAAATACATCGTTGGTGTTGTATGATGCTATGGTTGCACTAGCAAACAAAGCTGCCATTGCAACTGTTACCATCATTACCATTGGTAGTGTTTTGTTGTTCTTCTTCATGATTCACTAGAAGTTCTTGCATTCATATTTAATTGGGTTGAGTCAGTTCAATCTGATTTATATTATTGTTTTATAGAAGAGAAGATTTGTATTGCAATTTAGTTTACAGTACTACACATGAATACTATCTGTATTAGGCATCTAATAGAAGAGATATCAGATATAAATGGAGGTCAAATTCAGTTTAATGCAGATAAACCAAACAATCATCCTAGACACCAATATGAATACCAAATATTTCGTAATCGTTGCAGCTATAGCAGCGGTGCTGGTCGGGGCGACTGGAATTGCGACAGCAGACAATGCATTTGCAGGCAAGAAGAGAGAGTACAGTCAAGCATCATCACAAGCTAACGCTTGTGGAAACGGAGAAATGTCGATAAATGTTGGATGTCAGAACACAGATTCTCAAATTCAAGGGGATGAGAATGGAGTAGCACAAACAGCACAGCAGACATTCTCAGAAGTTGAATTAGACAACGGACACGACAGAGATCACAAAGATAGAAAGGGCGGCATGGGCTGGTAAATAGCCACAACATCCCTTTTTTATTATTTTGTAGTCAGTTTGTGAAAGATTTTTTCTATAGTGTAAATATACGATTTCTGTATCCTATTATTTTTTCTTAACTGACATATGCAGTCAACGAGAGATTACATCTCGGATGAGTGTGAACACTAGAGTATATCCTGTTACAGTATTCATCTTCTTATCCGCGGTATCACATGTGGGTATAAACAGCGTATATGCACCTGAATATGAAAAAAGCAAAACCACAGTACAGACAAATGAATGCGGCAACTATCGGTTTCCATTAGATGTATTATGCTTCACAGGCACAGGGCAATGAAAATAATGTTTCTGTCGCATCTGCACAGTAGCAAGAAGAAGATAAATCCAGTAAAAGTTATGTCCCGCCATTTCCATAGAAATATTTAATGGTAGTTATGAGCCCTGGGCTACAATCTATACATAGCGCTATCATACAGCTACATTCTATATTATAAATCATAAACGGCGAAATTGTGGCAGTAGGTGATATTGTTAGCGAATGAAGAATGGTTGTACTAGTTGATTGTCATTATTACAATTTGCGGCAGCATTTTCTCTTCAGTTAGTTATCGAAAAGATATAACATAAATCAGGATCAACCAAGATAAGATTTGTAATCATAACCAAATAGCAAATTTGAAGAAGATAATGGTAGACGTACACAGTATCAGATTCAGCGCACTAACAGCATTTCTAATGCTCTCAACGGTCATGCTAGTTACGATTGGTATAAGCCAAAGCTCTGTCTTTGCACAGAACAGCACGTCAACACCGACCCAGAACAGTGCACCAATTACGCCGGCTCCCCAACCTTCTGGCGGTGATGATGATGATTCATCTGGCGACGACAACAATAATAACAATGATAGCAACGATGAATCTTCTAACTCGTCTGGATCAGGCAACGACGACGGTGATAGCGACGACAGTGACTCATCTAGCGAAGATGAAGATGATTTTGATCAGACCAATCCGCTTCTGGAACAAATAAGAAATAGAGTTTATGGAGCACTTTCTTCTGCTGGAATACCCGTTCCATAGCCCACATTTTTTCTTTTTTATCAGTGAGGGTTAGTTAACTATCTGGAACCCTATCGTAAGATAGGCTAACAAACACAAAATTTAGCATGACAATTCACTCTGTCACCCAGTATAATTAGAAATCAATCATGTCAATCTTTTGACGAATAGTGGTATCTCACAACTGCGCTTACAATAATGACACCTAGCCCAATTGAGATTATAATGTAGCCATTTATAGTCCATGAGGGATTGCTGTACATGATTGAAGAAGTTGGTCCAACGGCAGATTCACTCTGGAGTGTAAATATTATTCCCAATGCCGTAATTACGATTCCAATGGTGAGTAGTTTACTCGCAAGTTTTGATAATTTCATGGTAACAACAAGATGGTATAAAGGTGAATCATTAGAACCCTACAGTTTCAATGTAAAAATAGCGAAATTTAAACATCATTATATTTTAGTCAATTGAATCGGATGGTATTGCAATGTAGATATAATGCAAATAGTAATGAGCATATTCGCGCGTGTGAGCATAAGCAGATATGCGCTCTATCCCTTCCATGTCAGTCGGTTCACCCACAACTGAGCTCGCTAAGCCTGGAAAATCTAGAAGTGGGTCGAAGCACTCTTCACAGGTTGGCGTTGGTTCTGTTTCACACGCATCTCCTACTCCATTCTCATTGGCATCGGTTTGGTCTGGATTAGATGTATCTGGACAGTTATAACATGCATTTCCCACACCGTTACCATCGGTATCTGTTTGCCTTAGGTTAGGTATTTCAAGACAGTTATCTGTGTCGTCAGAAACGTCATCTCCATCGGTATCGATAGGCATTGTCCCATCTTCCTCATCTCCAAATTCCAATTCTAGATCTAATGCCTGACTAGGAGCTGCATTGAATGGTGTTGAGCTTATCGCTGCTCCGTCACTATCTTGCAGAGTTGAGATCATTTAGACAGTTTGCGCTCGCCTGCTGCTGTACTCCAACAAAGAACGAAAACACATCCGCTGGACACTCAACTGGCAGGCTACCGAGATCAATGGCATATACACATTACTAAATAGATCACAAAATAGCAAATAAAATCAGCCTGTAGCATGGTCAGTCATAACTCGTGGCAATTGATAGCAGAGCGAAAAAGGCATAGCTGGCAGTATTTTCTACTGAAAGAACGGGATCTCTTGTGCGAGCGGCTTCGATACTCTCAAGCGAGATCTTGCCCTGTAATAGCCTCGCATATGTTTTCTATAATTTGTCCGCCTATCCCCGGGTGCTCCTCATCACAAATGAGGCCTCCTAGTGCTAATATTACGAATACCGTAGAAACAAATATTCTAGCGTCATTATAAAAAGAAATTGTAGCTGGAATAGTTTATTACAGCTATGTAGCACCTTATCCATTCATGTTCAACTTGTTTATATGCATTTGAAATGAAACAAAAAGAAATAATGAATATTTACTTAGCGCCGCTCAGAGCTGATAGCCGCGGGCTCTATCGAGCTAGTGTTATAGTAATCTTCTTCTTCTTCTGGTACTAGCTGCCAACCGTGAAGCTGGAGTTAAACAGCAAGCTGCTGTTTTCCCATTATAGTTCGTATCTCAGTCATTTTTTACTATTATCTATTATTATCTAGTTCATTCAGAGCTGCCATTACCTCGACTGGACTACCTCTGACATGCTTCTCTCTGATGCCGTCATCTTTCAATATTTCTATATTTTTAGGTAAGCCTTGCTCGTCTGGGTTTATTCCCTGTATGAATATCATGTCTGGGTCATTCTCATCTAACACTTTATAATACTGGAATTCCGAATATGCCTTGACTCCACTTATGTCTCGCAGTGGCGTGTCCTGAGTATTAGTATCGTAATACGCCATACATTCATTGCACCTCCAAATAGTATTATCTATCCCTTCTTTGAGATAGTCTAATCTGCTTTTACAAAAAGAGCAGACCTGAAGAAGCCATTGTACAGACGATTGCTTTCATTCTCCAATCTGGGTAGGCCATTATTTTCTGAAGCTCGTCCAGTCTAGGTACTCTGTCGTCTGCATAGTTCTTGGCCTTAGGAAGTCCCCTCGAGTTTCTTCCAAGGAACGATAAGGTCATTCATTTCGCAGAATAGTTTTATGACTTTTACGTAGTTACGAAGGGTTGAACCTGTTATTTCTTTCCGATTAACTCTATCCTTCTGGTATTGGAGGAACTGGATAATTACGTTCGCTAGCCTTCCGTTCTCTGACCTTGCCTTCTTGGCAAATAACTTGCACCTCTCTTGGAGGGTCAGTTTATTCTCTTGATCAATTCCAATTATTCCCAGGAACTTCTTCATCCTGGTGATGTACTTTTGTCTAGTCTGTTCAGCATTAATCGCAAACACGAATAAATCGTAGGGTTCTGATTCCTGCCCTACGCCAAAATGTGATATACTCAATCTATTCTCTCTCTTTTCATGGTTGTCCAAAGAGTGAGATGATACAAAATAAAGATGTCTGTCTAATAACTCAATAATCAGCTGCTGTCAGACTCTCTAGGTTGACCTCTAGTATAATACAATACAAAAAAAACTAACACTGTCAAAATAGGTCGATTGATTTAATGACTATCATTATCTCAGCGTGATGCTGCAAAATACCATTCAACTTTATTGACTTTATTACAGTTTGGACTCCTCACTGTATGTATTCCCAACCGGTTTTTTATGTCTCTTGGAATCTTTTCGGCGAGCAGATACTCGCAATTTCCACATAGATAATCGTCACCAGCATCTCCAATCGCTAGTCTTAGTTGAGTATTGCTCAGCTCAAAATTAGCAAAATCTTGTTCTACTATTTTCCATTTAATATTCAATATTCGTAGTTGTGCTATTGAGGGCTATTAGTCATACGAGTTCTCCAAGATTCAAAGCGGAAAATGCACAACCAACAGCATGGCAACTCTGGTATATCCATGATATAATACAATTCAAAATAAGAGTTAAAATCAGTCTGTAGCAAGACCAGCCCTAATCAGTAACAGATAGTAGTATTGGCAAGACTTTATAGCGATTTCAAAAATACGTGAGCAAATCTAGCAATTGTAACTTGAACTCATTGACGCTCCCCGTGTTGTTCGTATTGCACTGGTTATATCACAAACTGACCACTCATTGGTTCATGTATAAACACAAACTGCTGGAGTTGAATAAGATTATCGAGGAGAGAATTGGTTCGCTAATAGAAGAGGTCGAAATAGCAAATAATGCAAGACTGTCCCTGACAGATCTTAAAGATGAGATGGTATCTTTACAATGGGTGACAAGAATTATCAAATGGGCATTAGATCGAGCGATTGACATACAGCGGCAGCTGCCTGGAGTAAAAGAGATGCATTCTGAGCTAGAAGACACTAAAAAATTCGAAGATATGGTGCATGATAAAATACAAGAGCTGCAGACAGAGTTGAAAGATTCAGACATCCCTAGAGAAAAAGAAATTCTTGTAAATGAAATCGAAACCCTAGAATGTGTTTTGGGACATCTAGACAATTTGAAAGCTAATGTTGATAATGATGATGACAAAACACAAGCCATAGAAATTGCAGCCGAGATTTAGAATTCCAAGTTAGTGTAACTCAATGAGTTTATTTCCAGATGAAAACGTTCTTACCAAAGAGATAGAGAGTTGGAGAGGCTTCATAGTTAAACTTCCATCGGATGAAGATAAAGCTATATTCACAAAGCTGCTCAATGATTGCCACAAATATTCAGTAGCAATAAATAATCATGCACAGTTGCATCCATTTCCATCAGAGTCTTTAATTATGTCATTATTATTAACGCAGCATAAATTGATAAATCGACTCAAGTCGATGATAAAATCAGAACAGACACAGACAGAAACTTATACTCATAAATCGACTCAAATCTAATCTAATCTGGTGGTATTTTCTGTTGTTCCGGAGATTCTTGTCTATCTACAATTTGATTGCTTCTATAGAATTCCATCTCCATGCCTCGAGTCACATTATAATCTATTCTGAATGATTCATTTGATGAGATGGGTATTAGCTCTGTATTATGTGAATTACATTGATGACAGCGCAGAACTTGTGATGAAGATTCCAGGTCATCAATACTAAAATAAGATGCGCACCAATAGCACGAATTACATATTACAAAATAAATATGCTCGGTAGGATACAAAACAATATTATTTTCTCTTTCATGGTGTTTAAAATCAGATGAGATTTTTGATTTTTTTAGTAATAAATCATATTCTATGTTGAATTTAACATGTTCCATAATTTCCTCGCGACTTTTTTGTTCTTCATTATTATTATATATGTGTTATAAAGCGTTGCGGACCATGGTTATCTGTCGCTAATATTTATAGATGGGAATCATATTTTTCGAGATAGTTCTTGCCATGCGGCGTTATGACTAACTCGTCAAAATAGTTTGCAGTTACAAAATTTGTTTGCTCCAAAACATCGACCCATTTTTTTACAAGTTTTGTGTCTCCATCAAATCTTTCAACAATTTCGTCTTCAATTCTTCCCTCAGAAATAGATTTGAGTATGTAAGATAATACCTGGTCTTCGGTTAAGCTGCTAATGTACGAATTTCTATGCATGACCTACAATCCATAGATAATTTGCCATTTACGATCACAGTATAATTTTCTTAGACAATATGACAAACTAAAGTTGATTATCATTTTAATGACAGAGTCACTAACCCAGTGTGATCGATGTAATTCACCAGTCACCGATTCCATAGAAATAGAAATTGAAAATCACGGAAGAGTAAAATTTGGTAAACGTACCAACGATTCATGGATATGCGATGATTGCTTGTCAGAGGGAGCCGCCGATGAAAGATCTTTTGATACTAAGAATAATAACAAACAACATGAACATATACAAGATGCAAGCGAATCAGACGTATCCCCTAATACTCCGCCAGCTGATGAAGCTGATCTATAATTTGACTAATTAATGCAATTCATTTTTTAAAAACATCAGGGTCATTTCGCCCGTAATTTCTAGGATTTGCCACAGGCACCCGAGCATTGCATTGTGGACAGCTCGTATAAAACTCAAATTTGATAGAAATGCAGTAACAGATCTTCTCCAATGCAGAATTATTAAGTAGTACACGTAGAGTTCAATATTTAGAACATAAAATAGGACTAAAGATGAAAGTTCAGCCATAGTTCACCGCATACAAAGAGCCATTGCCTGATTATCAATTATACAGTTTGCCCCCATTCTCGCGCTTGATAAAGAGCCTCCTGTGACAAATTCTATTGCTTGACTTGAATTCATTGGTGTACCCTGATGGCCCATATTTAATAATGATAGCTGTATCTCTGCTAGGTTTATTTGACTAA
>JBAUMZ010000113.1:0-2939 GCA_049578985.1 Nitrososphaeraceae archaeon
ACAATATGATCGACAAGAATGATGAAGATTCACTTCCACATGCAGATTATCAAAAAGTATTGGATATCATATTTGGAAGATGGAAGAGCCAAATACTTTACACAGGTGTCAAGTTAGGTGTCTTCGATTGCGTAACATCGAATATCAAAAATGCATCTGATATTGCAAAGCAATTAAATCTTGATTCTGCACTGACTTATCGGCTTCTAAGGGCACTTGGTTCACTAGGTTTCCTAAAGGAAGAAGACAGTCATAGATTCTCAATCACTAGCCAGGGCGAGTTCCTCCAGAAGGACCATCCACACACATTAAGAGATATAATATTGTTAGAAGAAGGACCTGAGCACTATGCCATCTGGAAGCACCTACCCACAATAGTTCAAGATGGTCAACAAAATGCTTTCCTCCGCGAATTTGGCGCTAAGGGATTTGAATATGCCGATAGAAATCCAGAATATGCAGATGTATTTAGTCAGGCTATGACTAGTTATTCTACAACTCAAACTGCTTGGGTGTTGGACGCACTTAGTGGGTATGATTTTTCTAAAATTCATCATTTGTGCGACATTGGTGGGGGATATGGACATCTTCTCAGCAATCTACTCTTAAAATACCCTCACATGCGAGGGAGCATATTAGAGTTAAAATCTCTCATCAAGAATGAAGATCTATTGTGGTCAAATAAAGTGGGAGTACAAGATCGTTGCACGTATATAGAGGGAGACATGTTTAGAGAAGTTCCTTCTGCAGATGCCTATTTAATGAAAATGGTCCTTCATGACTGGAATGATGATGAATGTGTCAAAATACTTAGCAATATTAACAGATCTTGTTCTCATTCTTCTAAAGATGGAAAAGTGTTTATTGTGGAACACTTGATTACAGACCCAAAAGAACCACATTTTTCAAAGCTTTTTGATATACACATGATGTGTTGGGGTTCTGGAAGGGAAAGGACTGTTAAGGAGTATTCTGCACTATTGGAACAATCTGGTTGGGAGTACGTTCAAACCTTCTATCCACCATCTGGATTAATTGGAGTTATTGAGGGTGCTAAAGCAAATCATCATCGAGTTAACAAAGGATAACTTCTATTTCTTTATCACAGCCAACTATGGACAGATTCTGTCACACTGTCTTAACTTAGTTGCACCTTTGAATAATTGGCTCGATTGAATTTTCATCCGATTCCCTCGTAGAAGTATAATTACACAAAATGCAACCAAGAATGTAAGGGCGAGATAACAGAACAAGCAACAAACCCTCTGAATCAATTCTTATATGTCACATGAGCAGGCCATAAGATGAGATATCGACAGCCTATCTATCGAGTAAACCATTCTTGCCAAAATCTGTCATTATGAGGAACAGAATCCATCAGATAATCTGGTGGCTTACTTAGGAAAGTGGAATTTGCCCTAACCATTACACAAGTCATATAATTGAATGATGGAGGACTGCCTATTAGACTTGGATCGATAAAGACTTGGACCTTATTTTTTGGCATATTCGATATCTTTGCTAGGGGTAGAGTATATGTATCTGCAGTATTATTGAATACGGCCATATACCAACCCTCTAATGAAAAGGCGGAATCGGGGGCAAAGTTAGGTATTATCAATGTGTAGACTTGTTCGTTGTGTGAGGTTGAAGTACGATTAATACCGGAAGCATTATAATATAACAGCCAAATATATGCCGTTTCATATTTTTCATTTTTGTTCGCATCACCAGCCAGATCCATAGTAAATGTCAGTTTATTATTATTGATTTTCGTTATACTTACTGAAAGAATGTCATAATAGTCTTTGACTTCAGGAATTTTATTGGATCTATAAATCTGAACTGATGTGACATCTCCCCTGGCATCTTTAATTTCACTACCACCACCAGTAGGACCTAGTGATAAAGAGGAAGGTGAAGTGGATAAAATACTCTTCTCCGCATATAACCAACTTCTCACCGGGAAGAAAGACATACTTGTCGCTATATATGATGCAAATATGGAGACTGATATCGCTGTAGACGTTGCTATAATTACGAGAAGAATAGTAGATTGCATTTCTTTTGCTTATTCATCCGTTATCCAGACTTTAATATTCAATCTAAATCACTACCATTGAGCTAATAATGAATAGGTAATCAAAAACTGATTAATTCTGAGAATGTCAATGTCAAAGTCTGTTCTATGACTTCTGGTGAAATTAATATGATGCTGTGAGGGAAGTACATCCGCTCAAGCTTCATTCGATACTATTTGGTATCGCTTTTTGGAGCGTAGCTAAGAATATTCAGAACAAGGTTGTCAAGAACTACTTAGTAATTTCTGCTTATGGAATGGTACTGTTATTTACAGCAAATCAACCTGTAGGCTTGACCCTTATTCCCTATCCGCCATTTGGATTGGCGACGATATCTTTTGTTGGTTTGTCAGCATACTTGGTGTTCATAGGCATATATTCAGCGTCCTTGTCAGTGGCACTGGATAGTAAATTAAGAAGTGTAATAAGAAAGACGACATTTGATGAAGCAAAATTTTTGAAGGATATTGGCAGCTCTGAAATGGAAAGAGTGATAGAGAAGAGGGTGCACGTAATGATGACAAGAACACAGGACGATTTCAAAATGGAAACAGGCATAGAACCCTCATTAACTGATTCTGAAGCTAAGGAATATCTGTTAGAAGTCCTAGATGAAATCAAGGACAAAAGAAAATCCTCTAACAATCACTACCAGATGCGTTGACTGTTTTATGGTTTAATTGATGGATAGATTCTTGTACATCGCAAATATATACTCCTTGTATAATATAATGTAAATCCAAACAAAGAAGGGATTTTCTATAGTAGGTATGAACCGAGCTCATTCGGATATCAGATTGATGCAGTAAATTACAAGAAATAGCATATCGGTACTACACAATACCAGATAGTAGCAAG
>JBAUMZ010000114.1:0-137393 GCA_049578985.1 Nitrososphaeraceae archaeon
CAAACTGATACCCATCGCCAACAAATTTCAATTTCTCCTCTGGATATCTAAAGGTAAACCTCTTGATCAGAAGATGTTTTGATCCTGATTCAATACTCTTGATAAATCCGCTAGCTGTACTACTCAATTCGGTGTCAACAAACCCCCCGGCCCCAGTACTCCTCCATAAATCAAAGCTAGAGCTATAAACATGTTTATGAACGAAAGGACTATCAGCTTGTACCATCCTGTATGTAACAAGATGTCTATTCTAATTCTAGGATTAATACCACGAATCAGTAGCATCAAATGGATCATTAGAAAGGTCTTTGCGGTGAACCAGAATATTGCATTTGCAGTTGGGCCATGATAAAATCCCTCCAATGTAAGCAGCTGAAGAATCGGAGGTTTCTCACCAGGCGGTCCTAGCTGATCAGGAAAGATCTGTGGACCCATCCAACCACCTAAGAATAAAACCACAAAAAGCGCTGACAGAGCATACAACTTGAGATAGGTTCCCAACTGGATCAAGCCGTAAATCATGCCTGAAGTCTCTGTAAGCCAGCCCGCTACTATCTCACTTTCCGCTTCTGGAAGGTCGAACGGAATTCTCTCCAGCTCAGCCAGGGATGACATAAAGAAGACAAAAGCGCTGATCGGCAGAAAGAGAATGAACCAGTACGATGATTGCGCATAGGTAATCTCGGTAAGGTTCAAGGATCCAGATAAAATGACTACAGATAGCGCTGATAGGATAAATGGAATTTCAAAGGCGATAAGCTGGTGTAGCGCCCTCAGACCACCGATGAAAGGATATTTGCTATTGCTTGCCCACGAAAAAAGTACTTCTATTAACGGAAAAAATCCGAATATTGCAAAGGCAACAATTAGACCTACATCGATATTGGAAACCACCCAACCAGGCGCCACAGGAATGAGGCACACAATTGCAGCTGCGGCAGCTACAAAGACAATTGGCGAGGCCCAAAATATCGGCTTGTCAGCTCCTGCAGGAACCAGAATTTCTTTTGAAACCAGCTTCAAACCGTCAGCAACCAGCTGGAAGATACCCTCGAAGCCGGTTCCTAGAGCCTCGCGTCCTGCATGAGATGGACCTACTCTTAATTGCATTCTGGCGAGAAACTTTCTTTCGATGAAAATTGTAGCAGCTGCAATTAGTGCAGCGTACATGAACCCTGGGAAAACTGCGACTCTAAAGAATTCCGTATAGAGCAGAAAATTGAGAATAGGGAGAGTCCTAGTTGGATCAACCACACTAGTTAGAAACAGATATGGAGTAAGCACCTCCCCGTCTGCCAACGGCAATGGAACATAGAATAATATGACGAAAATAAGAGGAAGTACAATGACGGTGACGATGATAAGCACCCAGAATAGTAACCAAACCACGCTGGCAACAAATGGACCGAATCTAAAGTCCTCGACTCGTGTAGCCATTCCTCTTCACCGATCAGCCTCCACAGGCCAATAATTCAAGGACCAATATACTGAGGGCATATCTCCCAATTTTGAACCAACCAGTAAATGAGGAAGTGCAAGTAAATTCCTAAATGACCCAACGGATATCTTTACTCGATACGGTCTAGGAGTCCCATCACTAACGATATAGTAGCCCAGAGCACCTCTCCCAGATTCTACCCGTCTATAAGCTTCCCCTGGTGGCCCTTTGGGGTTAGGCTGAAGCTTGGTTCTTACCTCTCCTGATTCAGGCATCTTGTCCAGGAGTTGTCTGATAATATGACATGATTCCCTCATATCCAGTAAAGGAACGTACGCACGTGCAAATGAATCGCATGTTTTCATATATTGCACTTTGAAGTCTATTTCATCATAAACGTCGTAAGGCTCAGCTTTCCTGATGTCGTACGGGATCCCTGATGCTCTTAGAACAGAACCCGTGACCCCAAATCTGATCGCGTCCTCTTTTGTTAGGATTGCCACTCCTTCAGTTCGCTGCCTCAGCAACGGGTTATTGTAGAAAATGTCTTCATATTCTTTCAATCGTTTCTCGAAATATGAGACCTGTCTCAGGCATCTATCTTTGAAACCATAAGGAATATCATTCCTAACGCCTCCAGGAATGTTATAAGCGTGAGTAACACGTGCACCAGTTAAAGCTTCCATGAGATCTATAATCAATTCCCTGTCTCCTGTAGGCCACATAAACATTGTAGAATGGCCAAGAAAGATTCCGTAAATAGCAAGCCAGTATAGCGTATAGATTTGCCTGTTGAGCTCAGATGCGATGGCTCTAATAAACTGTGCTCTTCTCGGAACATCGATCTTAACAAGCTCCTCCACTGCAAGACTATATGAGTACGTAATGTTACTAGAATCATGGATGACCGGTCTTTCCAAATGCGGAATATTCTGAATAAAGTTCCTATACTCACACATCTTTTCTTCACCACGATGAACATACCCAGGATCTGGATCGCAGTCCACGATATAATCACCATCAACCTTTACAGTAAATCTGAAATGTCCAGAGCCCGGATGCTGTGGTCCAACGCTCAACGTCATTAGTCTGTCCTCTTCTGCCTCTTTGACTATCTCTAACCCCAGTCTTGTAGTTTCAGAGATCCTTTCTTCTTGATCAGACATGTAAATTACCTTCCCTTTATCCTAAACTCCTTTCGCATTGGTGGAATATCAGCCCAGTCCTCTGGTAGGAGAAAGCGAGCGTTTCTTGGATGGTTTTCAAAATAAACTCCAACCATTTCAAAGGATTCCCGTTCGTGGTATTCGACACTTTTAAAAACTTCTATTAGTGAAGGAAGTCTAGCATTATTTCGATCGGTACGAGTAGATAGAGAAAGGATCTGCGATGAAAGATTCTCCCTTGTATAAGAACCTAGATGGTAGATGACTTCAATGTCACCAGTCTTGGGGTAATCTGTGGCGCTTACTGACTCTGCATGATCAAAGCCAACTTCGTCCCGTATATGTTTTGCAATCTCGACAATATCATTTGATGGGACTTCGATTTTGATTCGAAGCGGTTTGACATAAATAATCTTTACTGAATCTCCGAACTTTAATACAAGGCTGTCGATAATTCCCTTCTCAAACTGCGGAAGGTCAACCTTCTCTGACTTTACCTTCATCGAAGTGCCGTTTGATGGTTTTGGTACCACGCTGCTGCCGGTTTCCCCTTGCTTCATGGAAGTTGTGAGGAGATCCTTGTTAGAGGAGACAGCGGGTGAAGGGTTGCCTTTATCGTTACCTGGAGATGAACCATCTGACTTGCTCATACTATTTGATCTTTGACCTTTTGATCTTTTCCTGAAGTAGCATAGTACCTTGGATAAGTGTCTCAGGGCGTGGAGGACAACCAGGAACGTAGACATCAACAGGAACGATCCCGTCTACGCCTGGAAGTACATTGTAAGAATCTATATATAGACCTCCTGTAATTGCACATGCACCCATAGCTATTACATATTTTGGTTCAGGCATTTGATCATAAACCATCCTCAATCTTGGGGCCATCTTTCTAGTCACAGTACCTTGGACTACGATCAAGTCACATTGTCTAAGTGAACCAAACGCCTCGATTATACCAAATCTTTCGACATCATATCTTGGGCCCGAGGCAGCTCCAAATTCCACACTGCAGCATGCTGTCTCCAGATGAACCGGCCACAGAGACCAAACCCTCCCCCAATTTATGGCATATCCCAGAGGTTTATCAAGAGCCCTCACTAAGATATCTCCAACTTTACTGACCATCAAATTGAAGTTTGTAGGATTTACAAGGTCCGTTTTCATTGTGGGAACCTAACTCCTCCTCTGCTTGCTAAGTATTTATTCATTGTCAAAATCATCTTTGTTACCAAATTCCTTTTCTCCCTGCCAGATATAACGCGTATCCCATTGCGGCGAACATTATCGCCAAGAACCCAATGATCGGCAAGGTGGCATCTCTAGGCAACGAAAACAAAGAAACCCCCCAGATATAAAGGAAAATTGCCATAACATCAAAAACCACGAACATCAGGATATAGGCATAGTATTGCATCATAAAATGAGTGCGACCCGCACCAGATGGTACTTGACCGCATTCCATAGGCAGAAATTTCACAGGATTATATCGACGTCTTGGAGAGATGAGGCGAGAAATTACAAGAGCAGGAATAGATACCAGAAGACCAAAACCGAGCATATAAATAAGTGAAGAAAATTGTGCTGCGGTCTCACCTGCCAATTCAAGTGTGGCTGGTGATATTTCCTATAAAAGTCTTGCCTTATATTATGCAGACCGCTTATGTGACGAGTCTGAACAAGGATCTCACCATAAGTTTGGGGTGGCTTAGACCAAGTTTTAACATCTTTGAACGACTGAAATCAGCTCTGATAAAGTCAATAAATTCGTCCATCTTTAGGTTCGAAATAATATCGAGTTCCTGATCCCATTGGTTGTCAGATAGCTTTAGCCATCTGGATTGGACCTTGAGTGCCGAAGAGATTTTAGATGATAGAATCCGCCTGCAAGTGGTCTCATATTTCATGAGATGCTCTCTTGACCCATTGAATGGTATTGATGATGCGGCAACCTCTCCAGCCAATCTACCAAACCTAATTGCAAATCGTATGCCTTCCAGTAACAAAGGGTTAGAAAAACCGGCAGAATCCCCCACCAACATTATTCCATCATCAACAAAGCTCTTGACTAAACCTTGATTTGGTATCAATCCATAATGAAATTCTAGAGTCTGTATATTCTTAATTCTGTCCAATGGCCTTAGCCGAGTCTCAACTAAACGGTTTAGCTTCTTTATTGGATCCTCCAAGGTATCTGGCCTACCTACACCCACCCCTATTCTAATTCTATTCTTGTTAACTGGAAAAATCCACGCATATCCAGCTGGCGAATACATACTTCCAACCATGAGGTACCATGTTTCGGTGTCCAAATCATCGCAATAGCATTCATACTCTGCTCCAACTCCATATCTATTCCAAGCGCTCAAAAATCCAAGCTTCCGACCTATTTCAGCTCTAAACCCGCTCGCATCTATGATTATTGTAGATTGGACGTCTTTTTCTTCTGATAGCGATTTGATTCGAATATGTCTTTCACCAGCTAAAGGATCCAACTGAATGTTGACTACATTACTTCTTACTCGGATCTCAGCTCCTGCTGCAGCTGCAGTAGTTGCCAAATATTGGTACGCTCTCCTCACATCTAAAACACAACAATCGGCACGTTCTGAAGTTAAAGTAACCTCATTGTGAGGAGAAATAAAGCAATAATTTCTAACTGGATTGTAATATTCTCGAGGAATTCCAAGATCCCTCATATCAGATATCCAGGTGACTCCACTTGTTCGAACATATTGGGCGATAGAGTCCTCTCTTTCAAAGAGTACAACATTGCAACCGGCTTTTGCAGCCGCTTGGGCAGCTGAAAGACCAGCAGGTCCCCCACCCACGACTGCTACATCATATTTCATGATTTATACTGCTAACATTAATCAGTTATTCCACGTAATATTTGATGGTTTTCATCCTTGAAAATGATCTTGCATATCTTAGTTTCAGTAGTGCCTTCCTAAGGCACACTGAAACCCTGTGAAAGATGGTTTCGATTTCGATAGAAAATTCCGTCAGAAGATGAAATGAGCCTCCATTATTTGGCAGGATCTGGCAGTATATGCATTTGAAGCCTATGATTACATAATAATAAATACAATAATCATATCAACTTACTAGGATTTGATAGTAATACCAGCATCATCTTCTCCTGAGTTTGTTGGGATTGACAAGTGGTGTAATTCGGGACCTATCTCACTTGCAGGATTAAAAGGGAAGGTAGTTCTACTTGATTGTTGGACATATACCTGCATCTTCTGTTTAAGAATGATTCCGATATTGAAGCAGCTACAACGAATGTTTTCTGATTATGAATTTCGAGTCATTCAAGCGCATTCTGCAGAATATGAATTTGCTGCTAACATAGAAAATATTTCTAGAGCATTGGAAAGATACGGCATTAAAGAGATCCCTGTCGGAGTCGACTCTAAAAATAAGACCTGGCAAGCCTACGGGAATAGGTATTGGCCAAAGCACATCTTAATTGATTCAAATGGATTTCTTCGTTACGAACATGCAGGTTATGGAAGTGTAGAAGAATTTGTTGAGCCAATCCTAGATCTGATCCAAGAGACCGATAGTACTGCAGTTGTTGACGTTAAGAAATCTGAGAGTAGCTCTACAGACGAGATCTATGAGACCTATGGTATGCATTTTCCACAAGTAGCACCTGAAATCTGCGTCGGTTATTCTAGGTTAAATAGGTTTGGTAACAAACAGACCGTAAGGAATAATGAGGTCAATTTTGTCCAAGATAACGGTCTTCACTTTGATAACATCGTCTATTTACGTGGGAAATGGATTTGGGCTAGAGAATGTGTAACCGCTCTAGAAGGCACGGTAAATAAAAATTCGGCAGTCATCATGAAATACAATTTAGCAAAGAGAGTCCATGCAATAGTTGGAACTACGAACAATAAACCAGGCAGGTTAGAGATACTGTTAGACGGTAAGTCACTTGAAGATGACATTCTAGGAAAAGACGCCCGCCTCTTTGAAGGATCCAGCGTAGTCGACGTCAGTTGGCCGTTTATTCACAATTTGATCAAAACGGAAAAAGCCGAATCACACCTTGTAGAGATACTTCCTCTTACTGACAACATATCATTTTATACTTTTGTATTCGGCTGAATCCTGCGTGTTGTGCGAAGGGAAATAGGTGCAGAATAATTATTGTATTTGATTGTATATCGCAATAGTATACTGAAACTTGAAAAAGCGAATTAAGTTGATGAAATTTGAAATTTGAGGATTATCTTCCTTTTTTCCTAATTGTACCTCGCAATTTTCCGGTGTGGTCGCGGAAAAAGGTAATAGCGGATCCAAGCTGGTTTAATTGCAAACCAAGTCCATAAATTAGAAGCCCGTTACCAGCAAAGCACAGACTTTAAATCTTACAATACTAACCCCATAATTCACAGGGCTACATAAGACATGGAATCCAATGAACCACACCATCCCAAGGAGGGCGAATTTGCCCCTGATTTTACCTTCAGAACAACAAATGGGAAATCAATGAAACTGTCTGATTATCGAGGAAATAGATGCATCGTACTTTACTTCTATCCAAAAGACTTTACACCAGGATGCACAACTGAAGCAAAAGAATTCTCCACAGACAATGATAAATTTGAAAGCAAAGGTATTACAATTCTTGGGGTAAGTCCAGATGAATTGGGATCACACTTTAAGTTCAAAGAACGGATGAAAATTCCGTACGAACTCATTTCAGACACTGACCATAGGATTGCATCGCGATACGGAACCTATGGACCAAAGAATTTCATGGGAAAAGAATACTTAGGTATTCACAGGTCCACATTTTTAATTGGAAAGGACGGAAGGATAATCAAGGTTTTTCAACGTGTAAAGCCGCTAGGTCATAGTGAGCAGGTCATAAGAGAGTTTGGATATTCCTGCTAAGATCTTGTCGAAATTGATTGTCATACGTTCAAGATAGGAAATCCCGAGTTTTTGCATATTAAGGGAACCCTAATCTACGTTACTTTAACGAAGAAAATTTGATATACAGATTTAAGCTACCACAGGGGAATTTCATTTGGCTTAAATGTGAAACACCCACTTGTAGCGGACTCGGGTTCACTTGAATTATAAAAATGAATAGCTCCCGCATTCCAAGATGGATTTACGGAAATACTCTTCGCGTAATTGATAAACCACGTACTGACGCAAATTGAAGTCATTAAAGATGAGTGCGGGAGATGGGATTTGAACCCACGAACCCCTGAGGGATAAGAGCCTCAGTCTTACGCCTTTGGCCAAGCTGGGCGACTCCCGCTCAATAAATTTCGACAGTTCGGAGTAATTTGAATATAACTGTTTGAAACATTCAAATTAAATTGTCAGGGAGAGCCCGACGTACCCATATCCTACCACATCCACAAATTACAGATGGTTTTTATTATCGGGACAAGGATACTAGATAAATGCTTGTTCCCGTACGTTGTTTTACATGCGGCACTCTAGTTGCGGATAAGTATTCAGAATACGTATCAAGGATCAAATCCGGGGAAGACCCTGCAAAAATTATGGATTCATTAGGAATAAATCGGTATTGCTGTCGCAGGATGCTTGTTTCTACCGTTGAAACTATTGATCAAGTTATCCCATACTACGAAGCATTAAGACGAAGAATGTCCGAAATTCAGTCGGAAATAGATTAGTGAAACACTCAATAATTCAATGGCTACCATAACGGATCTTAATTCACGTATAATCTTTAACAGTCGCGGAAATGAAACCATTGAGATAGATGTTATCACCGATGGGAAGCAGTTGGGTAGGGCTGCTGCTCCTTCAGGTGCGAGTGTAGGAAAGCTTGAGTGTCAATCATTTCCGATGAATTCCCCTGAACGCGCCATTGAATTTTTTGAGGAAAACAAATCAAAGTTTGTGGGAGTTACTGCAGATGATCCAGAAGTATTACATAGCATTATGAAGGAAGTCGACCCTTCCCCCAATTATTCAAAATTAGGGGGATCTATTGCCTATGCATTAAGCATAGCCTCAGTTGATTCAGCTGCCAACGCAGCACACGTCCCGCTGTTCAAATTGTTGAATAAAAATGGCCCGTACAGATTTCCTTTTCCGCTTGGAAATGTACTAGGCGGTGGAGCTCATGCTGGGCCAGGGACACCAGACATACAAGAAGTGCTGGTTCTTCCGATAGGGGCTGGTGATATTGTCGAGGCACTGAAAATGAATTTCAAGGTCCACAAAGAAGTTCGAAATATTATCGAAAGATACGATACTAAGTTTACATATGGCAGGGGCGACGAAGGAGCATGGGCACCCAACGTAACTAATGATGAAGCATTGCAAATTACCGAAAAAGCCATTGGCAATGCCGGATTTGATCTGGGTAAAAATGTAGCAATGGGCATCGACTTTGCTAGTTCATCCCTTTGGGATGACAAGGTTAAAAAATATGATTATAGCAGAAAAGGAAAGGCCCTTAATTCTGAAGAACAGATTGAATATGTTAATAATTTAGTAAAAAGTTACAAACTTGTATACATCGAAGATCCTGTCAATGAGGAGGATTTTTCTGGGATGTCGCTACTTACCAGTGCAAATCCTGGATGTTTAGTCACAGGTGACGACTTACTAGTCACTAATGTATCTAGGTTGATGATTGCCTCCAAGCATAAAGCATGCTCTGGTGCTGTACTTAAAGTAAATCAGGCTGGATCACTGTACGATGCGCTCCAGTTTGCGAATGGTTGTAGAAGAGAGGGAGTGGGAATTATTACATCTCACAGATCCGGGGAATCTACTGATCCACATATTGCACACATATCTATAGCCACTGGTTCTAAGATGATAAAAACTGGGATTTTGGGTGGGGAAAGAATAGCTAAGTTAAACGAATTGGTAAGAATAAGAGAGTATGGTTTAATAGAAGGCATGGCTGAAATTTGCTCAACTTAAAATGTCCAACGAAAACGAAAGCAATGACCTCACTTTATCTGATGATAAGAATTCTGTTGAAAGTACGGGATCTTTGAATGATTCCACCATAAATATTGAGTCATCGGCTTCTGACGATACTTCAAGCTCAGAGGCAAATTATGTTCCTGAGCAAGATAACCTGGAGAAAATGATACTTTCCACAGGCATTAGGGTTGGAACGCCTGTGAAAACAAAGTATATGTTGCCCTTTATAATTAGAGCGAACCCAGAGGGTCTATACATTCTCGATATTAGCAAGACGCTCTCACGCATTGATATCGCTGCCAAGTTTATAAGCCGGGCAGATATTTCCAAAGTTGCCGTTACCTCTGCAAGAGAGTACGGGAAAACTCCTGTTGAAAAATTCTGCGACCTGACACATGCAAGATACATCCTAGGAAGATTTATGCCTGGAACATTTACCAATCCGGCATTGCCCAAGTACATGGAACCACAAATAGTCATTGTAACTGACCCTCAGGCGGATCAACAGGCGGTGTTGGAAGCCACTAGAGCTGGGGTTCCTGTAATTGCTATCTGCAATAGTGACAATGTGACATCGAAGGTCGATCTAGTTGTCCCTGCCAATAATAGAGGCCGTAAGGCTCTAGCGACAGTGTACTGGCTACTTGCGAGAGAGGTACTGAAAAAGCAAGGAGTTATCAAGACAGACAGCGAAATGAAAATCCCGATTGAGGACTTTGAAACAAAATTGGTCGAGGAATTTAGTTGAGCGCTTATAGAAGAAAGCCCTCTGTTTCGGGTATCTTCTATTCTTCTGATAAAGAGCAACTTGTCGGAGAGTTGAAAGGGTGTTTTAAGAATAAAATATTTGGCCCCGGACGTCTGCCACCTTCAGACCAGGTCAGAAAAATTTATGGTATTGTTTCTCCCCACGCAGGGTATCTGTACTCTGGGAGCGTGGCTGCCAATGGTTATTACAGCATTTCATCATCTAAATTTAACAACGTCATACTTGTCGGTCCCAATCATTACGGACTTGGATCTTACGTGGCGACAACAAGTGATGGAATATGGGAATCTCCAATAGGGGAGGTTCTGGTAAATCCGGAGCTGGCAAAGGAGATCGCTTCTAAAGCAACTTCAATGGATATCGATGAGTTCGCTCACAGCAGAGACCATTGTTTGGAGGTCCAGATTCCGTTCTTATTATATACTTCCAAGAAATTTAAAATTGTTCCAATAATTTTGACAAATCAAGATGAATATATCGCCCTTGAAGTAGGATGTGCTATCTCAGATACTGTAAAAGAGTGGGCATCTAAGGAAGAAGAGTTTATGTTAATTGCATCATCTGATTTTACTCATTACGAATCAAATTCCGAAGCACATCTAAAAGATTCGCACCTTATTAAGTCAATTCTTTCACTTGATATCAGCGCGTTTTATTCAACTCTAAGACAGTACAATGTATCCGCTTGCGGATATGGTGCCATTGCTACGATAATGGTTGCAGCAAAATATCTTGGAGCTACCCAAGGAGAGCTGCTTAGATATGCCACAAGCGGCGACGTAACAGGAGACAAGTCTTCCGTCGTAGGATACTCATCAATATTATTTGTATGAATTTTCTTGCATGGATATCAACAATAGAACTCAAGTAGAGGCCTCGGCTCCTGGCAAAGTCATTATATTTGGAGAACATTTTGTAGTTTACAATAACGAAGCCGTCGTAGGTGCAATTAACAGACGTTGCTTCGGAAGAGCAGAGCTCAACAAGAATTTGGGAGTACAGATTGATTCGAATCTTGAAATGGATAATGATGCACATACCAAGTACGCCACAAACACAAATGTGCAGGCAAACAGAAAGTTGCTTGAGCCACTCAACACATTCTGCCAAAACATTCTCAATAGGTATGCACCAGATATTGGGCTGAAAATTCATATCAAGTCAGAAATGGCCGTAGGTGTGGGCCTTGGTAGTTCAGCGGCATCATGTGTCATGTTGGCTGGTATTTTGAGATCGATTATTGCTGGCACCGCCGACACACACACACACAACAACAAAGAGATGTCTTCCTTGGACAAAAAATGGGTATTCGAAAACGCGCTCAATGGTGAACAAATGATCCATAATAAATCATCGGGCGTTGATTGCTTCGTCTCAACCTATGGTGGTCTTATTCATTTTGCAGGCTTAACTGGAACTACTGGAACTGTCTCAATAGAGAATCAACCCCTACCACTTTTTTTGATAAATACTCGTAAAAGTCATGAGACTTCGGAATTAGTATCACACGTGAGAAGATTTAGTGAGAATAGGTCGAAATACTTCAACGAATTAGCAAGAAATGCATCTGCTATCTGTTCAACTGGGATAAGGGCAATCGCCAAAGGGTCTTTGGAAGAAATAGGTCGACTAATGACTGAGAATCACAAGCTGCTTAGAGAGATTGGTGTATCCAATAAGGAAATTGAAAAGATAATCAGCATTTGTTTCAGTTTTGGAGCACTAGGAGCAAAAATTACAGGTGCCGGGGGAGGAGGTTGCATCCTTGTGTTAACAAGACCCGAGACAATTCCAGCATTGAATACGGCCTTAAATAGTTTGAATCTGTGCTTGGAGGCAATCTACATAGCAAATAAGGGAATAACAATCGATTAAAGCTTTAAATCAGTAATGAAAATTATGGCACACTAGGCCATGACTCAGATCTCGCTTATAAAGCTCGGTGGCTCCGTAATCACAGTAAAAGATCAACCGCTTACCCCAAACATTAAGGCAATAGATGGGCTTTCGCACGTGCTTGCAAAACTTGGTGATTCTCTAATCATAGTTCACGGCGGAGGTTCATTTGGTCACTATTGGTCAGTGAAATACGACATGCATACGAAGCCTGAATTGTATGATTCTCGTGGAATTTCGGTGGTACATGAATCAATGGTGGCTCTAAATCAGATCGTTGTTAAATCAATGTCAGATGCGGGGCTTGCACCTTATGGAATTTCACCTATATCCCTTTTCGAAGATGGGAAGATGAATGTTACCAAGTTCAATGAGCTCATCGACTTTACTCGGCGTGGTATTGTGCCGGTCATTTTTGGCGACGTGGTACATATCAATGAAGGCAGATTTTCAATTGTATCAGGTGATTCTCTGATGACTCAAATCGCTATTCACCTCATGCCATCAAGAGTAATATTCACCGTGAATGTAGATGGTATTTACGAAGATATGAAAAATAAGAAGTTGGTAAAGGTGCTGAATTTTCCCACTAATGAAATCGGTTTCGTAGATTCTTCTATTGACGTTACTGGGGGGATGGGGAGAAAAATTTCAGAGGCATTTGAAATCGCCAAACTAGGCATCGATGTTAATATAGTGAATGGACTCGATGCAGAACGTGTTTTTAATATTCTGATGGGAGTTGAGTCAAGGGGGACCATAATTCCAGCAGTTCCACATAAGGGTGGGGGATGATAAATAGTGGACCCTGTAAGACTAGACGACGAAGCGGTTGATATCATGAAGAGGAAGCAGGAGGGTATTGATATCCCCCTTAACCGTAACGTCCAAGCAAAAACCACATCTACTTTTCTTGAGTATGTAAAGTTAGTACATGATGCTGTTCCTGAACTAAATTTAAGTGACATTGATACAACTGCAACATTCCTAGGACGCCGGTTTTCTGCCCCTCTTATCATCGATTCCATGACAGGGGGTACAGAAAAGGCCTTGTTGATAAATGGCAGACTTGCGGAGCTGGCCGAGTCCTATTCACTTCCGATGGGTGTGGGATCTCAAAGAGCTGGTTTGGTAAGTGAAAAACTTGCAGACAGTTACACTATAGCAAGAAAAAATGCACCAAACGCTTTTCTGATAGCTAATATAGGGGGCGCGCAACTGTCAAGTGGTCTTTCAATTGACAAGATAAAAAAGTTGATAGACATGATCAGTGCTGATGCGTTAGTAGTTCACCTTAATCCGCTGCAAGAGTTAGTACAGCCTGAAGGGGAACCAAGATATTCTGGAGTGCTTAGATGCATATCTGACCTAGTGAAGGTTATAGGGATTCCAGTAATGGCAAAGGAGGTCGGAGCCGGGATATCCAAAGAGGCAGCATTAAAATTGAGCGAAGTCGGTGTTTCTGCAATAAACGTTGCCGGAGCAGGAGGTACCAGTTGGGCTGGAGTTGAGAAAGTGCGTGCGGAAAGCGCAAGCGAAAGACTGAAAACACGGCTTGGCGAACTGTTCTGGGACTGGGGAATACCTACTGCCTTGAGTATTATAGTTGTGAGAAGGACGCTGACAAAATTGCCTTTAATAGCATCTGGAGGTATCCGTAATGGGTTGGAAATTGCAAAGTGCCTAGCAATAGGAGCTGACATGTGTGCGATGGCATATCCATTTCTCGTAAATGCAGTTCAATCAAAAGAGGCCTTGTATCAATTTGCAGACACTGTAATAGCTGAGCTAAAGAGCACAATGTTTTTGGTAGGAGCCGCAGATATGAATACTCTCAAAAGTACCAAGTATGTCTTGACAGGCGAATTGCTATCAGAGGCGAATGAATATTGAATATCCAGCAAATCGATGAAGAAATGGAATCTACCGCTTCGGATATGAATGAATACATGCTGACGAGATTAAAGGGCAGCCCTTCAGAACTTTACTCTGCCTCGGCTCATTATATCAGCAGCGGAGGCAAAAGACTGAGGCCATTTATGGTTGTAAAGGCATGTGAGATGTTTGGAGGAAAAAAGATTATGGCTCTACCAGCAGCGGCTTCAGTTGAGATGATACACAATTTTTCCCTTGTACATGATGACATAATGGACAATGACGATGTAAGACACAGTGTTCCTACCGTTCACAAATCGTATGGACTGCCACTGGCAATCCTCGCAGGAGATGTACTATTTTCAAAGGCATATCAGATGATCGTTGAAAATTGTGGCAAGTTAGGCATTTCCAATAGTAGAATTTGTGAAATGGTTTCTAGGCTGTCGAATGCATGCGTGGACGTATGCGAAGGTCAGGCCCTTGACCTTGGAATGACGTTCGAAGACAGGTTTGTAGGTGAACAAGAATACATCTCGATGATAACCAAGAAAACTGCGGCTTTATTTGGGTTATCCTGTGCTCTGGGCGTTCTTTCTGCTCCCGCTTCAACTGAGAAAGATACATCTGCCCTAACCCAGTTTGGAGAAAATGTGGGAATAGCATTTCAACTCATTGACGACCTCATAGGAGTAATAGGCGATGCAAAATTGACCGGCAAATCCGTTGGAAACGACCTGAGAGAAGGCAAAAAAACTTTACCCATTCTCCTAGCGCTACAAATTAGTAATAGCAACAGTAGGGAAAAGATCTTGAGGGTCTTTGCTACCAGGAATGCTTCTAGAATCGAAATCGAGGAAGCAGTGAAAACGATTTCTTCACTGGGTATTGAGGAAGCGGTGAGAGATAATGCTAGACAACACATTCAAAGAGCTACGGACTCGATCTCTAGGTATGATAATAGCATAGCAAAGAGAAAGATCATTGCCTCTGCTCATTTCATTGTTGAAAGGACGGCCTAGACTCATAAGATGTCTACTGATGACATAATTCAACAATTAATCAAAAAAATAGTATTAAGAAATGCGATAGAATATGGTGGAAGTGCAAGATATGATGTTGTGATCTCGAAGGTGGTTGGTTTGAGGCCTAATCTGCGCCCTAAGATAAAGGAACAAATCCCTCTTATCAAGAAAATTGTAGATGAAGTTAATTCTCTTGATCAGGCGGATCAGGAGAGAATGGCATCAAAACTTATGGTGTTCGAGAATGTTAATAAAGACGCCAAACGCAAGGAAGAGCCAAATTTACCTCCGCTTCAAGGGGCAAGCATGGGAAGAGTCGTGACAAGGTTCCCTCCTGAACCCAACGGCTATCCTCATATCGGACACGCTAAAGCTGCATTTATTGACCAAGAATACGCAAGGATGTACGACGGTAAGCTAATCCTCAGATTCGATGATACCAATCCACTAAATGAAAAATTGGAATTCTACGACGCTATTAGGGAAGGACTGGAATGGTTGGATATCAAACCCGACCTCGTCAAGAATACATCAGATGATATTGAACTTCTCCAATCATACGGAAGAAAAATGATTACGAATGGAGATGCTTACGTCTGCACTTGTAGACCAGAGGAAATTCACTCTATGAGAGCAAAAGGTGTAAACTGTCCCTGTAGGAGTCTAGACAGCAGCGATCGCATGATGCGGTTGGAGAAATTTTTCGATGGCTCATTTGAGCAGAATGAAGCAATTGTACGATTTAGAGGAGATATGTCCGATTTGAATACTGCGATGCGGGACCCTACATTATTTAGGATCATTGATGCTGACCACCCGAAGCTCGGCAGAAGGATAAGGGCGTTCCCGACCTATGACTTTGCTGCGCCAATCGAGGATAGTCTTGATGGTGTCACACATGCAATGCGAACTAAGGAGTACGAGTTAAGAAACGCACTATACTTCTCGGTACTTAAATTATTGGGCCTTCGCATGCCATTACTGCTCGAGTTTTCACGTTTGGAATTTGAAGGAATGCCAGTTTCTAAAAGAAAACTAAAACCCCTTATCCAAGGAGGCTTAGTCTCTGGCTGGGATGATCCTAGGCTCCCGACCTTAGCAGCACTCAGAAAAAGAGGTATACTACCGGAGGCCATCCACAAATTTGTCCTTTCTCTAGGAATCTCACTTGCCGATAGCAAACCTCCATTTGAGTCACTAGAATCATATAACAGAAAGTTACTTGACCTGATATCTCTACGGCTCTTCTTTGTTAAACATCCAGTTGAAATTAGAATTGTCAACCCAATATTGAGTAAGATTGAACTAAGAAATCATCCTTCAGCTCAACTTGGGACTAGGAATGTGCAAACATCGGATCGTATTTACATAGATAAAGCGGATGCTGACCGATTGAAGAGCGGGCAGGAAATCAGACTAATGGAAATGCATAATATTCGGATCGATGAGATGAGACAAGGAAAGGCAGCCGAATATTTGCAGGTGATCAATACTGGGCTGGAGATAAAAACAAATATCCCGAAAGTTCAATGGGTTTCCAATAATGATATGGTACCGTTCACTGTTATAGTCCCGGACAAACTCTTTATTAACGAAGAATTTAACAAAGATAGTCTTCGCACATATAATGGGATTGCAGAATCATATGTGTCAAAGGTACGGGCGGGCAGCAATATCCAGTTTGTCCGATTTGGCTTTTGTAGATTGCAAACCAATGGAGTAGCAATATATACGCACGATTAAACAGTAATTTGAAATGAAATGAAGATAGCCAGAGTAAGAGATTCCAATAGCACCGAGACATATGCGTTAATCTCAAGTGATGAAAAGACACTTGTGACCAGGAATGAGATTCAAGAACAAACTGGAATTCCTATACCGGTTTCGATTAAGGAATTCATGTTTAACGGTTGGTTGGACGAAGTCAGGGAAAATTGTGATAAGCTAACCTATTCACATTATGTAAAAGATTTGGATTTACTTGTACCTATCCCAAATCCTCCAAAGATTCTGTGTCTAGCCTTTAACTACTATGACCATGCAAGAGATGCCGGCCTTACCCCCTCTGACGAACCGGTCATATTCATAAAGCCACGAACAACTCTTAATTCACCCTTTAGTGACATAATATGTCCTCCATTTGTAACTAAGCTTGATTATGAAGCTGAAATAGCTGCGATAATAGGAAAGAAAGCAAGAAAGATTCCTGAAGACAGATCCTTGGATGTTGTCTTTGGATATATGATTCTTCATGATGTCTCGGCTAGAGACATCCAATTCAAAGACAAGCAATTTACTCGAGGCAAGAGCATGGATACCTTTGCACCTTGTGGCCCTTGGATTACCACTAAGGACGAAGTACAAGATCCACAGAACCTTTCAATAATCACAAAGGTTAATGGAGAAACGAGACAGAACTCTTCAAGCATGAACATGGTCCTTTCCATTCAGAAGATTATTGCGAGCTTGAGTAGCGTCATGACTATCGAAGCAGGCGACATTATTTCCACCGGTACGCCAGCTGGTGTTGCGATGTCAATGAAGGAACCTCGGTATCTGAAGGACGGCGATGTGGTCGAAATTACAATCGAGGGGCTGGGAACTATTAGAAATCGAGTTACTTTCGATTAAAGGATTAGTTATATGAATGATCATATTACGCATACACATACGCATCAGATGAGGATGTCTCAAAGATCATTTGAAGTACTAATAATTGACAATAATTCTCCGTTTACGTCTCACCTGATGGATATTGTCAGTGACCTTGGATATTCTTACGACTACAAGCGATATTCAGAAATAAAGCTAGGGGAGCTTGGATTTGAGAGCTTGCCTTGGTTCAATAAGGTCATTTTGTCAGGGCGAAAGACTGGCAATTCATACATTAACGCGGCCAATTCTACAATAGTCAGGTATTGTTATACTAGGAATATACCAATTTTAGGAATATGTTACGGGTGTCAGATAATTGCCTTAACCTTGGGGGGATCGCTAAGACGACTCGAAAAGCCAATGAAAGACTTCGATCAGGTGACCGTCAAAATGGATAATGCTCTCGTGTTCGGCAAGCAGAGGCTAATGGTGTACAAAAGTCATAAATTTTGTGTTTCTAAGCTCCCTCCCTGTTTAGACTCTGCTGGAGAATCCCTGACATGCCCAAATGAGATCCTCTTACACAGAGAAAAACCGATTTTTGGAACCCAATTTCATCCAGAAATTAGTGGCGCGGATGGAAGAGGCATTTTGGCCAACTTCATGGCCCTGTAAGTCGACGATATGATTTTTATTTCCTAAGTAAGTTATCCATCAATGTGTATCCTAGGCCTGAAGAACATAGCCTAACTTTGCCGATTGTAGACTCCAGCTTAGACACACCGCAATTGCCTCTGGTGTTAAACGTCTTAGCATTATACTGGGGAGAGGATCTCTCTTATTACATTACCGATGAGGCCAAAGAACAATACAAGGGTGTCAAAGGATCGGTACTTATTGAAGGAATTGAACTCGCAGAAAAGAATGGCTTTCGATCGGTAATGTACAAAAGTAACATGAAAGACATCAAAAAGACGATCGATGAAGGGATACCAGTAATAACCATTCTTCCAGGAATCCACGACTTGGTTCAGCATGCCACGATAGTGTGTGGATACGAGCCTCAAGAGAGAAGAATTCTGACGTATGTGCCGGAGCAAGACAAACAAGGTGCTGTTCCTGAGAAAAGATTTGAACAAGAGTGGGAGGAAGATGATACGACTTCGATCATATTGATACCATCAGATATGTCAGAAATAGTCTCAAATAGGGATTTTAAGTTTCAAAATTCTAACCGTAGCTGCCTTGTCGCAGAAAGGTTAAGATTGAAAGGGGATATTGCCAAAGCCGTGGTGGAGCTGACCAGAGCCGTTGATACGGACAGCGATAATCCTCTAGCATGGTATGCCCTCGGATCAGTATATAGCGATCAAAAATCTGAGTCAGCTATCGAGTGTTATATGAAGGCCATACAACTGAACAAACGATACTATCTAGCATACCGAGGGTTGGGAAACTACTACTTAAAAAATGAGGAATTTGATGCTGCCGATGAGTGGTATTCTATGGCAATTGACATAAATGCGGTAAGGTTTGGCCCAATCTACAAGAATCGGGCCCTTGCGAGGCTAAAATCGGGCAAGGGTTCAGTCAAGGAAGATTTGGAGAAATACCTGCACTATATGCCAGGGGCAACCGACTGTATTTCTATCCGGGAAGCAATCAAGGAACTTTAATGCCTCTGAGCGCTCTTGGCTTAGACGTCTTTCCCGCGTTGGCTTGCAGGTATTCTTCTCTAACGCAGGGTTAAATTCTGACGAACGAACCATCCACCGTATCATTGTCAAACTATAACTGCACAGAAGAACCCGAAGAATACCCTAAAATAAAATAAAATAAAACAAAATAAAATAAAATTTTCCTTGAGAGTGCTATAGGTAGGGTTTTACTTCCTTTAGGATGTTCTGAACACCATTCATCCCTCTGGCGATGCTCATGAGATGTGATATATTTCTACGATATTGCTCATCAACTATCAAAGTCATCATAGCGTCTTTTATGGAGTCTAGAGTCAGTCTCTCTTGTCTCAACGAAATGCCGATTTTTAACTCTGAAACCTTATCAGAATTAGCCAGCTGTTCTCCATGATTTTCTATTGGAATACACAAGAAAGGCTTTCCAAATTGAATGGACTGAGAAATTGACGCATGCCCTGCCCTTATCACTAGGGCATCGCATAGGGAAAATAGCTCATCCCTAATGGGACACCATTCAAAATACCAACCCGAATCGGAAATCCTTTGTGGAGAAGCATTGCCTCCAGGTCTGCCTTCCGAAACGACATATTGTATCGCTGGTTCGAGCTCCTTAAAGGCTCTCAAAACAAGATTTGTGAGAGGTCGCCGAGTAGGCTCGGGGCCGCTAATATGAAGAAAAATGAATGGCTTTTCGCTGCTTATGTTGAGCATTTGGCTTGCCTCTTCTAACCGTTCTGAGATTATGGTAGGACTGGGAGCTGTGAATCCTACATACTTTACCTTACCAGAGGTAGTGCTGACACTCCAGATGTTTTTTTCACTTATTGTCATTGGGGGAGGGAGGTCAGGTATCAATATCTTGTCCGCGAAAGACCAGAGAGCGCCTAGTAATTGCCCATTAAGTTCTTCGTAAAGGCGAGCAATTCGTATCTTTCTCAAAGAAGGAGACAATAATAGCCTGATTTGATTTAGTATGACTATCGAAGGTATCCTAGAAGCTTTGGAAATTATCAAGGGAGAAAGTCGGGTATCTGAAATAACAAGATCTGGCCTAAATGCAGCGATATTTCTGATTTCTGCGTTCAACTGTCTTGAGAAATTCGAGAATTGATATGGCAGACTTGCAATGCTTTTTTTTATCGAGAAGGCGCCTTCAGAAGTCCAAGAAAGCTCGAGCGGTGGAACTTTTTCACACCTAAATCCGCTGTGTATCAAGAAATCAGTTGCTTCCCCAAACGAAGAAAAAGATACTTCGTATCCTAATTCTCTGACCTGCTCTGCGAGCATCAACATTCTGCTTGCATGACCTAGTCCTACCCCATAAGGCGAGATGTAAATCCTTGACAAGAATTCTGAATCAGTTCCAAGGCAGCAAAAATTCAGATTTCAACTGTTGCAGACACAATCTCAAATGTTCGAGTACACATCGACTATTCAAAAGTTCGATCAGCTACTCTATAAATTCTGCCTCTGGGCTTGGACTCGCTGTATATGGCGCAACTAAATTTGTATATTTTAACATCATGGTTCATCCACATGTCCGAAGTCAATCCTGCCTTATAACACAAATGTCTGAGATATTCATCAACAGTCCAGTTAAATTCTACAGCAACCTGAGGCAGTAGCAGTGATGAGTATTCACCCCAGCTTAACATTAGTCCATCAACTCCGATCTTTACCACATCTAGATAGTCGACAGGGTTGGCAACATTGATCAATTCAGGACGGTTCAAGACACTTACCTCAAAGGTCAGCGTACCAAGCTCTTCCTCCGAGATAGGTCTAAATCTCGGATCCTGCGTAGCAGCCGCAACAGCGGCTGCCTCTAATGATGAATAGAACTCACCTCTTGGTAGAGGAAATCCAACACAACCTCTCAAGGTATTTCCACCGGCCGAGAAGCTGTGAATGGATACAAATACACCGGCTTGTACATTAGACTGAACAGAATGTCGCAACTTGGGACCCTTATCGCTAAATAGTCTTTCAACAGAATCGCGGGCGACTCTAACTAATAGCTGACCTTCTTCATGAGTTAAAGGTATCATGTATAGCAACGATTAGTATTTGGACATGAATCCAATACTGACGGAGGTCATCAAAAGACTTGTTTCAATCGACTGAGCCGTTCTCTCCATATATAAGTCTCATCTCTTCAAATGTCAATTTTTCTCCATCAGACATTTTCTTAAGAGCGGCTTCTTTAAGAATATTCCACCTATCTTGATTCTCCTTACTACGCTTACCTTTTTCCTGAAAGGCAACATACCTCTCCTTTCCCTCGCCTCGTGGATATCTTCTGGCTCTCTGCTCGGAAGATGTCCTAGTTCTCTTGAATTGAATCGCATTTAGTTGAGTATCAACCATCTCTAATTTCGCATCAGCTTCTCTTACATTCCTGATGTTCTTACGACGGTCTTCATACAAGCTTTCCCTAAGATTTAGCAACTCGTCTAGCTCTGACTTTATTTTTCCAATGCCTTCGCCCAGCTCAGATTTCTGATCAAATAATTTGTTCATTTTGTTCTTTAGGACATCGTACTGAATCGAAATGGTTCTATACCTATCCTCTTTTTTGTGAATTGCTTTCAAGGAGTATAGTTTGGTTGCAACTTCTTTTGACTTCAAAACCAGTCTACGTTCCTCATCCTTCGAAAGCTTCTTTGTCTGAATATCGCGCTCAATTTGATCAAGTTGGTTATTCAAATTTACCAGATCATATCTATCTTTTTTTGAACGCGACGGTGACGCCTTTTGATCAAGTGATTTCATCTGTGCCCGTGCAGCCACGAGAGCATTCTTTAATTCGGTAAACTGGCCAAATTCCGCGTCTTTTTGTTCGTTTACCACCTTTAATTTTGCTCTCAAATCATCCAGATGGATGCGTTCATCATCTATGAGTTTCTTTGTATCGTCTATCTTCTTATTGAGGCTTTCAATGGTTTCTTCGCCGATCTTCTTCTCCTCAAGAAGGGTTTTCTTGAAATCTTGCAAGGTTCTGAAGTTGGAATCTGATGCGGGTTGCCTAGACGACGGACCCTCTTCCCTATTCCTTGTCTGGGCAGTGGTAGTAGCTGCCGACTTTGCAGAACCACCGCTCTTATTACTATGTTGGTCGCGCATCACGTCGCTTGACGATTGTAATATCACCAAAAATATATTTTTTTTGATCCCATTGACTATTTAATTCTTGCCAACCGAGACTATTTGATCCCTACATGTTTATATCAGATAACATTCAATAAAAATTAGAATAAGGAATGGAAGATTTTGAGAAGAACTACCCAGACTTTGACTGGAAAAACCTTCCTGCGTATAAACATCCTCTAGGGAAAGATTGTCCATGTCCTAAGCACGAATATATCAGGGAACAAATTAATGTAGCGAAAAACCTAAACACCTCTTCCAGAGATGGAGGGCATCAATCGAGGCAGAAAGCTCAGGTTACATTAAAGTTTTGTCCTGATCATTACGATGTTTACTTTAAAGAGGTTATTCCCTCCATGCCAATGAAATACAAAATCATGACTAAAATTGCATTAAAGATTGGAGCTGTTGTCATTCAAAAGATTCCGTACATGCTGTCTGATCAGTGTTTCTACTGCCGCTTCGGCTCAGGAGGATTTGACAAAAAGACTGAATTACCACCTATCTGACAGAATCTGTTTTGCCTATTGTACTTTTCGTCTAATATATGGATTCTTTCCAATCAAGATTTCAACAGGTTCATAAATGTATTAGCTCTGTTTGAGCTAAACCCCAAGGCTAAAATGTTTCTCAAGATGATGTAGAGATATGGGCACGACTTGCCCATTTCTTTTTCATAAGCATTGATGAATGTGTCGTGAATTAGGCGATATTGGGATCCCCCCAGGTCCATAATGCTGGCCAAGAAGCTTGCAATATCCATACTCCTAGAAAAAGCGGAATCATCCCTCATAATAAAACTCAAATCAGTTCTGACTAGCTGTCTTTGACTGTTTATAAGGTAGTTTTCCGCCTTATTATCTAGAAAAACTAATTTGGCATTGTGAAGTCGAGCCGTGAAAATACCTGCTTTGCCTGCCAACAATGGATCACCTTTATTCTCAAAAAGGGAATATAGATTACCCCCGTCAATAAATTCTTCTATTAAAATTTTATGGCTAATATACAAGAGAGTGGGACTAAGGATTTCTAACTTCCTCAGCATTCCTCTCATAACGATGCCCTCATTCTGCAATAGCATTGCTCCAAGAGGATGTGGGGAGCTGGGATGCAGTAATAGCACAGACGTCAGCACGTAAGCAAATACTAGGATGAAATCTCTAAGGCCCTTGCTTTGCTTGTTGGTTTTTATAACTACTTTACGACCTTCATATTCGCCTTGCCGAACATGCCTTTGCCAATTCACAAAATACAACTACTACCATATGATTGAAATGTAACTATAAGCTTTATACGCAAGAAATATACATTATGAGCCAAGCTAGTGCATTCAGGATTACATAGTGCGAAGGACTTTTTTACTGAACAAAATGCCAATACATACGACCAGATCGTGCGATACGCCACAATTGGCAGAGATAAGCACTGGAAGAAAAACATTCTGGCCAAGATCCAAGGAGATACCATACTAGACCTCGCCTCCGGTACGGGAATCTTGAGTGAAATGATCAGAAATCGCAATGGCACATCAGAAGTATTAGGTTTGGATCTCTCATTTGATTACGTCAAGATTTCCAAGAACATTAGGAAGAGTCGAACCGTGGTCAATGCAAACGCAGAAATGTTGCCTTTTAGAAATAGAAGTTGTGACTGTATAGTATCTTCATACTTGGCAAAGTATGTAGATATCGACAAATTGGTAAGTGAAATTAGTAGAGTAATAACTCCAAATGGGATTGTTGTATTTCATGATTTTTCATATCCTAGCAATAAGATCATTAGAATTGTCTGGAAATTACATTTCAAGTTGTTGTGCGCAGTAGGCTTAATTATAACTTCGTGGAGACACGTTTTTTCAGAACTTGATCAGATGATTGAGAATTCCAAATGGTATGAGGAAACACTTGAAGCGCTAAGAACTCATGGCTTTGTCGAAATCAGTTCCATGAACTTCACATTCGGTACCTCGAGAATGATTGTTGCCAAGAAGACAGAAGAATGAGTAAGGAAGACACTCACCGCCTGAACGAATGGTTCGTGCCAAAGTTCGGTCCCATCCAGTTCAGGATAGCAATAGGAATTTTATTTTTGCCATATACTGCAATGTGTATATCGTTTGTTTTACTAGGCTCGCTAGTTTCTCATTCAATCCATTGGGATCGGGTGTTAGCTATAATTCTTATCTACTTTTTTGCTTTGGGAATCGGCGCTCACTTTGCTGATAGCATTGGTTCACGGAAGAAGCCATGGGGAGGAGAAATTAGTATACATGCATCGTGGATCATTCTGGCAATGTCTCTCTCGGGCGCTTACTTAATTGGCATTTATTATATTATTTATTTTGTGCCACTGCTTTCAGTCGTGGCAGTTGCAGAAGGTTTTTTTCTGTTTGCATATAATTTCGAGAAATTTGGGGGTCGTTTCCACACAGATTTTTGGTTTGTGATAGCATGGGGCTCCCTTCCAGTCATGGCGGGGGTCATGATGCAGACTAATACAATTACCCTTGAATCGATACTCGTGGCGACTGTTGCTGGTGTCATTAGCTACGTTGAAATTAGTCTTTCGAGGCCCTACAAGGTCCTCAAAAGTAGCAATGTTCAAAATGGTTCTGTTGGCACGTTAGAAAGGTATCTAAAAATAATTAGCTTCGGCACTCTAATTACTGCCATGCTATCCCTAGCATTACGTATAATTCTCGGCTGAGGAATGTTCCGAAGCACACTTTTTTAATTATGTCTAGTCTATTCAAAAGAATTGAAAAGAAAAAGGCTTGCTACTGAAAGAGACAATTTGTCAACATTGCATAAGGCACTAGTCAAAACAGAGGCGGAGTTAGGACGCAAAATTCCTTCACTCTTATTAATTGTTATCATACAAAATGGTGTTTTGGAAAGTATTCTCCAGCTACTGGTTCGAAATGCTATCGAGGTTATTGTACTCAGTCAGAGACAGTCTGGCTCGGTGTTGTATCGCAAGATTTGTGTTAGAAAGAAACTTGATGGGGCAGTCGTTATGAACGCTGAATCAAAAATCGAGACTAAAAACCTTCCAACTGTGTTACTTGATAGAATATTTGAAGGAGAAAAGGGGATTGGTAGCTTGATCGAAAATCTAAGAATCGAAACCTTTCGACATATCAAGAATATAGGATTCGATCGAAAGCAAAGGGCAATATACAGAATTTATGACATTTACATTAGAAAACATCTGGCTATTACCATAAAGGAGTACTTTCCGATAGACCTCCCCCTATGGAATTCATGATAAGAAGTACAATGAACTCAAGTATAACATGTGCCTGTAGTCACTCATTTCGAAAATAGCTCAGTCTTTCTCATTTGTTTTCTGAAATAATTTTTCATCCTCATTCATTTGATTTCTCCAATCTTTGGGTTATTTAAGGGCAGAATCTGGTTCTTCGCTTAGGGATGGCTGAATTGTTTGGTTACTTGTCAAGACAAGATTTCGATTATGATGGCCAAAAATCCTACCTTGTTGTTCGACCGTTAAGGCCTTCTTAATTTCCTGTCGATGATGACAACAGAATGCTTTAACTCTTACTCGCCTATCGAATTTAGGGGAGTAAGAGCACTCATAGTCTACAAGTTCTTCGATCCGGTTGAGGAGGTAGAACGCCCCCAAATCAGCAATAACACACAAACCTTTCATACCAGAATCTTGTGTACTCTGTGACAAAGACCTGATGAGAGTCAAGATCCTGTACGCTTTGTAACGGATGGGAAAGGAGGCGTATGAATCCTCGAATTGTTGACCAGATGCCCAAACCCTTTTTTCAATGTTATTGTTATCTCCATGGATCCTGCCAAGATTAGAACATGAATACGCCGCTACAGAATCCATTATTACAATTGGCCATTTTCTCAATTCTCCATCTAGGTCCAACCCCATGCGCTTAAGCACATTTTTTATGTTACTAACAGTGTCGTAGTAGGATATTATCAGAATCATTTCATTTTCTGAACTCTTTGAGCTATTTTCAAGGAGTACACTTCTACAATATTTTGAATATAATTGCCTAAATGATCTGCGATTAGGATAAACCAACATATTATGTTCTCCATAATCAGAGACCAGCAGTTCCTCAACCATAGCATTAGGATCAGCTGTAAGAGCTATCTTTTTTTCGCTATAAAACGCATCATCAAGAAAGCCGAACAATGTTCTGGAATACCCTCATCGAACTAACAGCTCAACTGGATACCCGCATATTTATTGGTTTATCGATTAATTGATATTCCGATTTTAAACGATCTTGGATCTCTTGTGGCGCCCAGCGCACACATCATCGCTCCTGCATATTGATGGCTGAAAATCTGAACACATTTTTTGGGCCTAGATGGACCGAGTGGGATTCGAACCCACGACCTCGGCAATGCCAATGCCGTATCCTACCAGACTAGACGACCGGCCCTATCTAGAGTCACAATATCCTCGATATTAATACGTTTGACAGCAGTTAACGATATTATATTGCACTTTATACTTTGTACTGGTTTAGGGTGGCGCCGGAACAATCTGTAGGTGCGGTAATAAAATACTGGTCACCAAATGAAGAAAGAGGGACGAACTCTGAGTTTTTGCTATTGCGAAATAGGAGGGGTTTCTGGGGTTTCCCACAGGGCCATAAGGAAAGGGGAGAGACTGAACTACAGACGTTGGTAAGGGAAGTAACAGAGGAAACAGGAATCAGATCTATTGACATTCAATCCTATATCGGAAAGATAAGCTATTCCTTCTTCAGAGGTGATGGGATGAAGTCGGAAAAAGAAGTGATATTTTATTTTGCAACTACTAATACAAGAAATGTTAGAATTTCAGATGAGCATGAAGGCTATAAATGGACGTCATATCTCGATGCATTGTTGATGCTTGGTCATAGACAGCTCAAATCAATATTGTCAAGGGGACATCGAAAAGGACTCTATTGAAATTTCAACAATCACTGCCATCTGACAGTGACATAATATGAATTTTGGTATATCGGAATAGATTTATATCAATGTTCAGATGGAATAAGGAGGAACGTTTAGATCATGGTTATCGGTAAACGAGTTGTACTGACTGCAGACAGAAGTCTTATGACCAATTACAGAGGCAATTTTCTTTATGGCTTTATCGCATGCGGCCCATATGAGCTGGTTCCTGAGTTTGTATTCGATAAACTCTTCTGTCCCAGTGTCGAAACTGATAAGGAAACAGGGGGAGTCAAGGTTGCTCAATGTGGATTAAGGAGAGTAGAGGCTGCTTTGCTCAAAGAGTACAAAACTGACGACATATTTATAGCTCACCCTGAAATGCTTGAAAGATGTGTTGGACCTGAAACCAAAGTAATTGGGGTAAATGTAATGGATCCTCTAGGAATGGCCCCTGTAACTACAACAATGTCCCCCGAAAAACTTTCTTACGTTGCCATGAAATTTAAGAAATTGTGTGCCTCCATAATCCAACTTAAGAAAAAATATGGGTTCAAGGTTGTCGTTGGAGGGAACGGTGCGTGGGAGTTGGCCAAACCGGATCGAATGAAAATTCATGGTATTGATACTGTGGTTATAGGCGAGGCGGATGAATTAGCACTTGATCTGTTTCATGATCTAGAATCTGGTGATGCACCCGAGTTACTTCACACTTTTGTAAGAAGAATCGAGAATATTCCGAGCATCCGTGGACCAACAATAAACTCACTGATCGAGGCGATGAGAGGTTGTGGTAGAGGGTGCGATTTTTGTGATGTAAACAAGCGCTCAAAAAAGGACATTCCACTTGAAAGGTTGCAGGAAGAGGCTAAGATTAACTTGAAATACGGTTTTGACTCGATATGGCTTCAATCGGATGAGATGCTCCTTTATGGCTGTGATAACAAGGATTTTGTTCCCAATTCTGATGCAATAATCGGCTTATGGTCTGGGCTCAAATCTGTTGGTGCAAACTTCATAGGCACTACGCACATGACTCTGTCGGCAGTAGCGAGCTCGCCCGATCTTATCACAAGATTATCCCACATCAACGGAATGGAGAGTAGCGGACGATGGCTGGCTACCAATTTAGGTGTCGAAACAGTCGCCCCGAGGATGGTAAAGAAACATCTTGGCGTTAAAACTAAACCTTATCAGCCTGACGAATGGGGTGCAGTAGTGAGACAGGGAGTTCAGATCTTGAACCAAAACCACTGGTTTCCGGCTTTGACCCTTATCATAGGGTGGCCAGATGAAACCCCAGATGAAACTCAGTACACCATTGATCTGATCGATGACTTTCGAGAAACTAACATGCGTGGACTTGTCGCGCCGTTACTATACCAAGATTTTTCAGAGAGGAATTCTATGCATTTTGGGAATCTCAATGAAGCACAATTTGCTCTATTTTGGAGATGCTGGCAACACAACCTATGGGTAATAAATGACATTATCCCAATCATAATAAGGAACAAGACGTACGGTCCTCTCATGAAAGTTTTCATGGCGACTCTGATAAAAGCCGGAACATGGGCGATAATGCGGTATTTGAGAGGATTATCTAAGAATCTTTTTGACGGAAGACCACCAGAAGAGATTGTCTCCAGGTATTCGAGAAGAAAATCTGTTACTGCATCACTACCTCCAAAGCTCTAACAATCTGCGTCATGCCAAGGTAGAAATAGTTCGCCTCACACCCTAGGAAAAGAATATTTTTATAGACCAGACTGGAGAATGCCGACCAAAAAATCTTAAGGTTTTTTTGACTCGAGTGCAGATATAGCTTCATCTGCTATTGTAGCCCTAGCAGGGGTCAATATAATAAAATAATTCTTATCAGCTCGTTCAACAGAACTTACTTGCTTGTATTTCTTTGTTGAAACATCAAATTCTACCATTCCGGGATCTAAATTTCCTTTAGTATAAACCATCATTAACACCTCGCCTGAAATAGGACTTAAGGGAATTATGGAGAAAACATATCCTTTGTACGAACTTACTGGCAAAATCTGTTTCATGTAAGGGGCTACTGATACCAAGTACATGAAAACGTCTTCCACAGAATTAAATTCCTCGAACTCAAATTTCATGTCGTTGTTCTAAACATATCCAGATATAAAGGCTTTAGTGAAGGTATCTGCCTATCCGTATGACTCGAATTTAACATCATAACTGCCGTCTTTTCTCTTCTGACGTTCGGTAACAAAACCCTTAGGTACCAGGTAATCGAGTGCACCATCAACGGTACCCTGCCAACCACACACATAGAAACATGTATTGTCTGGAGTTATTTTCTCACCTACTAATTCCTCCAGCGGAGACTTGTCTGTTCCTAAAAGTTTTGGTCTTAAGAATGATTCTACCCTACCTTTCTGCCCGCTCCATGTTCTATTGAACCATTCCTGAGGCCGGCTAATACTAGCTCTATATCGAAAATTCCACTTATCCCTACCATTATCATTACTTTCATCTTCGAGCTGGCTTAAGAGTTCTCTGTAGCTCAGTTCGTCCACATAACTAGCGCCATGAAGGACCACCATCTCCCTTTTACTCCGAGCAGACTTTAGATGGAGTGAGTAGGATATAAATGGGGCCAACCCCGTCCCTCCACCAATTAGTACCATCCTCCTTTCATCAGGTGTCCCATCCGGCCTCGATTGATTGATTGTGAATATACCAGTGGGCTTCACCCAACTGATTTCATCTCCTTCCTTTATATTGAAGAGTTCAGTCGTAAGCCTTCCCGGTACTGGTTTTCTCACCCAGCGTATGAGCAGCTCAAAATGTTTTTTCTGCTCAGGTGGTGACGCTATTGAATACGCCCTACGGATCACTTTTCCTTCTCTAGGTATGTGTGTCCCAATAGTAAGAAACTGACCTGCCTTGAAGTCAGGTACTTGACCATCATTTGGAGTTATTCGTAAAATCAATAGATCTTCCTTCAAGACCCTAAGGTACGAAATTCTTCCTTTGTTATCAACTACCATGTATTCCTGAAGTTTGGGTATTGTAAATAAACATTGTCCTAAGATATCCAGAAGAGGCGCCACCTTAAGGATAGTTTACAAAACCTGGAACCAAATTTTCATTTGGCGTTCGTTCTACATTAATATAGCTTACATGGACAATCAATTATTGTCATTGTTTTCAAGTTGTGCTAAGCATCTACTCTTTGGGGTAAGTGCCGTTGATTAAGTTTGGTAGGGATCGGGTGCCAGATATTTCTACTGACGTGGAAGAACTTGCAAATCTTATCAATGATCAAAGCTCTGAACAGAAGAAACTCATCATCCAATTTAAATCTGCAATGAACAGATTTGCTTCAGAAAGATCATTGGATTCTTGCCTTGAAGCCCTGAATGTTTGTATGCAACTTACAAACACTCGCCGACGCCTCCTGGAATCTTACCAGCGGTATTCAAGACTATTGGAAAACGAGATAACAAGAATTAACAAGGACTCTAGGAAAGAGAAATAGTTAAAGATTACATTGCTATGTGGATTAGTTAAAGTTCTTTTATCTGGTAAGCTTTTTGATTTACCGCAACCTTTCCATCGAAGAATTTTTTCAGATCCCCTATCCCAATTCTTTCCTGCTCCATTGAATCTCTATACCTGACAGTTACAGTATCATCTATTAGTGTCTGCTGGTCTATGGTAAGTGCAAACGGAACTCCAATTTCTTCTAGCCGTCTATAACGTCTACCAATGGAACCTGACTCATCGTAGACAGAATCGAAATCTCTCTTTAGAAGAGAGTGAATTGTCCTGGACTTCTCGACCATCTGGGGTTTCGACATAAGAGGAAGAACTCCAAATATAATAGGAGCAAGGTAAGGATTCAGTCTTAGGACTACTCGATCATCGTGTCTAAAATCTTCATAATAGGAGTGTTCCAGGATACTGTACAGGCTCCTATCGATTCCCATTGACAGCTCGAAAATGTGAGGTAATACCTTGGTCTGGCTGGTCGGCTCCACAACTTCAAAGTTATGATTACTAGTCGACGAATGACCTTTTAGGTCATAATCTGCCCGGTAATTACAAGCTACGAGCTCCAACCAACCTAGGCTGGTTTCTACCTCAAAATCAAATGCAAGATGAGAATAGAAAGCCTTCTCATCATCGGCTAATCTTCTAAATCTAGTTCTCTTCATGTCAATTCCTGTCTTGTTATAGAACTCTGCCAGTAATGCGAGGTAGTAGGCAATTAGCTCATTAGGTAGCAAGCCTTGCTTCAAACAGTCGATGGCAGTTACTCCTCGATGAAATTCATCATCGAACAAATTAAGCGTAGTATCGCGGACTTCGTCAAACTCGGGCACATCATTTAACCGGTCAGGGTTACAAAAAACTTCAATCTCAGCCTGATAAAATTCTCGGAGTCTCAACAGGCTTTGTCTGGGTGCAATTTCGTTCCTAAAGCTCTTGCCAATCTGAGCAATCCCTAATGGCAGCCTACCTCTCATTGTCTTGAATACTCGTGCGAAATCGACAAAGATTGTTTGGCATGTTTCAGGTCTCAAATACGCTTCATCATGTGAAGAACCGATACCGACCTTAAACATCATATTGAATCTAGCTACTGGTTTAAACTCTCCTTTGCAATTTTGGCATTGAATATGGTTTACGCTTATCATTGAATTTAGTGCTGTCTCAGAAGTACCTTCTGGAATAAGTTTCCCCAATTTTTCAGAGAGGTATCGGTCGGCCCGGAATATTGAACCACAGTTCTTGCATTCTACTAGCGGATCACTGAAGTTACGTAAATGTCCAGAAGCTTCGAAAACGCTCCTGCTCATTATTTGTGACCCATCGATTTCTATCATCCCGTCCCGCCGTATTAACTCCCTTCTCCATAGCGCTATGAATTTATTCTTCATATTGACTCCTACTGGGCCGTATTCCCAGAACCCTGCAGGTGCGTCTGGGTAGATCTCGCAACTGGGAAAGTAAAATCCACGTTCAAGTGCAAGTTTCATAATTTGGTCATAACTAGTCATAGTATTGCTGGAGACAAGCACATTTAGTTTTTAAATTTATTGGTGGGTGATCGCGTATCATTGAGGAGAATTACAATAATTAGGATCCTGCCTCCATTTATAATTCCATACCACTTATTTCGAGTCATGGGTACTCTCATGTACATCCTATATGCGCGATGTTAATTTTTAAGTAGCGCCTTCGCTAATAAAGGAAAAGGTGTACCGAGGGAGTTTTTTAATAACTGACAAATATTTAGACCGCTGTTATTTTATAAGCGCAAACGCAATAATAGACAGCGACTATGAATTTTCGACTCGGAACTGCCGACTTGGCAAAATATCCCTTCCTGAACGAGGCAGCCGAGTACATGCGTCAAACTTACTTCAATCTTGATGATATTAATTTACCAGAGCTTCGACATATAGTAGAAAGAGCATCAAACAGGATAAGAAGTGAAATAGTACACGGCAAACCTGATTATGCTCTAGAAAGACATGAAGTCGAGATATTGACATTTCTTGTCGGAATTCTAATTATTAGAGCAATAAATTCGGACAATCTAACCAAAAAGCATTGCCTGTGTGAAGCGCTAAGAGCCGAAAAATTTCTTGCGCGTGATTTGAAGGCACATGGAGAATTTTCAAATAAGAAACTTTTGATTTTCAAGGTTTTTAAAGAGCTGTTAAAAATGGACGTACACCCAAGTCTGAAATACCAATTATTGTTGGAGGTGAAGGTAACAGATTATCTAAAAAGATCTCATCTGTTTCACGAGCAAGAATGGAAGCTTAGCAACAGGCTCGTGCACGACGGTCGAGTGTTTCTCGATCCTGATGAGACTGTGCGGCTAATTCGATCTGAGGTAGCAAATCTCTTGCTAGAAAGAATAAGACAAATGAACCCATCTCACATACCAGCAACGATTATGGAACAGGCAAATATTCTAAAATCGATCCTTCCTGTGGCACCAGCCAAACTTGGCAATGCCCCATCGGCTTACCCTCCCTGTGTAAGCCATGCATTGGACCAAATGGCAGCTGGGGAGAATCTACCCCATTCTGCAAGGGTGATGCTCGCCACTTATATGCTTGCTACAGGAAAAAATATTGAAGAGATTGTATCACTTTTCAAAAATGCCCCAGATTATGACGAAAGGGTATCCAGGTATCAGGTGGAACACTTAGCAGGAGAGAGAGGAAGTCATGTTCGTTACTTGGTCCCTTCGTGTACTAAATTACTAAATGAAGGACTCTGCTTTGCTACGAGCCAGTGTGAAGGATTGATCAATCCAGTACAATTCGGAAGAGCAATCAGATTCCATTCAAGAAAAGCAAACGTGGGACAAGGATGAATTTCCTGAAACAATCATGATCCTGACCAAAACAGGCAAAGATTTACAATTAGTGAAAATAGCGTTCAGAGAATTCTATTTCAATCATGGGAACAAGATAGAGGAGCCATCAAAAATGCAGAATCGCGAGTTTGGACTAATGGGATTCGATGGTGTGATGAAGAGGCATCTCAAATTTTCTAATTTGGGGGGACTGGTTGCGTCACTGATATTGGAAAATCCTTCAGATGTATTTACGTCGAACGCGCAATACGACTTTCCAGCACTCCCGATGAGCGAAAAAGGTTGGCGTGGAGCGGATCTAATTTTTGATATCGATCTCAAGGACCTTGGCTTGAAATGCATGCAGTCTCATTCTTACAGGACATGCCTTTCCTGTAGCAGTAGTTACGTCTCGGGTTCTCCGGAAAGCTGTCCAAAGTGCGGTGCAAATAGCTTTGCAGAATCAATGCTCCCATGTGACAGATGTATTAATGGGCTAAAAAGTGAAGTTTTGAAATTGCATCGGTTCCTCACCACTGACATAGGAATAAGCCCAGAAATGATCAGTACATATTTTTCAGGGAACAACGGTTTTCATGTCCACGTTCTAGATGAATCATTCAATGACTTAAACAGCCATGCACGAGCGGATTTGGCTGCGTACATAATGGGAGTAGGAATCTTGGCTGATGTTATCGGGGCCACTAAAGATAGCCGGAATGATTTTCGCGTTAGATTCCCAATAGGCGGATTGGATCACGGTTGGCGGAAAAGAATATCCGATAGATTAGGGATATCTATAACGTCGCAGAAAAGGCTAACTAATTTGGTCAATGAACAAGGAGGCTTAGAACAATTCAGGAGGAGAGTAGTCGAAATTACAAGGGAAATGGGGGTGCGGATTGATGCGCAGGTCACCACAGACGTTCACCGTGTGTTCAGGTTGCCAGGAACATTGAATGGCAAGAGTGGGCTTACAAAGACGCTATGTCCAGATCTGAGTTCATTTGATCCTTTCAACGAGTCATGCCAGCTTTCAAATCGTGAAGTAACAGTCAGGCTTACGCTCCCGAAGCTGAAACTGCGGCTTAAGGGTGAAAGGTTCAATCTTACAGAAGAGTTTGCTCGTGTACCCATGTTCATTGGAGTTTACCTAATATCTAAGGGGCTCGCACACACGGTACATTTCGATCCTTGAATAGGTCGATTTTTTGTCTCTGCTTCAACTGTTGGATTTAATTGATGTGGAAAAATCCAAGGCTCTTTTAGGATCAAGAAAAACCAACGAAATTGATCAACCTAGTATAGATTCAAAAATATAGGGTAATGGGCTAGTGATTGATGGTGTGTTGAGCGACGATCATGATTTGATCCCAATGGTGAAATGGCTAGTGGCGTTTAGAGATAGACATTGTCCCACTGGGATTATCTCAATAAGGGAATTTCATTGTGGTGGCTATTACGACGCATTCGAGAGAGTTCAAGGATATGCAGAGAAAACGAATACGGAGGTCTTATGGTTTAGGGAGAAAAGTGCATGCGATGAACCACTCACTTATTCCCTTCAACTACCCCTTGGGTCCTTTTGCACTTACTGCAATGTTGAGCACAATACTGAAGGCTCGATACCATGCCAAGAGCAACACTGTAGTTCCATCTTGTGTTCCAGGAAGTGTTACGAACATCACTTGAGAATGAAACACATAACTTCAGATATTATTGGGAGATTTGCTTTCAAGTTCAGCTAAAAGATTTGAACAGCCTTAGAGTTATTAGTCTAATACGTTCTGGGTCCTGCCTGAATCTATCTAGGCAGGTTGAGGTATAGTTACAAGGGGCTTCATTCAGAATCTCCCCTACTCCAAAGCCTATCTTAACGAAAGCCTCCACGAGCCATTTGGCCCAAATATAATATGCAGCGTCTGAAACTGGTTGAAGCAATTCATCAATAATTTCGGTAACTATTTCAAGTGTACCCAATTTCTTAAGTTTGAGAAAGATATTTGCATATAAAGAGATCCAATTGTCATGGTAATGACGATCAACATATTCAGGATCCGGAAGTATCATAATCACTTTATCTATTGTTTCGTTTTCGAAATCCCTAATCCTATTCTCGAAACAATCGTTTATGAGAACTACATTATCAGCATTGATGCGCCCTGTGGCTTCACCGTAAAGAGTACTATTATTCTCAATGCCCATGAAGAGCGTATTGGTGCTTTGTTCTTTTGACAGTTCACACAAATGCCTTCCATCGCCCATTCCCAGCTCTACGACTAATTTCAAGGTGTTACTAATCGTGTGATCCAAATAGCAAATAGGAAATATTTCACTCAGGTGGTTGAAGGAGTCCAGAATCGAAGAGCTGTTCCACCAGTTGCAACACCTCCTTCTCAACCTGCTCTCTGGTCATGCTTAGTTTCTTTGAGAAATCATCAGTCAACTCGGTTACCGTTTTGTTACCCTCACAAGAATTCCAGAAATCAACAATAGCCTGATTGACCATGAACGCCTGATTACTATCGTTTAGCAAGACCATAGAACCATCTTCCTGAGGAGTCAGTTTACCAGCCTTCGCAGGCTTATATTTTTCATAATCTATTTGAAACCGCAATTTGGGTTTTCCCATTCCCAGTCTTTGTCTGACTACAGGATTAATCTTCTCGCTTGTCCATGGAGGATCCCAAACAATTTTGACATCTATATTTCCTATCCCTGTAATTTTTCCAAGCGAACGTTTGACGTCACTAACAAGGGTATCATGAAGGGGACAGCCCCTAGTAGTCATAGTCATTTCTATCCCAACATCGTTTGTAGGATGAACCCTTACATTATATATAAGACCAAGGTCCACCACGTTAACCGGGATCTCAGGATCCATACACTTTCGCAGCGCGCTGAATACCTGCTCATCGGTTACCTTCTGCGAAGACATCTAGGATGTCTTACCAAATACTCGATAAATACTTTGTTCCGCGTATTTATCCTGGCGCCTACACCTTAATACCGCTTCGTACGATAGTCGTATTGATACTTCTCTGATAGGGTGGTTCGAGTACACCCAATTCAGTTATTATACCAGTGATAAGATTTGGAGGAGTGATGTCGAAAGCTGGATTGATGGTTTTAACGCCCTTAGGAGCAATAAGGATGTTCTTAATTTTCGTGATCTCATCAGGCGATCGGTCCTCGATTTTTATTTCGGATATGGAGCTTTTTAGATCAAATGTCGAAATTGGAGCAGCAACGTAGAAAGGTATCTTGTGAATATGGGCCATTATGGCAATCTGGTAAGTACCGATCTTATTATAGACGTGTCCTGTACCCAAAATTCTGTCTGCCCCCACAATAACCTTGTCAACCATCTTGTTTGCCATCACATATCCAACTGCAGTATCAGAAATCAACCGTATATCAAAATCGTCATGCATTAGTTCAAAGGCTGTTAACCTTGAGCCTTGCATTACCGGCCGAGTTTCCGTGGCGATGACCTTCAAATTTTTTCCATCTTCTCGTGCAGCCCTGAGCACGCCCAATGCCGTTCCGTACGTTGAAGTTGCAAGTGACCCTGCGTTACAATGCGTCATGACTACGTCTCCATCATAAAACAGATCTGAACCTGCCCTCCCCATTTTTTTATTAGTCAGAATGTCGTCATCGAGCATTGCCAGCGCTTCTCGCTTAACTAATCGCCTTATTTCTTTAACATTCTTACCTCTTGAGGAGATCTGGAGAATTCTCTTAACTGCCCAGTTGATGTTAACAGCAGTTGGTCGAGTGGATACTAATAGACTACCGGCCCTTTCCAACTCTGATTTTAAGCCCTTTTCGGTTTTCGCCTTGCTATTAATGGTCACCAACAACAGAGCCAGAGCAGCGCATATGCCTATCGCGGGAGCTCCTCTCACTACTAGAGCCTTTATAGCTTTAGCGATCTCGCGATGATCTGAGCACCTTAAGTAAATTAATTTATTAGGGAGTTTAGTTTGATCAATGATCTGAACTGCGTTTCGTTGCCACTGGACCGTTAATAATTCCCCTCTATAAACGGATTTCATCGAATATCCCTATATACTCGGCTTCTGAATTTTCATCGTGGGAGTCATATTCTTGCCAACCCCCATTGATACAAGGTTAGGTCCAAAGGCATTTGAGGTGTCAATTATACCTCTACCGTCATATATAACTGCATTTCCAACTTCCTCAACACTAAGATTAGAGTATTCGGTATGATCAGCGACTATGATAACCAGATCGGCACCTTTCAATGACGATTCTAAATTGTCGGTCAAGCTCACACCAGGGTACTTAAATTGGACAGAATCACGCACCACCAACGGGTCATGCACCTGAATATTCTTTACACCTTTCTTAAATAACTCTTCAATTACTCTGTACGTAGGAGACAGCCTAGTATCTGAAACACCTCCTCTAAATGCGAGTCCAAGAAGAGTGACTCTACAATCTTTGGGGTTCTTCATATTAGCTTGAACTCTTTGATAGGCACTCAATGCTTCGTTTACTGCGTATGAAGGCATTCCTTCGTTAACCAGACGGCCGTACTTAGTAATTGGGGATTCAATACTCTTTTTACGAGCAATATCAAGGATAAATTGAGGGTACACCGGTATACATGCACCTCCAACACCTATGCCTGGTCTGTGAAGATGACAATATGACTGAGAGTTAGCAGCATTTCTGGCTTCCCAAAAATCTACTCCGATTTTCTCCGAAATCATAGCCAATTCATTGGCAAGAGCAATATTCACGTCCCTGTAGACACCTTCAATTAGTTTTTCGAATTCCGCTGTTCTTGGCGATGAAAGTTTTATGACTCCCTTTTTGAAAATTAATTGATATAGCACTGACGCAATGTTCGAGCTCTGAGGCCCAGTTCCTGCCACAATTGCTGGGTACCCACCCTCGATATCATGTACTGCTCGACCCTCGTATATCCTCTCTGGATTGTATACCACAAAAAAGTCTCTCTCGCATTTTAGTCGAGAGTTCTCTTCTATGATTGGTAAGATAAAGTCTTCCGTTGTTCCAGGAGGAACGCTTGGTGTTAATGCAATCACATCGCCATGCTTAAGTCCAATACCTATAGAAGAGACGACGTTCCCGACAGCTTGTAGATTGGCTTTCGCATTTTCTGCCATCACTGGTACACATATCATCTTAAAAAATGAATCCTTTGAGGCAGCCACAGGGTCGTCATATATCGAAAATCGATTCTCTTTGAGTCCTTTCGCAAATGCCTCATTGACGTACGGCTCAGGAATCTGGGTTTTACCTTCTTTTGCGTATTCTCGGACCTTATCAGATTTATCAATCCCAATAACGGAAGCACCGGCTCTTAACCAGGCGGCAGCCAGCGGTGCACCCACATGCCCAAGTCCATATATTGCTATTTTCAAATTACCGCTTCTTACTCTTGCGACTAGTTCTTCAAGATATTTGACTGTATGAACTGATTGAGCATTTTCAGGAGTATTGACTTCCGATTTTATACGATCCATCTTGTGACTCCCCATAGGGGAAAGATGTAATTAATACCTATCATTCAAACTATAATACTTAACAGCTCACAGCAGCTGAGCCTGGTCCATCATAACCATTTCACATATTTCTGCGAATCTCATGGGGGCCAATCAAACGCGCTCACTGACCTCAAATATGATATCTGCAAAAGTTATTTGGGAATAAATAATAATACAATGTAACAATCTCGCCGTGTGTAAGCTCAAGGAATAGGTCATTCCTAAGCCAATCATTAATTATAACCCTAACTAGACCGCATTAGGCTTACAATTCAAAATTCGAATAGCCATCATATTTCAGAAGAATCTTTTTCTTGATTTTGGGTCTGTACTATTTATTTCAGAACTATCTATCTAGCTCACTTGAAAAGATACTTAGTATGATTTAAAATGAAAAAGTATTCTAAAGAATGATTTACGTTCTTGACACCTAACTTATAAGTTCATCTTAGACAATATTTTACTCTTGCCTGTTCATGAAGGCTTTGACATGATAACAGATTCGATCCATTGTCTGGACAAGCTCTTCATACACACGTAACTCCTGTTGATGCTTCCATTTTCCATATACGCGAACATGATCTTCGAGAGGATCGATATAAATTTCTCCTTCCGCAAGTAATACATTTTGAAGATAACTTTCCAATTGTTGGTCCTTACTCAGTATCTCAGCAATCCTTCCCCCTTCCCAGTTGACACTGATTACATGCTTCTTAGAAAAATGACCGCTCGTGCTAGCCTTACATTTTGCAATCAACTCAGAGGGGTTACTAACACCACCCATCACTATGAAATGCATTTGAAAGTAGTCAAGGGCACCATATGACGGTGAAGTATTGTCCTTGTCACGCATAGTGATCTCGCCTGATTCTCGTAGTAACGACATTTTAGCTTCGTTTTATTCTCCACTTTATAAAAACCATTACTTGTCAATCAGGTGCATTTCATCCCTAAATAAGGACTCTTAATTTGTCTCCCAAAGTTTGCAGTCAAGACTCCCGCATTATGTTGTACAAGACCATAACATACCTTCTCACAAATTTAGACAATTGTGATGCGTCTTGGAATTTTTCAATGTCATTCGCTAGTGCCATCGTTAGCCTTCGTGGGAGTTTGAGCTCATCGTCAAGATAGATAAGAAATGCGTAGTAGACAGCTTTGAGGAGGGCCTGTTGATCGTCCTTTATGACATTCGGATCTGCCATCAACTTTGAGATAATAAATGAGAACTTGGCAGCTATGATAGCTTTTTCGTGTCTAACAACACTAGAATCATCAAATTTGATTATTCCCATTCTTAGAAGATCTTCAATACTCTCAGCGACATTTTCCACTGTTTGTTCATGGTTAGATTCAGACATTGATTCATACGACCGTATTAACAATTTGCAAGTACTGCTCTACTAAGACAGAATCGACTATACCTTGAACTACTGATTCCTGACCAGTCGATAGAATGATATCCAAAGCTACCGCACTATAGGGAACATCAAATCGATCTATGATTTCCATTTCTCGGCTATCAATTATCAGATCCATTTTTGACTTCTCCCTCTTGAAGCCAAGTATCCTGCCTATTTTTCTACTTCCGGAGCCACCGGCACGTCCACCCGCAGATCCGGAGGATTCCTCTACCAACAATACAAAAACTGTGCAGTCTTCAGATTTTTTCAAATCAATAGCATTTGAAGCTACAACAAGTTTACGAGTTGGAAGTAATAGGACTTCTTCAAGTGAACTATAATTCGTCATGGTTGCCAGGGATCCTATCTCAAATATGTGTCAAGTAAGGCATGTGTTCCCGCCACTCTCTTTGTTCATCATCTAGTCTCGCACTATAGTGCTTCGTCACCTGATTCTTTAGAGCCAATATCGTATGCCTCAGAGACATCATAGACAAATATCTTGCCCTCTGGCACAGAGCTAGTGCCGAACCTTACAATTATATCATCTATCATCCGCTTCACCTTCTCGTTGCTGACAATGACTTCGACTTTCGTTCGTGACCCAAATTCAGGTACGCCCCGCATTACTCCTCGTCCAACAGCAACAGGCTCTTGCTTAGTGCGGCCACGGCCTTTGATATCATAGAAGGTTAGTCCTCCTATCTCGTGCTCGTGCATCAGTTCGTTCAAATCGCGCAGGTACTCGTGTGGAACTATCAAATCAATTCGTTTCAAATTCGCTTTGGAATATGCTCACTTCTTATATAATATTTCTTGAAATAAAGAGGGCTGCCAATTCTAGGTTAGGGTTCCGTCTCCTTCTTCAAGTGTGGCGATATTAATGGCTTGCTCGATACTAGAAAGAAATATAATCCCATCTCCTTGTTCTCCACTCTCTCCGCTTCGCGCGTGTTTTACAATGGTCCTAATTACCAATTCGACTCGTTCGTCGGGAACCGCGATTTCAAATTTCATTTTAGGGACAAGATCGTACGAGACAGGCTGTCCACGCCACTGCAAATGAAGTTGTCTTCGCCTGCTCCAACCCGAGACCGAAGATACGGTCATACCCCCAATTCCGATGTTGCGCAATTGCTCCTTAACCACGGACATCCTTTCAGCTCTTACGATAGCCTGAAGCATTTTCAAGGAAGGTATTCGTCAATATGTAATTATTGGTTATATATATACCGTCTCGTACCAAACATTTCCTCATACTTACTCGACATATGCTCGTTCGGCGTGTTGAGCAATATCTAAACCTATATCTTCTTCTACCTCAGTGACACGGAGACCAATTGTCTTGTCTATCACCTTCAGAATAACGATGGTGCCCATAAAAGCAAGAGCTGCGGCAACTGCTACCCCGAGGGCTTGGATCGCCAACTGAATTGCATTCCCATACAGCAATCCGTCAGGACCACCCGGATTTACAAGTGTAGTTGCAACGAGCCCGATAGCGATTGACCCGATTATTCCAGTTATACCGTGTACCGAACTCACGTCGAGTGCGTCATCAATTTTCAATCTTTCCTTGATAAGTAGGATGCCAAAATAAGAAGCGAACCCCAACACTATTCCTAAAAAGAAAGAGCTCTGTGCAGTTATGAAACCTGCAGCTGGAGTCACGCCCGCGAGGCCGCAGATAGCGCCGTTGATCGCTGCCGTTGTAGATGGTTTCTTTGATCTTTTCCAAGATAGCAGAATCCAGACTGCTGCGGAAGTCACTGCTCCAATTTGAGTCACAAGGAATGCATTCGCCGCCAAGGAACCTGATGCTAGTGCACTGCCAGCATTAAATCCAAACCAACCTATCCAAAGCAAGGATGCACCCAGAATTGCGAGCGGAATATTATGCGGAATCATAATATCTGGACCAAAATCCTTTCGCCGCCCTAACACAAGTGCTGCAGCAATAGAAGCTAAACCTGCTGCTGTATGAATTACTATCCCTCCTGCAAAGTCATATACTCCTAGATTAGCGAGCCAGCCTCCTCCCCAGACCCAATGTGCGAGAGGGAAATAAACTACAAAGCTCCATGCTACGATAAAAATTACAAAACTACTGAATTTTACACGTTCTGCAAATGCGCCAGTTATCAGAAGCGGAGTTATAACTGCAAACATCATTTGGAATGTCGCAAATGTTACGCCTGGAATAGACGGCGCATAATCCAAAGAACTGTCAGAAGGTACTTCATTAAAGAAAGCCCATTGCAATCCACCAATTATCCCACCTATTGATGGGGAGAATACTAATGTGAATCCTATCAGGAACCACAAGACAGAAAGAATTGCTAGACCCGAAAAAGTTTGCATAATCACGGATAAAGAATTTTTGCCTCTGATTAGTCCCGCTTCAAAGAAACCCAGTGCGGGTGTCATAAGCAGAACCAAGCCCGTAGCAACCATCATCCAAGCAGTATCACCAGTATCTATCGGCACTTCCAAGATACATTCTCGCCAAGTATAAAAATTTTTACAAGCAGGTACTGTAGCCAGACTCAAGTTGGTGTAACCAACCTGAGTTAGATAGAATGTAGTAACAATTGTATCCTCTTTAGAAAGAGGAGTAATGTAGCTTAGACATCAGACAATGAAATCTATCAACCCTTACTGACCCCTAGTAGTTTGAATATCAACAATACTTCAACCCAATTCACATTCAGATTATATAAATTGCGCTCGCTGATATCAAATGTGCATTCAAACATCGATCGGATCTGTTTAACACTTTATTCAAAGGCAACTAATAACCTCGTCAATACTGATATCAAAGCTGATATCAAACCCAGCACACAATATTTAAACAAACATTTTATAGAGACATGGAGCTATATACCTAGAATGGTTAAAACAGAATCCACAAACGCCCTTAAGACTGGCCAACCTGCTCCGCAATTTAGATTGAGGGGGATTGACGGAAATGCATACTCGTTAGAAGATTTTTCGGAGAGCAAAACATTGTTGGTCGTCTTCATTTGCAACCATTGCCCATACGTAAAGGCTAGGATTGGCGACCTTGTTGAGCTCCAATCGAAATTTTCAACAGATGAATTGACTATATTAGCTATTAATAGTAACGATCCCAATTACGATAACGAAGGATTTGATAACATGATCAAGTTTGGAAGAGAGTACAAACTTAATTTCCCATACTTAATTGACGAGAGTCAAACTATAGCACGATCGTATGGTGCCGTTTGTACCCCAGACCCATTTCTTTTTGATGATAAGCGCAGACTCGTATATCATGGACGTATAAATGATGCAGTCGATCCGCAGATGAGTCCTAAAATTCCCATCCTTGAGGACAATGTTAAGGGGCTCCTTTCAGGAAATACTATCGAAAAAGATTTCTTTCCTTCAATCGGATGTTCCATTAAGTGGATTAGCTGAAGATATTCTTCCCCAATGTATTGATGTATCTCTTTTCAGGAGATGATGGCTGGAACTAAGTATTCGCCTAACCATACTTATATGAGACGCCCTTAACACCGCGAGGATGTCTCCATATGGTTTCGTATGCACAAGTACCACACTCTATACACCCCTCATGTTGCAAAATTACATCTCCATTTTCGCCACTGTAACAGCGGGTAGGACATAAAGTCACCATCTTTTGCATAAATTCACTTCGAGGCTTTGTAACCTGGATATGCGGTACTGAATCATCATCGTAATCCAGTTTCGCGATCCTCTCTTGCAATGACGGAGTATTTGGGACGTAATTACTATCAATCGGCTTGCCTAACCTATCAGCTAACTCGACGGGAACATTTACATAAGTATCAACAGATTCAACCAATGGCAATAGACGGTCAAATCCGAGCATGTTTGCAAATCCTACCGCGATGCCTCTTAAGGTACTGCTGGACATTAACTTGAAAATCATTCCATATCTAGAACCGACTATATCTTTTGGTATGTTCTTGCTACATTCAAGGAAAATCTTCAGGTACTCCTTGTCAATTTCCTTCATATCTCTCGTATAGGGGCTCTCTTCTACAGATTTTGTGTAGAAACTACCAAGATATTGCTCATCAAAATTGTTCCTATCTAAAGACCGCGCGACAGCATTAGCCGCCCTTACTGCATCATCTATACCTACATTAAGCCCCTCAATTCTGGGACCTATAAAAACTCCACGCCCAGCTGCATCGCCAATGAATAGTATATTTTTATAATAGGGGGCTTTCATCCTACATCGCTTGCCATCGGGAATTAATCTAGCGCTGTATTCTAATTCGACGTAATTATCGCCAAATTCACAGTTGTATTTTTCTATTAACTCCTTCTCTAGTATGGTGATCCTACTCTCTATCTCTTCCTTTGTCTTATATTTGCCGCTCTCAATTAGCCGCTTGATTCCATCTTTAGAATAGTATTCTGAACGGAGATTGTTCCAAACCTTTAGTAACTTGACTGCCATGAAATGCTGACGAATCTCTTCGTCTTTTGAGATCATGGCGTGATTAGACTTCCGTGTTGGAACTCTGTCTTTGATAAATTCTGCTACTAATGGATTTTGTATTAATGCATCGATTAGTCCTGAAGGTTCAACTGGACTATCCATCATTGAATCCATGTGATATACGGCACCAAGAGACATGGTGTCTCTATTCGTATACAAGAAACCTCCGCCTATATGATTCATAGTCACATCCCCCGCGAACAAATGCGCGGCCCCTTCCTCGCTTGTAATATTAAACCTTTCTTCCAAAATTGTTTCAGGAAGCTTGACTACTACCTTTACTCCTTGATAAAGTTGTTCTGAAGAGAACTTGTTTCTCGCTCTAGTAACATCAGCTAGTTCAGAGTTTGTGCCATCAGCCGCAATGACCGCCTTTACCCTAAATGGGGCTAGCTCATCTGTCTCTATTACAGTATCATTACTACCCTTTTCCCATCTAACTGATTTCACATGGACCCCAGATATTATCCCACCCCCCATTTTTTCTGACAAGTCACTTGCCTCTTTGGCAAGCCATGGGATGAGTTTGCTTAGTAAGACAGAGTAGGCATAATTAATCTGATATTCGTGGACTGGAGTTAAATCAATAGAGTACAATTTATTTTTAGATGTGGCGTGCAATATGTACTGGGTAATAGCACGCTCATACGGTGCCTCGTCAATAAATTCCCTTCCGAACACATCTTCAATATTATACACTCTACCATTTTTCGGTTTTTTGGAGTAGAGAATTCCTCCCGAAACATTCTTAGTTCCTGCGACGCTCCCTGCTTCAAGCAAAACAGCCTGTTTTCCTAGGTTTGAGAGTTGGCGTAGTGCGGTAAGACCACTGGTTCCACCTCCAACTACCGCGACATCATATCTCTCCATGTCTTAAGCCCTCTTTTCAATCGTTAACATATGTTTTTTTATAAGTTCGGTGAGAACGGGCAAAACTTGCTCCATTCGACCTCTTATGAATAGGTCACATTCATCTCTAAATGCTGCATCTGTGTCAGGATTTATTACAACCACAAATCCTGATTCTTTCATACCTGCGATGTGTTGAACTGCCCCGCTGATGCCTATGGCAATATATACTACAGGTGAAACTTTTCTACCACTGGTGCCAATCACCCGTTCTGGAACCATGTAGGACAGCAGATGCTGATCCTTAGTCTGATAAGGTCTCTTTGAGATTGGAAGAGATACGCCTATCTCTGCATTGAGTGACTTAGCGAATTCTTCAATCAATTTGAAATTCTCTTCCGGAGAATCTCTTATCCCTCGACCATAACTAACTATGATTTTACAACTCTCAAAATCAATCGTAGATTTTATAATGTTTCTGCTTAGAACCTTGACTCTTAAATCTTCGTCGGAGATCCGGGGTTCAAAATCTATAAACGTTCCTGTCCGCTGATCTTCCTTGGTTATCGGCTCGAAGACCCCTGGAATGATACTGCATGACTGCGGGTGATATTCTCTTGCGATAGCAGGATTCCTATTATCAAGGCATAGAATAGTAGTCCACAAGAATCCAGAGAAGTCTGGCCTATACATTTCTAGAGTTTTATCATATTTGGCAAGTTGACCTTTAGTCTTGTGTTCGTGCCTGATTTCCAGATCCGAAATTACCAATTTATTAATATCTGATGCCAGCCCAGACTCGAGTTGTGCCATCACGGTTGAAGACAAATGCCGTCCAGTGTTATCCGCTGAAAAGAACATGTACCTAGGTTTTTTGTAATTTTCATAACCAATTGGAGATATCGATCCTGCGACATTCTTGTCCTCAACTATTTGACAGATTATCTTCGTGTACAATAGATTGGTATAGTGTCTTAACGAAGGATGATTTGCATACACCACTACATCTGCACCAGACTTAATTAGATCGTCACACAAATGTCTAACATTATCGCCTAGTACCACAGCAACCACTTTTTCATTACTGGAGTATTTCTTATTGAAATTATCCATAAGTCGTCTCGCTTCGCCTAACATTTCCAAGCTAATCGGCACTGGAATGCCTTCTTCGTGCTCTATCACAACATAGAGATGTTGGTAAGGCTCAGCTATACCTAAATTTTCAGAGTTCGATTCTAAATTGTGTGTTGGTTCGCTCATTTTATTGGCACCTCCGTCATAAGTTGAAGCAGTTTTTTTGCAACGGTCTCGAGCTGAGCCGCATCATTCCCGTCAATAAACTCGACTCTCCTCTTGGCCCTCGCCTTTGGAATCTTTTCTACTTTATACACAATCGTTGGCGAACCCGGGAGACCAACAAAGCTAGGATCCGCGCCGAGACCCTCAGAATTATATACTTGAAGATATTTTTCATAATTGTCGGCCTTGCTTCTTGCTTCATTTAGATTCCTAGCCAAGGAGAGCCTCTCTGATACTGTATTAAATGATGGTTTGTACGAAGGATCGGCTGATATGAAAACTGGTAGAGGAGCTTGAATCTCTTCTATCACATCATAAAACCCATATAATGAGATGAATCGTGTAGCTTGTATACTTCTACTCTCTTGATCGATATGGAAGTCGATAACATTTCCTATGAACGGATAACCAAGTTTCCATGCGGTCTGTGGACCAGTTTGGCCAGTTTCGCCGTCTGATGCTCTATGACCAGAAATGACGATATCAGCACCCAACCCGTTATTCATACGTGATACGCCTAGTCTAAGCACCTCTGCAGTCGCCAAGGTATCCGCGCCGGCAAATATCCTATCGCTATACAGATGTAATTCATCTGCGTTGGAAATGATTTGAGCCTGTCTCAACGCCTGATTAGCAATGGGTGGTCCCATTGTACCAATTGCCACTCTAGCATCATATTTTACCTTACAATAAAAGGCGGCCAGTGTGGCTGCGGCGCTATGAGGGCCAAGTATATTTTTGGTTTCTGCCCTGTTAAGAGTGCCATCAGGATTGTAGCTTACGTTTCCTTCGCTAAAGTCCGGCTCTAATTTGACTATTACGCCCACATTCAATGGTCGTACTGGCATGCAGTCATACCTACCCATAGATACCCTTTAAATGGCTTTTGGATAGGGCTCACAGGAAATCTATGATTATTTTTAAGACTTATAAATATGCATTAATTTTTACTGAGCTTGAGGTAAGCTTAAGGTTTGTTCAAGGTAATACGAACGCAATTGGTCATATGAGCTTCTCAATTCCTTGTATAACCCGGGCATTCGTGGCTCTAGCATCGTGTAGGCTAGATAAAAGTCCTCAGCCTCCAAAAGGTATCTTTTTATTTTCGCATAGATTACGGGTTTCTTATTCGTTGAAGCAGTATACTCTATGAACTTCATGTTGTTTACCCGATCAAGAAGCTTTATGCACTTAAGGTCATAATCTGCATTGGCCAAATGAGCACAGTAATCCTGAAATCTTTCTTGTTCGATGTACTTGTTAGAGGCCTTACTCCCGTATGAATCCAGCGCGGGAGTTTTTAAAGAGTGAAGCACATCAAGCACTCGACTTCCAAACTGATATCGTAGATATGCGTCGAATCCGTAAGATTTAGTTTCATAAAGATTGAGGATTCGATCGTTATCCTCTAGGACGTCATGTAAAACTGCGCTTGCAATCTCCACTGTTGTAATGGCTTTGTTATTTTGCCTATAATGGACTGTCACGTTTTTTGCCACTGGCCAAATATGGGTGTTTAAGAATGAAGATACCCCGTCTTCTCTTTTTACACCTTCATGAACTTCTTCGGCAACAGAGATCGCACTCTCAAGGAAACCGTCTACTCGAATGTTTGCATCATTTTCTAAAAACGAAAGAAAAGATTCTTTACTTAGCAATTCGATGGACAATTCCACACCATAATATATGCGAAGTTAAAGAAAAGGTTTGCTAGACAATTTTGGCCACAGCCCTATCGAGTACTGCTTCAATCATAAGTTCTTCCAGTGCCCAAAAGAAATTCATTCCCTTTAGGCACAAAGTTTCAGAATTTGTACTAGATGATTCGTCTAGCATAATCTTTCCCTGCAATACCATTAGGATTAGACCTGTTCACCACCCACATACATGAATCTTGGTTATTGATCTAGATTACTTTAAGCAAAGCGAATATTGATCTAGATTACTTTAAGCGAAGTCACTTCTGGAGTAACTATAGTGACTGCAGTTAGTCTGGTTCTTCCGAAATGCAGTGGCATTCTTCCTTGCGATCCGAGATAAATGAATCTTTTCCTCTGTTTGTAAATAGTATTATATTCGCGTAATGATCTTTGTAAGGATGAATTGTCTCGGAGCAATACTAAGTCTGGTAAGTTCACGCTATCTCCGAATAGCTTTCCTCCTAGTGGAGATCAGCCAGCTGCGATTTCCAAACTCTCTTATGGAGCCTTAGAGAAGAGTGGTTGCCAAACTCTACTTGGGGTTACTGGGAGTGGGAAGACTTTTACGATTGCAAATGTGATAGCAGCTGTTAACAAGAATACTTTAATAATATCCCACAATAAGACGTTGGCGGCTCAGCTTTATACCGAATTAAAGGAATTTTTCCCGCAAAACAATGTAGGTTATTTTGTGAGCTTTTATGATTACTATCAACCGGAGAGCTACCTCCCTCAGACGGATACTTACATTGAAAAGGACACCGAGATAAATGAAAGAATAGAGAAAATGCGGTTAGAGGCAACAGCAATGTTGATGTCTGGGGAGCCTACCATCACAGTTGCTACCGTTTCATGTATATACTCTCTAGGCTCTCCCGTTGAATGGGACCAGAATTCAATACTACTAGACAGAAATTCGAAGGTTGACCGAAAGTGGATTATTAGTAGGCTTATAGATGCTCGTTACGAAAGGAACGATCTTTCGTTAAAGGCTGGCGTATTTAGAGTGCGTGGGAATACTATTGACATTATCCCTGCATACTCTGAGGATCTTTTGAGGATAGAGATTTTTGGGCAAGATATCGAAATGATGTCTCTTCACGATCCCATTACCATGGATCTCAAGAGAGAGATACATAGAGTGAAGATATTCCCAGCCAAGCATTATGTTGTTGGTGACGATAGAAGACAATCAGCTATCACAGCTATACGTCAAGAGCTTGAAGAATGGCTACCCAATCTCCCTTCTGAACTTGAAAGGCAGAGGCTCACCTCCAGAACTAATTATGATACAGAAATGATACAAGAATTAGGCTATTGCCAGGGTATAGAAAATTACTCTAGGCACTTCGATGGAAGAAAATCTGGTGATCCTCCATATTGCCTTTTGGATTTCTTTGGAGAAGATTTTATTCTGGTTATAGATGAATCTCATGTTACTATACCCCAGTTACATGCAATGTTTAATGGTGATTATGGAAGAAAGAAAACACTTATTGATTATGGATTTCGACTCCCAAGTGCAGCAGATAACCGACCTTTGAAATTCAAAGAGTTTGAAAATTATATGAAGAACGTAATTTTCATTTCAGCTACCCCAGCCGATTATGAATTGAAACGGAGCTGGCAGGTTGTCGAGCAATTGGTGAGGCCAACCGGTCTGATTGATCCTGAAGTTGAGGTGCGAGAGGCGCGAAATCAAATGCAAGATCTAATCCAAGAGATTCGAAGGCAAATAAAGAGGAAACAGAGGACTCTTGTCACGACTTTGACAAAGAGGATGTCAGAGGATCTTGCCGATTTTTTAACTGAAAAGGATATTAGAGTAAGATATATTCATTCGGAGATAAAAGGCTTGGATAGAACTGAGCTTCTGCGTCGATTGAGAATCGGTGAATTCGACGTGTTGGTGGGCGTAAATCTACTTAGGGAAGGTCTTGATCTTCCTGAAGTATCATTAGTCGCAATTTTGGATGCGGATAAGGAGGGATTTCTACGAAACTCTACCAGCCTTGTGCAGACTTTTGGAAGGGCTGCCAGAAATATTGATGGAAGAGTTATCCTTTACGCAGAAAAGGTCACTGATTCAATGAAACGAGCAATTGGTGAGAGCGATCGGCGGCGTGAAAAGCAAATTGAATATAACACGAGAAATAATATTATACCAAAATCCATTGTAAAACCCATAACAAGCGCTGAGAATGATTCTGTAGATGTGAATATTAAATCGATGAGTAAGTCAGATCTTGCTAAACTTGCGCATAATACAGAAGCTCAGATGATAAAGAATGCAGATGATCTCGATTTTGAACGTGCAATCGAATTGAGAAGCAAATTATACAGAATAAAAAGAGCCTTAGGAGAACCTGTAATTTAAAGGGCTTAGGGATTGTCTATGGTTGCCAACATAATCGTCAAGGGGGCACGCGAGCATAATTTGAAGAACATAAGTGTTACTATCCCAAGGGATAAAATAGTGGTTTTTACAGGCCTGTCAGGGTCAGGCAAATCTACTCTTGCATTTGATACGATCTATGCGGAGGGACAACGCAGATACGTGGAGTCATTATCAGCCTACGCCAGACAGTTTTTAGAACTGATGGACAAACCTGACGTTGATTCTATTGATGGACTTTCTCCGGCTATTTCGATTCAACAGAAAACAACAAACAAGAACCCGCGTTCTACTGTGGGCACAGTTACAGAGATATACGACTATCTACGTTTGCTGTACGCTAGAATAGGAATTCCGTTCTGTCCCAAATGTGAACGAAGAATCAGTCGACAATCTACAGAGGCCATCAGTGATTCAATAATTATATCTTTTGAAGCAAGAACTGGGATTCTGCTTGCCCCATTAGTGCGAGAGAAAAAGGGATCTTTCGGAAAGCTACTCGAAGGGCTAAAAAAAGACGGATTTCCAAGGGTTAGAGTTGATGGCGTATTGACGAACTTAGATAGTTACTCCAACAGCAACCGGATAGGTGGTAATGTCGGGAGGGAGTCAAATTGGCCTATTTTGGATAAACAAAAAAAACATTCCATTGAGGTGGTTGTCGACAGGCTCGAAATTTCCAAGGAAGAGAGAGCCCGAATAATTGAATCAGTCCAATTGGCACTGCGTTTAGGCAAAGGATTGGCTGCTATGCTAGCCGATAACGAGTTACACCTCTATTCTCAGCAAAATGCATGCCCTAAATGCGGGCTAAGCATGGCCGAGTTGGAGCCTCGCTCCTTTTCATTTAACTCCCCATTTGGAGCTTGCAATGCTTGCAATGGATTAGGCTTCAAGCTAAAATTCGATCCTGATTTAATAATTCCAGATAGGTCCAAAAGCATACTGGAAGGAGCCATCAAGCCTTGGCTAGGACGATTCGCTTCTTTCAGATCGTCGAAACTCAGAGATGTTGGTAAACATTTTGGTTTTAATTTGAATCTGCCTATCTCGAAATTTACCGAAGATCAGCTTAAGGTAATCCTTTATGGGACCGATCGACGTATTCGGTATATCTACAGGTCGAGAAATTCGGACAGCAAGTGGGAATACATTGGAAATTTCGAAGGTGTTATTCCCAATCTGGAAAGGCTCTATGGTCAGACGGAATCCGATTCAAAGCGAGAAGAGATAGCCAAGTATATGCGCGAACACCTATGTGAGTTCTGTGGGGGGAAAAGACTTAGAAAAGAAGCTCTCGCGGTAAAGATTGACGGCAAATCTATAATAGACGTTTGCAATCTTTCAATTTGGGATTGCCTGGAATTCTTTAATCAAATTACGCTTTCAACAAATGATCTGATTATTTCAAGAACCATATTGAAAGAGATAAGAGCCCGTCTACAATTCCTATTGGATGTAGGCTTAGACTATCTACAGCTAAATCGAACTGTTTCTACATTATCAGGAGGTGAATCGCAGCGAATTAGGTTGGCTACTCAAATAGGTTCGAATCTTTCGGGGGTTCTTTATGTCCTAGATGAACCAACCATTGGGTTACATCAAAGGGACAATGCAAAGCTCATTGCAACTCTGGAAAAACTTAGGGCACTAGGGAACTCGCTTATCATCGTCGAACATGATGAGGAGGTAATAAGAAGTTCTGATTGGGTATTAGATCTGGGACCAGGAGCTGGTAACCATGGAGGCAAGATTGTAGCATGTGGAAATGTAGAAGACGTATCTAGGTCGGTTGAATCAGTTACCGGTCAATACCTATCTGGCGCGTTGCTTGTCACAAGGCCAAAAGATAGGAGAAGGGGTGCAAATAAATTCATCACAGTTCTTAGAGCAGAAGAGAATAATTTAAAGAGCATTGATGTTTCTTTCCCGTTGGGTTGCTTAACTCTAGTTACTGGTGTGTCCGGTTCGGGGAAGTCTACTCTGGTCAATGATATACTGTTTAAAGGATTATCCGCTCATTTCTATAATTCTCGAGAACGCGTAGGTAAGCACAAAGCAATTACAGGACTGGAGATGGTGGACAAAGTTATAGGAATCGATCAATCCCCAATCGGTCGTACCCCCAGATCGAATCCTGCAACCTATGTAAATGCATTCACTCCAATAAGAGAATTATTTTCAAAGACTCCTATGGCAAAGGAAAAAGGATTCAAGCTTGGACGATTTTCTTTTAATGTTCCCGATGGAAGATGCGAAGAATGTGAAGGTGCGGGGGTAAAGCGAATTGAGATGCAATTCCTAGCTGACGTGTATGTAACCTGCGATAGCTGTAAGGGTAAAAGATACAATTCAGAAACTCTAACCATTTCGTTCAAAAAGAAGACAGTCGCAGATATTTTGGCTATGACTGTCGATGAAGCACTCGATTTTTTTTCAAATATTCCAAGCGTATATAGAAAGTTAGTCTTTCTTAGTAACGTTGGTCTAGGCTACATACGTTTGGGGCAACCTGCGACAACACTTTCGGGAGGGGAATCTCAAAGGATCAAACTTGCGGCAGAACTATCGAAAAAAGACACAGGAAATACCGTATATATCCTTGACGAGCCTACTACCGGACTTCATTTCGCAGATGTTAGCAAACTGCTTTATGTCATGCAAAGATTAGTTAACCTTGGCAACACTGTGATCATTATAGAGCATAATTTAGATGTAATCGCCTCTGCCGACTGGATAATTGATCTTGGACCTGAAGGTGGACAATTGGGAGGAATGATAGTTGCGGTTGGTACACCGGAAGAGATATCGCGAATTGATCGTAGTCACACAGGCAAATACCTCAAATCCAAATTGTTTCCAAACCAGGTACTTAACACTATGATAACAGAACAGGATGCAAGGAAATGAGTTTAGAACAAAAAATCATTCACATTCCCGACGGTCCGGGCGTCTATTTTATGAAAGACCAGAGTGGCCAAGTGATATATATTGGAAAAGCAAAAAATCTAAAAAAGAGACTAAAAAGTTATTTTGTGAACAAGTTTGATGATGATTATCATGCAATCAAGACAGCACGATTACTCTCAAGAGTTGCAGACATTGATTTCATTGTCACACTCAATGAAACAGAAGCTTTTCTTCTCGAATCAAGTTTGATAAAACAGTACAGGCCAATGTTTAATATCGAGCTGAAGTATCAGCAAAAATATACATATCTGAAAGTAACGCAAGAAGAATTCCCTCGTCTTCTTGTCGCCCGACGGAACAGGAACGGCGACTTTTTTGGTCCTAAGGGAACTGTCTACGGTCCATTTGTTTATGGTAGCTCAAAGATATTATCTACAGGATCGTTGAGAAGATTGTTTAAGGTAAGAATTTGTAAAACATTGCCTAAAAAGCCATGTCTAGAATTCTTTCTTAAGAATTGTGAGGCTCCATGTATTGGAAATGTAACAAGGGAACAATATATGGACAAGGTGACGATGTTACATGGGGTGCTTACAAAAAGGAGTAATATGGAAAAATTAAAAGGCAGATTGAGAGAGGAAATGACGGAAGCATCAAGAAATCACAAATATGAGATAGCAAAGGACTTCCGCGATACTATTCAAAGACTTGAGAATATAACAGTAAAGCAAAAAGTAGAAACAAATGCAAATCGAGGTTCAGATGAAGGATTCTTTGGTTTCATGGCGAACGAAGATACTGGAGTTGCCCACGTGCTTATGTTGAAGCGTAGAAAAGGAGTAATTATGGATAGGATTCATGCTAGCTTTGACCTCGTAGGGGAAAATTCCTTATCTACGTTCATATCGCAATACTATCATTCAGATAGTATCATTCCAAGGTATATTTATACAAATGAAAAAATTCAAGAGGCTGAAGCCCTTCAAAGGTATTTGGAATCTATCTCCGGTCATAAAGTAACAATACTGCCAGTTCAAAAGGGGCTCCGTCATGACGATAGAAGTAAAATTATAGATTTAATTATGACAAACCTATTACTGTACGTCGAACAGGGATATCACCCAGCTCTTCTAAATCTAAGGGACAGGCTACAATTAGAATCTATACCACATATTATCGACTGTTTCGATATATCAAATTTAGGAACAAGCATAGCAGTCGGCGCGTGTGTGCGGTTTGTAAATGGTGAATGCTCTAAATCCGGATATCGGAGATTCAGAATTCAAAATAATGGAATACAAGATGATTTTGCTATGATAGAGGAAATAGTCAGGAGAAGGTACCGACCAGATTCTAATGAGAGTGTAGGTAAGGGTTTGCCATTGCCTGATATGATACTTATAGATGGAGGTAGAGGACAGCTGAACTGTGCAGTCAAAACTTTGAAATCTCTTGGCTTGGGAATACCTTGCTTCTCTCTTGCCAAAGGTAATGAAGAAATCTATTCAATGAGTAGGAAGCATCCTCTCATTCTGCCTGCTAAGGATGAAGGGCTAAAGTTACTAAGGCATGTAAGGGATGAATCTCACAGGTTCTGCCTAAAATACAACATCAACATTCGAAGAAGCGCGGTTGGGGATTTATGACCAAGAAAAATATTTCAACCAGCCAATGCAATTTGAGCCAGAATACTGCGAAAACTGATTCATGAGGTGGGGAGGTACTTATTGCAAAAGCCGGTGCTTGTCATCGCTGGAACAACTAGTGGTGCAGGAAAAACGACTGTAACAATGGGAATTATGCATAAGCTTGTAAAATGTGGATTTATGGTTCAACCCTTTAAGATTGGTCCAGACTTTATCGACCCTTGTTATCATACTTTCGTTACTGGTCGTCAGTCAAGGAATCTTGATCTCTGGCTAATGGGAAAAAAAGGAGTTTTAGAATGTTTCAATAGAAGTTCTTGGGATGCAGATCTCTCTGTAATTGAGGGGGTAATGGGCCTATTTGACGGGATCTCTGGAAAGAGGAATTTCGGAAGTACTGCGCACGTCTCTAAGATACTTGATGCATCAGTTATATTAGTAATAGATGCAGCCAAAACTTCACAATCCGTAGCTGCCATGATTCTCGGGTATACAAAGTTTGATCCTTGCCTGAATGTGGCCGGGATTATCATAAACAATGTTGGAAGCCGCAAACACTCAAACATGATACTAGAAGCATTGGGTATTCGCGTAAAGAAAAAACTTCTTGGCATCATTTACAGAAATGAGGAGATCCGTTCTGCCGAAAGGTATTTGGGGCTTATCCCCCCTATTGAAATTAAAGGTAAGGCTAAAAATGCTATTCTGAGCTGTGCTAAATATGTTGCTGATCAGATTAACCTTGATAGCATACTGCCGCTTAAGAGCGGAAAAAGAAATCAGAAAAAATCTCACCGACAGCTTGAAAATATAAGAGAACCCTTATGTAGAATTGCTGTTGCATTTGATGAATCATTTAATTTTTATTATGATGATAATCTAAGGTCACTTAGGAAAAACGGTGTCTCGTTAGTTTTTTTTAGCCCTCTCAAAGACAGGTCAGTACCTAATGATATTGACGGACTCTTGATAGGTGGAGGTTTTCCGGAAATATTAGCAAAACAATTGGAAATGAACAATTCGATGAGAAAGTCAATATACAAATCGATTGTCAATGGAATGCCCACACTGGCTGAATGTGGCGGTCTAATGTACTTGACAAAAGTAATAAATGACAATCGAAGAAAGAAGCAGGGAAGATTTTCGATGGTCGGGATTTTCAATACTGAAACTTCCATGACCAACCGCGTTACAATTGGGTATACGGAGGCTCGAGGTAGCGGTGAGCTAATGGGTCGAATCTCTCATATTCATGGCCACGAATTTCACTATTCTGAATTACAAAACGTACCTTCAGATTCTCAATTCTCATTTGACATGCAAAGAGGGCAAGGAATTGATGGGAAATACGATGGTTTAACCTATAACACGTGCATTGCATCATATATGCACTTACATTTTGCTGATACCAGAATACTCGGAAGAATTTTAGACAGGTGTGTACATTATAAAAGGCGGTAAATCTGTTTACTGTAACCAGTCGCAGATTTTGATTTTCCTCAGTACTGCTGATCCTCTAATACACAAAGCTGGCGACCTATCGTATTCAGTCAGTGATCATTCTTTTGATCGATGCATGTAAGTGAAAAATATATGGTGTTATATTGAATAGCAATACTTAGCCCGAATTTTGGCGATTTCGACTAGGATAACTGAAAAATTGCCGATGACGTATCAACGACTTAACTTATATTACAAGATATAAATTGACTGCCTATTCGAGGTGTCAAGAACAAGTCTACTACTATTTTTAGGTCAGTCTTAAGATTTATCATATTTCTAGTTCTTGTATTCCAGGCTCGATATGTCTAACTAGAAGAATTGAAATCGATCGATACTGCGTTACCTCAAATGTATTAGTCATAATCCGATAACGCTCGGCCGAAGTTATCATTCATTATTCTCTGCTCGTAATTTTAAACTAGAATTCATCATTTGAAAGCTTATCCGTATATCATCGAACATTCTAGCAGTCCCCAAATAGGCTCCTAATCCCTTGAATATCTCTTTCTGAGTAAAGATTGTATCATGTTGTTCGTTCACTTGGATCGTAAAGATATGCTCTCCATCCAGTATTAATGGGAGAATCGCCTTTCCAATCCACCTTAATTCTCTAGGGGGATCCACCTTAGTTACCACTGGGCGATAAGCGCGTGTTTTTTGAGCTGTAGTCCTCAATTCTATCTCGATCTTCTCTCCCCTTATAGGAGACCCAGCAATTCCAATTATGAAAGGGTTCCAGTATTTATAAAGATGAAAATCAGTCAATACCTTCCATACCTTCTCAGGATTTGATTTAATTTCTATTCTTGTGATTATCTCTTTCAAGAGCTGGGTATTTCCTTTTCAATGACAATTCTGTTCGCAAGAGGTCGAGTAAAAGTACAGATTGTATTACTGAAGTTTGGTGACGCAAGCCGATGGACACTTAGGCTCATCCTATCTTTTCTTGTTCCATCAAAGATTCTAGAATAGTAGCATTAACTTCGTCCAAATCAATATTTTGCCTTAGATATGTGCTAAGATCACTTGTGGTGAGAATGCCAATCAGCGTATCTGCATTTTTTACCAACAGATGCTTTATTTTGTTATCAACCATCTTCTTAGCCGCTTCTTCGAGGGTTGCCTCATAATCAATGTATACCAAGGGAGAAGACATTATGTCATTTACGAATACCTCTGTGCTCTTTTTATTCTGAATGCAGACTTTCGAGACTAGGTCTTTTTCGGTCACTATGCCAATATGTACGTCAGATTCATCAACGACTAACAATGAACCTATATCTTTATGCTTCATCTTCTTTGCAGCTTCCTGTGCAGTTTCATGTAAATGAATTGCCTCTAACTTGTGGGTCACTAGCTTGTTGATTGATTCTAGTGTTAACATCGATCTATGGATATTAGACGAAGTATATTATGGATACGATCAACTCACTAACCATAAAGTTTGCAACTAAAAAAAGAACAAAGTGATCATCATAGTCCATGCTCATAAAAAAATCCATTATAGTCCATTAGAGTATTCCATCAATTCTGATGCAATCTAGTCTTATATATTAACAATAACGCATTGATTATTGAAGAGGCAACTGCGCTACCTCCCTTGCGCCCGATATTCGTAATGGATGGAACTGGGGTACACAATAATTCTTTTTTTGATTCGAGCGCAGAAATAAAACCCACAGGAATTCCAATCACGAGAGCTGGCTTTACTCTATTTTCCTTGAACATGGATATAACTTGAAAAAGTGCAGTAGGGGCATTACCTATAACCACTATGCCGTTTTGAATCTGAGCTGCTGAAAAATCCATTGCAACCTGAGATCGGGTCAGATTATTATCACGAGAGTACTTGGTAACAGAATCCTCCGAGATCCTACACCAAGTTTTCAGATTTAATTCCCTTGCCAACTGCTTGTTGATGCCTGATAATACCATTTCTACATCGGATACAACATGGCATCCATTCTTAATCGCTCCAAAAGCTGATGCGAATACGTCTCCATGAAACATAATTTTTTCTTTCCCTGCAAAATCAAAATCAGCCGTAGCATGAATTACCCTTCTCACGACTGCCCATTCAAGTTCGTTATAGGTATGGGGTCCCACTTCACCATCTATTATCGCGAAACTCTCATTCTCGATCCCAAATGCCTTTGTTGACATTTTGCGCAGATGGTGATCTGCGTTGTAGAAATTAGGTCTGGGGGAAGATTCCTCGCTCAACTTCCATTGCCCTTTCCAAAACTATATTTGCTAATTGACAGTCAGCTCCCAAATGCTCTGTGAGGTACATATTAGCTGGATTTTGTTCCCTGATCGACGTGTTAATTTCTCGCACAATGTCAAATTTAATGTGAGCTCCTTTGTGCAAAAAATATGGAACTACCAGAAGACATTTAGGTGAAGAGGCCAAGGAATTTCTGATGCCCTCCATGATATCAGGCTCGTCGAGCTCAAGGAAGCAGAAACGTACGCTTCTAAAATGAGGTTTAAGCAAAGCTACCACATAGTCGAATGCTTCTCTAGCCCTTCTATCACTACTACCATGACCAATTAGTAATAAATCGCACTCCAAATCCGAGAATCGTAGGGCGTGTGCTCGCTTAGCCTCGTGCACCCTATTTACTACCACTTCGACCATCCTTGTGTTCCCGCTAAGTGGTTTAGCGATAGCCACTCGAACATCTTTCTTTACAGATATCGATGCAGCTTTCTTCACTGAATCCTTCAGCTTCATACCCGGATATAGAAAGTATGGAATGATGGTGATGAAGTCGGCGCCGTTGGTAATGCATTTTGAAATTCCGTCCTCGATACATGGGGGAACCACTTCCAAAAAGCAGTAAGTCGTATAGTCGTACTTGCCAGGATAGGTCCTGCTAATAGTTGAACAAATAATCTCCAACTCTTCTTTAACTTCTGGCTCTCTACTGCCTCTATCTACGATCAGCATCGCCTTAACCAATTATTTAAAATCCATCCTAGCGACGGAAAGAGTAAGATCAGGGGGAAATTTAAGTTTGGGGACTGCTAGAACGCCTTTAGAGCTCAACAGTGCAGCGGCTTCAGATACACTTTTAGTGCCCTGAAACCGTCCCACTGATTCTGATGGATTAGGAACGTGCACTTCAGAGAGCTGAATGTCATCGAAGGCTTCTATTGGAATTTGGTATGATCTTGAGAAATCAAGCAAACCACTAGCCTGGGCCTTATTTTCAATTGTAGCTAGATTTCTTATACTCTTAATGCTTAAGCAATTGTTCCGAAATGCCTCAAATATTGCCGATTCTATCGTTTCCTTGGTCGTTTTCCAATGTATCCCGATCCCTACGACAAGACTTTTAGGCCTGTAGATCACTGATTTAGATGAAATTTCCTCATATCGTAGAATCATATCTGTAATTATTAGGCCAGCACAGAACTCTTTAGATTTCAGATTATCAAGTCCGGACACTGGTCTGACGTTCCGAGGAAGACCATTTCTTGGCCACCAATTGCGCTCTCCGGAGTCTTGGTAAAGTCCTATTGGCATTTCATTGACCATGCATGCGCTTACTTGGGTAACGGTATCTAGGCCATCTATGGTCCATCCTAGATCCCTCCCTAAAATGTCCACTGCAATCGTTTTATTAACGTCGGCAGCGGTCGTTATAACCGCCTTGCTATCTTTGAAATAGGTAGATAGCTCTGTTGTTAACGAATTTGCTCCACCTAGATGACCAGATAATGCGCTAATGACAAAATTTGCCTTATCGTCAATAACGATAACTGCGGGATCGTATTTCTTGTTACCTAGAAAGGGAGCAATAAGTCGGATCACTGCTCCAAGAGAAAAAATGCAGATTATTGCACCGTTTGTCTTGAATAGCTTCCCCATAATTTGCGAGGTTGGCTCTTCGAACCATTGAATATTGTTTGATGATTCATAATACTTTTGTGGAACATAGATTTTAACCTCAGGCCAATGCATCCTTATACACTTGGCTATTCTGATTCCATTCTTGGTTATTGCTACTACACTAATGGTTGATGGTCTTTGGTGATACAGATTTGATCCTGCTAGGTTGGGTTTCTAAACCCTCTTTTATTCCTATTCAAAATAGCCTAATCCTTGAAATCTACGTGGTTGCGTGGCGGGAGTTTTAGGATTGGTTGCCGGCCATTGTCGCCATATCGAATAAGAGTGAATTAGAGACTTCATTAGTACAATTATTGGCTATGCTTTTTTCTCGGGTAGAGGCCACACACCTTTCCATCGAAATCAAACATTACAATCTGGAGATTCAATGAATGTTCGTCATTTTTGATTAATGATGCATGAGCGTGTTTGCAGATTAAGTCAAAGTATTCTGATATTCCATGCTCCGTTATGATCTCTTGAACATGACGCGCTGTATTAGCTTTCATTATTTTGGATATAATATCTGCTGAGCATGCGCAGTCTCTCGCAAGATTTGCCATAAACTCCATGTCAATGTGAGAACCTTTCACGTGAGTCTGTTTTACTCCCATAGCTATCTTCGTAAGCTTACCAATAAAGCCAGCGATGACCACATGCTTCACCTTCTTGATTCGACATTGCTTCATCGCGTACCCCACAAAGTCCCCCATCTGTATGAGGGAATGCTCTGGGAGATTATCATTAAAAAAATTTTTTACAAGCTCCTCACTCCTACCGCCTGTTGTCAACGCAACGGTGTCAACGCCCATGGCTACTGCTACATCTATACTTTGTCTGATCGATGCTGCGAATGACGCCGTCGAATAAGGGATAACTATGCCTGTTGTTCCCAGTATCGATATTCCGCCCAATATGCCTAACCGTAGATTGTCGGTTTTTTGCGCAATGGTCTCCCCCATTGGTACCGATATCATTATTGTAATTCCTTTAGTTTTGATCAGTTCCCCTACAGCCTCCAAAGCAGCCGTCTTGATCATCATGGATGGCACAGGATTTATCGCAGCTGCCCCTATTGGAAGTCCTAGCCCCGGCTTTGTCACACGTCCGACACCTTTTCCTCCGTCTATTCTAATAGTACCAATGTCCTTATTTAGTGAAACAATAGATAGAATCTGTGCGCCGTGGGTGGCATCGGGATCATCTCCCCCATCCTTTGTGACAGCGCAAATCACGGATCCGTTACCAACTTGAGTCCACTCAATTCGTATGACAATCTTTCCTCCCTTTGGCAATGTAACTTCCACACAATCTACTCCTTCCCCCGATAGAAGTCGAATCAGAGCTGCTTTAGTTGCAGCCGCAGCTGAAGTGCCAGTAGTATATCCTTTTCTAAGTGAAGATCTGTTGACCTTCATTTTACATCGAAACGGATGTTGTTTTCATCTTCCTTAATATGCTCGCAATCATTTGCTAAGATCACATTATTGTTGAATATATGATGTTTAAACAATTACTTTACCACCGTCGATTATTATAGTATTGCCGGTAGCATATGAAAAGCTTTCACTCCCCAGGCATGCGGCTACTTTGGCGACCTCCTCCGCCGAACCCCACCTCTTCATCGCCGGCTCAGTAGTTGCTCTCTTCCTTCCTCGCTGAGTCATAGAATAATAAGTGGCATCGGTTGCAATATTTCCTAGTGCAAGAGTGTACGCTCTGATTTTCTGGTTCCCGTATTCTATAGCAATGTGCTTGGTTACGGCAACAACGGCTGCCTTGGCAATGGTATAAGGGGCACCTTCCCTATGACCTGACAACGCAGGCGTCGATGCAATATTAATTATTACGCCTGAATTGCCATGAGAGCGATTAGTTTTTCTTATCATGCTCGGAAGGAATGCCCTTGTCATATGTATTGTACCCTTAAGATCGACTTCCATAATAGCGTCCAAAGCTTGATCGGTCATCTGATGATATCTCTTGTACCAGATCGCATTCTCGAACTGATGCCCAGCACTATTTACTAGGATATCAATTCCCCCGTGATCCAATATCGCTCCTTTTACAACTGATCTTACCTCTCTGTCGTTAGTAACATCCAATGCAACAGCCTGAGTATTTCCTTTGATCTTTTCGGAGGCTCTGATAGCATCATTGATATTTCTAGAACATACTAGCACAGTCGCCCCTTGATTTTCGGCAAATTCTTTAGAAATTGCGAATCCGATACCACTAGAGGAACCAGTGACAAGAGCGACCTTGTTAACCAGGGCCAATTAAGTCTCACTAGAATCGTCAGTCAACCATATTACCCTTGACTTGCCAATTGAGTCAGGCTTTATTTCCAACATGGGCTATAACGTTCAAGTCAGCTATCCATACCTCCGCCTGCCAGATCTGATATCTTATCAGTCCTTTCCCATGTAAATTCAGGTTCATTCCTTCCAAAGTGTCCGTATGCAGCTGTCTTTTTATAGATGGGTCTTTTCAAATCTAGAATCCTTATAATATCTGCTGGTTTCATTTCAAATGAATTTTTGACGCGTCCCTCGATCAATTCGTCGTCGATTCTGGAGGTCCCAAACGTATTAACCATCACAGACACGGGATCAGGCAAGCCTATTGCATATGCAAGTTGCACCTCGCATTTGTCTGCAAGATCAGCAGCTACTATGTTTTTAGCGATATACCTAGCCATATAACATGCCGATCTATCAACTTTCGATGGATCCTTGCCTGAAAATGCTCCTCCACCATGTCTTCCTGCGCCACCATAAGTGTCTGCAATTACCTTCCTTCCTGTCAAACCAGTGTCAGCCTGAGGGCCACCAATAACAAATCTTCCAGTCGGGTTGACCAAGAATTTCGAAGTTGGGGTTATCCAATCCGAACAGATTTCCTTTATTACCTTATCTACAATCTCCTCTCTCAACTGGCTCAAGCTTATGTCTGGGGCATGTTGGGTTGAAATTACGACGGTATCAATCCTTACCGGCTTTGTACCCTCGTAAACTACTGAAACTTGGGATTTACCATCAGGTCTTATCCAACCTAGTTTTTTTTGCTTTCTGAGCCTAGACAGTTTCATTGAGAGTTTGTGAGCCATTGTGATAGGCAGCGGCATAAGTTCCGCAGTTTCATTGGTTGCATATCCAAACATTAAGCCTTGATCACCTGCTCCCTGTTCCCTATGCATATTTGGAGTGACACCCAAAGAAATATCAGGACTTTGTTCGTGAATAGATTCTATAACTGAACAAGATTCAGAATCAAACCCGTATTCAGGTCTATCGTATCCGATCTCACGTATCACCGTTCTTACTACCTTTTGTATGTCGACCCTGCGTCTTGATGTGACCTCTCCTGCGACAAAAACTATTCCAGTGGACGTTAACGACTCTACTGCTACTCTAGACTCTGAGTCACTTGCAAGAAACTCATCTAAGATAGAATCAGAAACCTGATCGCATATCTTATCAGGATGACCTTCTGTTACGCTTTCTGAAGTGAATATATACCTTCTTACCATTACTCCCCATATACCTTAATTCTCACAAAAATAGTATCAAAGATCTTTTTCCAGTCTTATAAATAGAACGTTATTTCCTCGAATCACTACCTTTCCGTAATTTGCTAACAGATCCTGTCGATTGAATTCTTCAGCATCAACTAATATCAAATTCATATATGTATCAACATTGTTCATTCGCCCTCGATATTCTATTTCACTTTTTAATCGTACTGCCACTCGTCTATTCACTGAACGCTGCAATATCGTTAACGGTCTTTTAGATTGCTGTGATGAAGCGGGGGACGACAATTCAATTAATCACTTTGGAAGTGAAAGCATACGGGCTACAATAAAAAGGTTCCCTTGTTGGCCATTCATTGAATACTACCCCACAATTCTAGTTCTGATCAAGACAAAAGTTCTCATATATGTCAAGTAACAGACTAACATTGAAATGAATCGGTATCAAGACATGTTAGAGAAAATCTTTGATGAACAAAAGAAGTTAGTGGAATATTTGGGAGTAGAGAGGTACCCAAAAAAGACTGAGGAGAGGGTTTCGGCTCTAATGACGGCAATCATACACGAGGCCGTCGAGCTACAGGACCAAACTAGCTGGAAATGGTGGAAAAGACCTTCTGGTTTTCAAATCGAGATAGCTCAAACCGAATTGATCGATATACTGCATTTTGTAATCCAAGTCGCTCTGGAGCTGGAGATGACTCCACAAAAGGTGTTGGAGGTGTATATGAATAAGAATTACATAAATCGAGAACGAAAGAGGTCAGGGTACTGATTGAATACTACGATTCTTATGTTTGATAGACAGAACTATTCAACTAATTTATTGCATTGTTCCGGGTAAAATTGTATTCTTCCCTTATCGTAAGCCTGATCGATGTAACAGAAAAGGCTGGTTAGGGAATTGTGAGTCACATTTTTACCTTATTTGTCTGGGTGCCCCTTTTATTTACGGTGTGATTTGAGTATCGTAACTCATGTACACTGGTCTAGATTTGGTTGCGGATATACTCTCCTTTTCGGACAGAACTGGAAGATTGAAGATTCAGAAGATAGAGAAAATGCTTGATAAGTACAGTTCACAAATTCCGAATTGTTTAGATGAATTAGTGCATAACGACCTTATCTCGTTCAACCCACACTTTTTAGAAATTACAGTGACCATCAAAGGTACTGAATTTCTAAATTTGTACAATGATCTTAAAGAACTGGTATGCCTAGATAACAACTTGGATCTGTGACGACTACATGTCTATCCTAACATCCATACCTGTGCTAACATCCATGTCAGTGCGATCAATATCTTGGGAGCGAAAAAGTGTTAGGAGTGAACACAAAGCCAAAAAGCTACAAATCCCTCCAAACCGCACGCGCCTTAGCTAAAGCTAAGAAGCATACCAAATACGCAGACTGAACTGCGAGCCCCAAATATATTGACCAAGTTTCTGGTGTGGCAAGCCCCATGCTATCCTGTATCATCAAAGATGCGTGAGTTGTCGGGACTGTGTAAGCTAGGTACTGGAGATTCAAAGGAAGCCGTTCGATAGAATAGTAGACCGGGGGAATCACAGCAAGTATGACGTTTACAAAAGAAATGATCTGAGTTGCATTTCGCGTATGTAGCATGTGAGAAGATAAGAAAAAACCCATTGCAGACATTGCACCCCAAGTCAAGAGTATACTACAAAGCAGCAGCGGTAGCGTCGATAGAGTGTCTCCGAACAATACGGCTAAGGCAGTAAGCGCTATCAGAGCAGGGAGACCAAATAATAGTTCGGATAATGCGAGACCTGTCATATATGTGAGAGATGACACCGGTGACGCAACGAAAACATCTTGAATCTTGTATTCAGTTTTGTAGAATGAGATGTCTTGTCCAAGTGCCAAGCCATAGCCGACAGTTGCCATGACAAGACTACCAGCGATTGCTAGATCTGTGTACTCACCATTGCTGACTACAAAAAGGACAAATAAAATTGAGAAAGGACTTAATGCTGAAAACAACATCGACAGCGGGTTTCTCCTTAGCCATAATATTCCTGTCATATAGGCTATGATGACGATCTGTCTAAATGCTATGCTCAAATACGTTCATCTTTATGATATTCTATTGTATTTATTTCAAGTGTCACTAGATAGTTGCCTCGACTGCAAAAATAGGAATATTGAAATTGGATCGAGAAGCTTTATTCGTAGTAGATGACGGACTAGGTTTGAATTTCTTGTCATGTAGAAACAAGATCTATTTGACGGGTTATTGTTTGTGGTAGTAAATACATTGGAATTGTATGATGGATATTTTGAGCAAGCTAGGTTCAAATTCGGAAGGTCAAGCAAGCTAGACAAAAATTACACGAGTTCGGGCGAACCAGATACCCTTCAAATTCGGTCATAGGCTCATGAAATAAGATATACCATAGCTTCGAATCAATAAAAAATTAAGTAGACTCGCGCTGGTGCGGTTAAAGATAATAAAAGGGTTGTGGATTTGTATTCTGCTGAACCATTAACCTACGGACTCTCTGTTGATAAGATAACTGCTACCGGGCCAAACATGTCTGCATAGATTGCCAGTATTTTTATAACAGATTGGAGTAGCCTATAGAACATTTAGTTGATGCGCAGCAGTTTAATAACGCTAATCATACTCCTCATCTGTCCTATAGCACTATTTTATACAGATGTTTATTCGCAAGAGCAGGTGGAAACATTGCCACAAAATGTTAGCCACTCAAATCTAACAGTTTCTACATTTGAAAATACAACTGAAACTAGGATCAATGGAACTGTAAGCACTACTGATCCTGTTACAGTAAGTGCACTCACATCAGTAGCAATGAATAAGGTCATCCTCAATCTTACCCAGAATGTTCTAAGTGAAACTGCACGCACATTAGAATTGAAAGAATTTGTTCTCCGCGTTTCAGCTCAAGAATCCGATGATACAACCATAAACCTTAATTTTTCTGCGTTAGACTCGGGAACATCTTCTGAGCTTGCAGGAGTCAACATCAATGGTTGGATAGCAAATGGAAGTGGTATTTCTACATATTTTTTCAGTGGCATAACCAATAGTAATGGGAAATCTGCATTTACCCTACATACTGAACCAGACGAGCTGTATAACACGACTCTTACGGTCGAAGCATTTCTGAGAGGTTATTCCTCTCAAAAACAATCTGCGGCATTTGCGTTAGGTGGTTAGCAACTATAGATTTTGCCGACGAGAGGGCAGAAAACATTACAATTAATATAATCTTCTGGATGTCAAGAGGATTTTTGATGTATTTACCTATTGCTACAGCGACTCCTGCACATGTATGAAAAAATTCATTTAGGTTGCTTGATGCATGATCGGGCATTAAAGAGACTATAATATATACTCAATAAATACCAAGTAACCGCATTGTCCACACACGCGTACGGTGACACTTTAAAGTCATTCCAGACTGCTGCTGGAAGCCTGGGTGACGCTTACATGAGGAAACATCACTTAAAGAACAATGTCCTTTTCAGCAGATGCAAAAAAGGAAAATGAACTATAATATATATTGACCTTAACTTTTTTAATGTTTACATTGAACTATGTCCGCGATCGCTTTCTGCCATATTCTAATATGTTTTGCATGAATGGAACATATAGAGTTCCGTTATCACATCCTATTCAATGGGTCAATCCCGAGACAGTTTAACGCAAGTCTCATTACGATGTTGAAGGCCTTTACTAACAGAAGCCTAGCAGAAACTAGAAATTTATTAGCCTCTTTCAGAATAGGAACCTGCTCATAAAATAGATTAAACGCTACGGCGAGTTTATGGGCATACCTTGCTATGAGCTTTGGATTCATCTGCGATGAACATTGCTCGATAATTAGGTCCATTTTTGACAATTCTCGAATCAAATTCAACTCCTTATCATGTAAGAGATTAGCAAAGCTGATACTTTGGTGCAATAATTCTCCCTTCTCGAGCAACCTTTGAGATCTCGCGAATGCATATTGTAAATATGGCCCACTGTCACCATCCAAGCTCAATGATTCCTCTAGATCGAACACTATAGGCCGTTCCAAATCCTGTTTAATCAAGTTATACCTGATTGCAGCCCTGCCTAGACTTTCAGAAATACTAGATAGTTCTGAGTCAGTCATATTTGGATGCCTACTCCGAACTTCTTCCTTTGCCTTCTTGTAGAGTATTTCCATAACTTGGTCGGCGCCAACGTAAATTCCTTTCCTTCCTGACATATGAGTAGACGTATTCCCAATGTCGATACCTAATGATTTCGCGGTCCGAGAACTGAGGGAAACTGGTTCGTAGCTCAGATGCATATAACGCACTACGTCATACTTGGCTATGGCTGAAAGAGTACTAGAAATGATGGTTTGCAACCTCGATTGTCTGGAGTCTATTAAGTTAATTACGATCTCTGCACCCCCAAACTGCTGTTTTGGGGGAGAACCGACCGACGTATCAAGAGTATCTGCCCAGAGAATTGAAGTATCCCACTGCTGTGAAAATGCGTAATAAAGGAAAGGATCTGAAAAGAGGCCCAGCTTCCATGCTGCGTATGGCATATCCTTAGCCATATACGTCAGGGTACCGTCGCTTCTGATCAATACCTTATCTTCGTCGCCGTCAGAACCTCTGATCACCCAGCAACCTTTATTTTTTCCTTCAGTTTCGTAGGCTGCTCTGCCTTTATTTTTCAAGAGCTCGAACATCTTCTCCCACAGCTTGGAAGCCACAATATCTGATTCGAAATTTAGTAGGTCGTACCTTACTCTTAGATTCCAGCATGTCTTCAGTTGATCCTTCAATACCCTTAGGCTGATATCCTTCGCGAACCTTGATAGATCAGAGTTACCTTCTTCAATGCTTTTTAAGACTGATTTCCGCTTCTGTTGGAGATCTGGGTTCTTGACGTACAAATCATTGATTTTCACATAAACTTCATTCCCACAATATTGGTCGAATTTTGTAGTACGATCGGGTGGATCAATCGGAAATCCCGCATAGACGAATCCAACAACTATGTCGGCTACCTGAAGACCTGAATCGTCTACATAGTAGAACACACTTGTATCATAATTAACAGCTGAAAGGATCCTGAACAGAACATCTCCAATAATCATGTTTCTCAAATGTCCTACATGTAATGGTTTGTTAGGGTTTACACTCGTATGCTCAATAATGACCCTTCTCCCTCTTCCGAAGTCAAATTTTCCGTAACTTTCATCCAAGATCCCACCGATTACTGCTTTCGGATACGCATCCCAATCTGCCCTGAAATTTATATGTCCGGAAGGATGCGCCTCAATTGTCTTCAACAATGACCCTTCTGATCTTTGATTATTTAGTTGGATTAAAAGAGAATCTACTAAATCCTTTGCTACGAGATACGGGTTACTATGAAATCGTTGAGCAAGCTGAAATGCGATATTGCTGGTAAGCTCTCCAAATTCAGTGTTTTGAGGCTCAGTAAGTGTATAATTTAGGCCATCAATTTTTCTATCTAGCAATAATTTATCTACAAATAGTATCGCTTCCTTTCTGAGATTTCTTAAGCTCATGACTTTATTTCAAAAAAATTTTGAGATAGAAGCTGAATCGCTTGTACTAATCCTTCACCGTGCTTAGCCGACATGATTTGGGTTGCATTCCGTTTCACGCTTTCTTCAGCATTTCCTAAGCAGATGCTATAACCACACGATCTGAAAAGGGGGATATCAGTTTCGCTGTCTCCAATTGCTACACTATCCTTCGCTTCAAGCCCTAGGATTCTTAATGCTGCAGAATGCCCTGCAGATTTGTTTACCCCAATCTGGTTAATATGGTAGGCATATTTACTATCACTAAGATACAAGGGAAGTTTATGCTCATCGAGAATCTGTTGAGCACGATCAATGTCAAAATTTCTGCATAATACAACTTCTGACATTCGCCCAAAAACTGGCTTATTCTTGACACCTTCCATATGATCCTTCAGTACATTATAACCCTCCATACAAATTTTCTTATCTCCCAAGACCAAATGTTCCTCTGGACTCGTGGTGATTACTCCACCATTCTCGGAAACGGCAACCTTCGTTGTTCCTGCAAAGACTGCCAAAGTATAAGCTTCAAATGATGATCTCCCTGTAACAAAGATTACTTTAAAACCCATTCTTTCGAGAATCCGGAGCTCAAGGACGGCTGGGAGGTGAAGCATACCTCCACCATTCTCAGTGATAGTCCCGTCAATATCAACTGCAAAGGAGGTAATCTGCCGCAAAATGATTTGAGTATGAAACAGATTTGTTTATTTAAACATTCTTCGGACTAAGAGCAAAAGCATTCTTTAGTGCATACATACTCGGATTGCCTACTACGTCCAACGCCTGCCTAATCCTTGTCTGTAACTAGCCAAAAGGGGTCGATGAGACGCGATCGTCCATGCTATATACCTACAAAAAACTTGAGATTTGGGATTACATGTTCCTTAAGGGCTTCAGAATGGTAAAGGATTCAGTTCAGCCATGACGGTTCGGTTAGCTAGCCTTTCATGCGTTCTCTTATCGCTCAACGACTTTTGTTTTTTAACCTTTACCTTTATCTTGAACCCGAAGTGGATACCATTTCTCCACTTCTCTGCAGAAATGATTTCTCCAATTCCTTGGATCCTATCGCCCTCCCGTGTGACTACTGTGAACGGTGTATTTCGGTGAAATTTCAACATTTCAATCCGCTCGAAGAAATGATCCCAATCTAGGGGGTTCCTGATCAGCGCTTCAAAAGACAGTATATCGCCTACCTTCACTTCCTCCAAATGAGTACCCATTATTTCTAATTGATCTAACTTTACATACACAGTTTAAAATAAACACAATTACAATATAACAGTTTTGAAATCAAAAAATATAATAATTTCTAGATATTGGTACAATTTGAAGTTTAATATCAATATTAAATCAATATTAAATCAATATTATTTAAAATGCCGTGTGGTGGCTGTTCAGTTAATGATAGAGCTATATATCTAGCGACATCCTAGTCGTATCGAAAGAAAGGAGCAAAACAGTTCAACAAATAGTAGAATATGGTAACATGTAGATTTCTTAACGTGGAACATCATATACATTTCTCACTTGAAAAAAGCTTCATTGAAAGAGCGATTCAATACATAAATGGATCTGATAGCATGGATCTCATAATACTACAATCAAGTTACCCCTTTGGTAGTTCTCTCTTCCAAGGATCTAGACTTGTAGACTAACTATCTACCATAATCATTAGGGACTGTTGTAACCCTTTTTTGACTGTGGCAAAGGGGGGATTGCGGCTAGGTAGGCCATACCGGACAACGTATATGAGCCTGTATGGTTCTCGGGTCCGGTGGGCTTCGATCCCACAACAACTGGCTTCGGAGGCGTGTGCTTGTTGTATCAGCACCCTCTCCTGACTAGGCGACGGACCCATTTCCTATTAACTCAAAATTTCGTATTAAAGTCTTTACACAATACTACCGGCCCTGTTCACTTAACAACCTCCTGCTCTATCGTTAGATCCATGTTAACCTTTAGCAGCAGCGAAGAACTTTTTCAAGGTATTTTGACACAATTTAATCACGTTAACAGATTGGAATGACAGATTGGAGGACATCATCCATTGTCCATGTCTTTGGGTCAACTACTGACAAGACTGAAGGATTATCGGAGACAGGGGCAGCTGGGCATTTGTAAGCAACGGCGCTGTAGCCGCTCAGTATATATCCAACTTGTCGGTTAAATGACTTAAGGATAAAGGTTCCATCGCTTGGGAATGCAGAGAACCCGTTGAATACACTTAACTTAAGAGATCTAGGCACAGTGATTGAAAATAGAGTAAGCATTTACTCGCCGATTCTATTGGCAAAAATATTTATAGACAATCATGAGGAGAGAAGGCTATTGTCGCAAGAAGTCGTTGCTCTGGCAGATAGGACGAATATATTGCTGAACAGAAGGGAGATCACGGTCCTTTTCAAGGAACAGGCAGGCAAATTAAGGAGAACCGAGGCATCAGAAATGGTTGCCAAAAAATTTGGGCTGAGCAAGAATTGCGTTATTCCTATGAATATGGAAAGTGAGAGAGGCAAAAGGGATTTAATTGGAACGTTTTATGCATTTAGCACAGAGGGAGAAATCAAAAAAGTGCCTCGATATAGACTATTGAGAAATCTGTCCAAAGAAGAAAGAAAGAAGCTGATCGATGAGGAAAAGGCTGCTAAACTGAAGGCGAGACAAGCTTCAGAGGCGAAGGGTTAGTTGGCGAAAACCAATACAGGATCGGTATACAAATTTTACAAGATTGACGGCGATAAGGTAACCAGGTCCAAGAGAGATTGCCCTAGATGTGGAAAAGGGGTATTTATGGCTGAACATAAGGATAGACTTAGCTGCGGAAAATGTGGATTTACTGAATTTAGTAAAAAGGATAACACAAAAACTCGATCGTGACGGAAATGAATTTAGAACATTTCGGCGTGATTGATAGTACTGGAAGCAGATAAATTTATAGTAGAGGTATGAAGGTTCAAGTCCTCGCAATATGTTCTACCTTGGTGACTAGGACATTTAGATCGCCAAACATTTATTGTTTCTGAATCGTAATTGCCTTGCGTTAATACGGGTTCCCAATGAAATGGATAAACAGTCGTATACACATCGACGTGAGACCCCAATCATATTAGCTATTTGAAGGTCGTTGAAAAGCTTTTAAGGCTTGTTGGTCTCGTAGCCATACATCTATAATATCAAAATTTAAACACTCGCACTTGAGCCCTAGTACGGTTGAAATATTCGGTTCGCAATACTCCTTTCCACCCACGAACTGTTTAATATGTAACCCACCTTCTGCGATGATTTCGAGCTCAAAATTCTTCCCATCGATCTTGTCTACCTTAACACTGTGCATCTCCCTTCGGATGATCCTCTTCTTGTTTTTGAACCAGATCGTGCGCCCACTAAGTGAAGGTAAGCATTCAAGGTCCTTATTACTTACCAATCTTTCCGTAACAATTGAAACTCTTGTCAAAGTATCAAATTTCACGGGATATTGCGGTAGATTCTTGGAGACGCTTAACACAAAAAGTTCGATCCCTTTCTCCTTCAAGCTGATACTGTGTTCAGGTATGATTCGCCGCTTCGGTTTTATTATCTCTGCAAAAAACGGCCTACCTTTACCAAGTACAAGACTTTCTCTATCTTCGCCACCAATCCATGAAAATTTTACTTTTACCCCTGAGGTTAATTGTTTAAGATATTCAGATACCACTTCTTCCAAGCTGAAGGAATTGTCGCATTGAGAATCATCTTCCAAAGGTTGATCTTTGGCAATGGATAGGCCTTTGTGTTTTTGGGCTATTCCGCGCCTTTTTTTAAGGTATTTACATGCGAGTACAATAGGTGTGGGAATAATATTAAAAAAAAACTCATTCTTTTCATTGATTACCAGGTCTATTCTGAGATCCGGGGATATGTAATCAGTTTCCTTCATTAGAGCACGCTTGAACATTTCTCTAAGATTTGATAAAAGTTGGTTTTTGATACTATTTCTTCCCTTAACCTTCAGTCTTGACCTAATATTGTCTTCTCTTTCAATGTAAGAGGAAGGGAGCGAGACTCCGATCTGAAACGTTCTAAATTCATATCCGTCACTCATCCTGCTAACTAGCGCACTATTAATGGTCTCTAACTTGCTCATCAGATTGTTACAAATAAAGCATTCGTTTGGTTCTTCTAGATTCCTCCTGTCGACGAATCCTTGTCTACTCCTGCATTCTTTACATAAGGATATGTAATTTTTCAAATCCAAGTATGAAGTTAAATCCCAGGTACTTACTATCCTATCCCGAATCGTCGGAGCATTCCCTGCATCTGCCTTCCTTTTGCTTGCTTCATAACCGCTTTAGAATTACTGTACTGCTTAATAAGATCCTTAATATCATGTTCAGTCAATCCTGATCCTCTGGCGATACGCTTCCTCCTAGAATCATTCACGATATCTGGATCCGAGCGTTCAGCGGTTGTCATTGACTGAATAATAACCCTCCATTTATCCAATTTGCCTTGGATTGCGTCTAGCTGGTCTTCCTTTACCATTCCAGATAATCCAGGTAGGTTATCAATGATGTTCCGAAGACCCATCTTTCCGACATTTTCCATTTGCGCATAAAAGTCCTCTATAGTCATTTTCCCACTTAGAACCCTTTTTGCCTGATCTTCATCTGCCTTAAGCTCTAATCCTTTGGCCATCTCAAGCAATGCCTTTATATCACCCATCCCGAGCAGACGCCCAACAAATCGTGTCGGAGAGAACTGCTCTAAATCATCAATTCTTTCCCCTGTCCCTATGAACATTACTCTGGCTCCTGTAGCTACTACTGCAGCGAGAACCCCTCCGCCTTTTGCTGTTCCATCAAGTTTCGTAATAGCTATGCCCCCGATCGGAGCTGCACTGTGAAAAGCCTTGGCCTGGTTAAAGGCTTGTTGGCCTATAGTACCATCGATCACCAACAATACGAGCTCCGGGTTAGAGACTTCGTACATACCTGTCATCTCGGCCAAAAGACCGGATTCCTCCTTATGTCTCCCTGCAGTATCAACAATCACAATGTCAATGTTCTGTTTTCTGAAATAATCGATCCCATCCCCAACAATCTTCACGGCATCATCCTCGCCTTCCTTGCCGTATACTTCTACGTTGACCTTACTACAGTTCATCCTTAATTGGGTCAGGGCCCCGGGCCGAAATGTGTCCGCGCCTACTACACCAACTTTGTGCCCATGCTTGGTGAACCACCTAGCTAATTTTGCGGAAACTGTGGTCTTGCCACTTCCTTGAATCCCTAACATTAGTACAACGTTGAGTTTCCCCGGTTTGAATGAGAATACTTCTCCCTCAGGCTGAGCCGATTTGTCTATGGTTTTTATCTCTTCACCCACATAGCCAAGGAGCCTAGCTAATTCGCTGTAAAGTATTATTATGATATGATCTTTGCGAGAAAGCCCCTTAGGCGGCTGCTCACTAAGGCAGCGCTGTTTAATATTCTGCGTGACAGTAAGCACGAGTTTTACGTTAACATCAGACTGCAACAATGCCCTTTGGACGTCTTTGCAAAGTGATTCTATTAGTTCACGATTGATGTCAGAAGCGCCAACAATTTTCTTAAGTGCGCTTCTCAGGTTTGTTCGAAGACTGTCGAGCATATTCTTTCCTTATTTTGATTTTAGCCCTACGCTAGTTATCTTAAAAATGCCACGCTGACCATCCCATTGAATTTCAGATTCCATAACATTAACTATTTCATGGTGAATAGGACTATCCAAGACTAACGTTTCTGCTTCTCCTCCTTCAAAATTCAAATTAAAGTGATTACGATCACTCAATTCAATTAATCGTTCCAATTCCTCCTTGTCTATTATTTTCCCCAACCAGTTTCGATCCAGACCCATAGTCGAAACACTTGTTATAAGAGTTTTAAAGCCATTCGAAATTAGTTCTCTCATGAACTTGATTGCAGGTTTACCCCATAGTGGACTAACAACACGAAGACCATACTTAGAACAACAGTTGCTGAAATTGGAATCTTGAAATCTACTTGAAATACCGCCGTGCACAATTCCATCTATATGATATCGAGACCTCGCCTGATTGACCAGACCTTCAATCGCTTCTAGCTCACATTGGAAATCGGTACCCCTAACTGACAATGCTAGGTGTGGAAGTCTCATTGCGTTTGCCACCAAAGGAGTGATACAGATATTCGGAAAATGAAAAAGTAGGCTTTCGTTGCTTGGCGGAAATAACGTCAATAAGCAACTGATTTCGTGTCCCTGCCTTATGCTTTCATAGATCGCATAAGTACTGTCCTTTCCTCCAGAAAAAAGACATCCAAGCCTCATTCGGGTTACCTTCTATATGTAGCTATAAATAAGTATTGAAGCGAATTTCGCTTTTTCCTCTAGGTATATAGAGTATTGTCGAATATCTAATGTCGTGATCGTACACCTGCAGCGATAGTCGTTCTTAATCGATTATCTTCATCCACACCTTATTATCCGCTGGACTTGTCGCATCCAGACCATCATCGTCATCCTCGCCCCTTCCTCCTTCATCATCTTTCTGAAATTAACTTGGTGCTTCTTAGACTTCCGGCTTTACACAATCTCCTCATCAGAAACGTCTCTAACATTGTTGTCATTGGAACCTTCTAGCACATGATATGAACCATAGCTAAAAAGTAATTATCTTCCGAGTCTAATTATCTTCCTCCTCACCGTCTGAATCTGACGGGATCCCATCCCCTTCCATGGGAGCATGGTAACTGTGATCCAGTTTTTCAGGTAACTGTGATCCGTTGGTCTAATACTTGGGTTCCGCCACATCAACATATATAACTCCATTCGTCTCAAGCATGTAATGAAATATTATCTAACTTCGTTTCTTTCCATAGGACTACAAGAAGCGCCTGTTATAATCTATGCATTTTTAACATCCTCAAACCATCTCTATTTCTGCGAATCCCTACAGATATTTCACGCTGGTGTTTTTCGTATTATGAAATGATCGGACGAGTCGATTCGCCTAATTTAACAACTTACCATTGATTGGTATGTCGCTACAGGATCACGTTAGTTCACAACTATAAGCAAGGGCAAATGATTTGTACCCATTTCGAATAGATGGTCCATAACATCTGGCTATGCTATGTCGTTGAATCCACTTGGGCATAGGTCAACCTAATTATTCAATTGGCTAACTTTATGTCTTCAATCCTGGCGAGTAAGGACGGTTTGTTCCTTCCGAAAGCTCTGCCTTATCAAACTTAAAGGAAAAAATTGCGCCAACTTAGGCAGACCATATTTTGTTGATACCCTTAAAGCCTCAAGCGTTGAAAGTGGAAGTCCCATGCCATGTCTTTTAAGTATTGAGCGTCCAGAATTTCGAAGCTCATTGATTAGGAGTGGATGGATGCTTCAGGACTCATAATCAACATCACAGAGGCTTATCTCAGACGGCTCTTCCTTTTCATCATTAGCATCCCCTGCCTGTGAAGGTGATTAAGTAATAAATGTATAACCAGTATTGGCGGGTCAAAATACGATAACCGGCCAGAGTTTAAATAGTGACTAGTCTAAATTAATCAATTGTCAGCTTTCTGTTTGACTGGGCTGGTAGCGTCTTGTTTATTTGTTAAGGCAAGTACTTTGAATATATTGCCGCCAGGTACTGTACGGAATGAGGCAACTTTTTTTGCCATGTTAGGGATACTACTGGCTCTAGTTGCCGTCGCATACATACTTCGAATACGGAATAGGCGTCAAGTCACAGATACATAAACGAATAGCCTGTGGTAAAGCGAACGACATTTTCCTGTTGAGTATAATACAAATAATTTTGGGGAGTTCAAATAAGTTCAAATAGGCTCATAGAATATGAGAGTGTTAGTAGCTATAGCTCCATCGCAAAGTTAATAGGACCGTTGAATAGGTGGTAAAATTCATATATTGCTTTCAAGGCGAAGTGTCATAGATGGAGATACTCCAAGACAGAAATTTGGGAAAATACCTATTTGACAAATACTGCACTAATCCTAAAAATTGGAAGTTTTTGATTAGTCCTTCGTACCATGGTGACGGTTTCTTTGATGCAACAATTTCAAATTTCGATGAAGTATGGCAAATTAAGGTTGATTCAATTTATAAACCTGTCCCTATAATAATTGGAACCAAAGTTGATGCAGACGTTACCAGGGTTCATAAACAGATTGAATCTGCTCCATTTGGCTACAGAAAGATTGACCCAGATTCAATATTAAGCATGCTGCTGAGAACAGTCGACGAGGAGACAGATACTGCGAAGCCAATCAAACAGCCAAGGACCAATTTGGTCAATATATTAAATTCAATTGAACCAGTAATACCGTCTCAAAAAGGAAGTTATGCATATGGTCCATTCACGTTTTCAAATATTAGCCCCATCATGAAGAATGATCAGCAAAGGAATGTCAGCGAAAAACTATCCCGAAAATTGAGACAAATTTTGAAAGATAGATATTCATTATATGGATAAATGAACGTCGACAGTTCCGGCGATTTGACTTGATACCAATCATAACAACATGCGGAACATCATATTTAGTTAGTTTGGGTAGGTGTGTAAAATTCAGGTGTCTGAATAGGATAGGTATGATTTTCGTATTGAAATAATGGTGAACTCCAGTAAGAGTTGCAATGTACGATTGACAATGACCGTTGGGGCATTTGTTATTAAATGTGAGCCCATTTCCTGATTATTGGAATGCTGCTCAACATAGTTCATAACATATTTTGCTAGTAACATGTCGTACTGTTTAAGAATCAAAAGAAGTCACAAGACATTCATGCAATACCAAACTGGTTCTCCTCGTTGCTGATAATGAGACTGGATATTTATGCGATATATAAATATCCAGTGTGCGTGCTTTCGTAGGGTTATAGTGGACCTGTACAAAAGTACACTCATACTGTACGAAAGTATATGCTATTAGACTAAAGTATATCTAACCATCAAAATTTAAAATATACAAAATTAGGAGTTGTCTAGAACGGACAGGGAGTTCAAACAAAGTTATCCTATTCGAGGGATTATTTTCCGCTTACATTTATAAATCACTAATCCATCCTCTGAATTGAAGGTACAATCTCACCAGGATGTTATGACTTTTGATAATTCTTATTTTATCAAGCAGAAAAGAAGGAGACTAAAATGAATAGCCCCCAATCGGCAATTCTTATTACCTACCCGGAAACAGGATCTATCGAAGAGGCGACTGCACTTGCTGACGCGGCGGGGTACAAGGTTTGGAAAATAGTTACCCAAAAGAATATAACGAGATCAAGATTTGGAATTGGTCATGGAAAGGCTCTTGAAGTACAAGAGATGGTTAGAATCTCCAATCCAGATATTATTATATTTGACGAAGTCTTGAAACCGTCACAGCAGTATAATATCGCCAGCCTATGCAAGATAGAAGTATTAGATCGTGAGAGGTTAATTCTGGACATATTTGAGAAAAGGGCAATCACAAATGAATCGACGATTCAGGTTAAATTAGCCGAGCTAAGATATGAAACAGTTAGAATAAAAGATAAAGTCAGGCTTGCTAAATTAGGTGAGCAGCCAGGATTTTTTGGTCTAGGTAAATATGACGCTGATGTATATTCTCTTGATCTTAGGAGAAGAATTTCATTTTTGAAGAAGAAGCTGGAAAAAGAGAAAATGAAGAGAGAAATGCACAGAATACAACGGGCAAAATCAGGACTTCCAACCGTTTCGATCGCAGGTTACACTTCTGCCGGAAAAACGACACTATTCAATAGACTAACCGGAGAGACAAAGCGGACAGGGGAAGGAATGTTCACTACTCTGTCTACATATACTCGATCGTTTAAAGTCAACAGAAAATTGAAGCTCCTTATTAGTGACACCATTGGTTTCATTAACAAACTCCCGCCCTATATGATAGATGCATTTAGATCTACATTGAATGAGATGACATACTCTGACTTGACTCTCTTAGTTATTGACGGAAGTGATCCACTAAATGTAATTGACAAGAAGATACAAAGTTCAACAAAGGTGATGAATGACCTTATGATCCCACTAACCAGGATCCTTTATTTGTTTAATAAGGCCGATCAGATTGAAGACTATGATTCTTTTGTCAGGGCACTTACAAAATCAAAAGTGTTTGATCCTTTAACTTGCCATTTCATGCTTATATCATCTAAGACAGGATATAATATTGGGAAAGTGGAGAATTTCCTTCGACTTCGTTTCGATCCCAATTCATAGATGTAATACTTCATGTTTTGCCACTGGAAGTATAAGTGAAAAGAGGAAAAAGGTACCTCATTAATGAGCAATTAAATTGTCAATTAGCAGTCTATGAACGGTCTTATAGGCACAACAGTAGTCTATGTTTGGCAAAGAGCATTGTTATTCACTCAGCGCTGACCATACAATCGAATGCGCGTCCTAGACATACTCATCTGAATTGCGTCCATTTCCTTTGCTATTACCGACACTTGTTTTTGGTCTAGGCCAAGCCTTGTAAGGATGTGTTCAAGATTTCCATCCTTTGACAAGATAGAAATAAAGTAAGGTAGGGTCAAAGACCCACATGCACTATTCCCCGAATGAGTCTCAACTGAAAGGATTGGAAATAGTGGTTTAAGACCTTGGCTTCTTGAAATTACCCGTATAATAGTAGGCCATAGGAAACTATATTGAGAATAATTTATCCCCCTGTTTCTGGATATGCTGTATATTCTGTTTACAAGCATCTCATCAAGATATCTTAACAATCTCCAATTTCGGTTCTGAAATACCCTACCTATCCAGATGTCAATCGAAGACAAAATTTCAAGAAGACGGGCTCTTGTATTTATATCTAGTGTGCGAGACGAAATAATACTTGTAAATAAGGCATATAGAATATCCCTTCTCCTGTCTTCAGCAGATAACCCGAACCTCGGGTCTACGTAGTGGGAATCTGATCTAGCAAGGATATTCTTCGCATTTTCTAGAGTGGTTTCAGCAAAGAATGCATTAACAGCTGGCCCTATATCTATTTCAGAAATGTCCATTTTGTTTGTCATATATTGAGCTTTTGCTGATTGTGCAAGGTTAAGTAGAGAACGTATATCTCCATGACTTCTCTTCAAGATTAAGTCTTTTTCAGATTTAGGAAAGTCTAAGCCTTCTTTGGACAATATCTGGTTCAAAAGCTTTTCAGACAAATCTAAAGGAATTGAATGAAATTCTATTACTCTGCAATTTTTGGTTAGCTCCTTAATCCGTTGATTTCTGGAATTGGATGTCAATACTATTGGTATTGTGGGTTCCTTTAGGATCCTAGTTAGGAATTCGATTCCCCCAGTGTCTTGCCTGCGGTAAATTCCATCTACCTCGTCAAGAAACAAAAGGATTCGTTTACCATAAAGGCTAGTATTAATGAATACTGGAAGAATCCTGGATTCCAACATATCTCTAGTTCTTGAATCGCTAGCATTCATTTCTATTAAATCGTAATCGTATTCAGTTGATAGCATGTGGACAAATGATGTCTTGCCAACACCCGGAGGACCTATGATAAGTAACGGTCTTTTTCCATTGACCCAAGTACTTAGCCATTTTATGATTTGTGAACGTGCTTCAGGATTCCCCACTAGCTCATCAAACCTACTAGGTCGATATTTTTCAGTCCACATCATCTAATGCCTAACAGTTCTAACCCCATTATTTACTATTACTTTAGCTATCTACCGAATAGATATTGTGTGCTTGGTTCAGCTAGTCATAGATGTCAATTCATTCGGTGTGTGATGCGTACACATAAGTTAAAATCATTTTTCATTCACAAAAAACCAGACAAAGCGTTTACGTAGTAGGCATACTTTGAAGAGGTGCTTCTTTCCTTCGTGCCAACTTTAGCTCTATCGTTAACTGAACGCGTGGGTTTATAGACCTCTATGGCGGAGTGATTGATCAGGAAGCGCTTGGTCGTAGGTTTATAGACCTCTAGAATGATGTTGAGGCATTTACTAATTGTTGTTCCGCTAGGCACATAGCTAGCTAGCACTTACTAAAACCTGAAAATAGTACACAATAGTCTGAAAGTTTGAAGTTAAATGCATCGATCTTTTCGTAAACAAATGCAATAATGATTGGAGTTTCACAGGGGCAGAACTGTCAAATATGAAGCCTTGACACATTTAGGAGTTACAGTCAGAACAAACCAGGGATATTATTTACTTCGTTGTAATGGTTTTTACTGCGAATTCAAAAGTTCGTATAATACTCCTTCCTGTAGGACGACTTTTCGCAATTCTCTGGCCAAATCTGTTACGGTCACAATACCGACAACTTTCCCTTTTTCTAGGACTGGCAGTCTTCTTATCCTATGATTAATCATTCTCTGGACAGCCACTTCCAATGGGGTATCAGGTTCAGCCGTTGTGGATATGTTTGACATTATCTCGGATACCAAAACCTCGGAGGAGCGGAGATCTTTGGAACAAACCTTTCGAACAAAATCCCTTTCGGAAATAATTCCAACCGCATCGTGATTCTTTTCGACAATTAATGAACTTATTTGGTTACTTGTCATCAATTTCGCAGCGTCCACAATATTCCTATCGTTTTCGATAGTAATAACTTCTCGAGTCATTATATTCTTTACAACTTCTGGCATGGCAAATGTTAGAGTTTTTAAACAATAAATATGATCCGCATATTTACGGACATTAGAAGCGTCTCTAGAGTTTAGAAAGGTTGATAAAACTAGAAGGAATAGAATATCACAAACGTGGTTATTAGATGTACAAAGTCTGAGGTCTCTAGTTTAAATGGACTATTTGATTGGCCTTGTTTGAGTTTGTCTTGTCAGATACTTCATGTATTCTGTACAGGAGCTCCTCTCAATTTAAGGGTCTGATTAACCAGTATCATTTAGCATCGGATTCACGAGGCTCTATAATCATCGACATAATCTAGTGGTATGCTTGCCCGAGTCGATATAGCTCTAGGAGACAGATCTGTTTGATTCAGAAAATGTTGAACCTGTGGCAGCCACATTCAGGCCTCAATCCGATGCATATCACCCGGACACAACCTCAATGGGATTAATCCCGTAGGCATCCAACTCGTCTATTTATGCTTGATATGCCCTTTCATTCAACCTCTGGTCGATGAAAGGCTTAAAATCCGAATGCTTAAACAATGGAGTATACTTGACTCCGTTCTGCTTAAGCACGTTTTCGATCCCCTTCTCCTCTCGGTCTAGTATACACACAACACCGGCAACATTATATCCATGTTCCTCAACTGCATCCATTGCCTTCTGAATACTTTTACCGGACGTTAATACGTCGTCCACAACGACGACAGGATCTATAATCATTCCTTCGATCTGTTTCATCAACCCATGATCCTTACGCATTTCCCTGACAAAGAATGAAGTCAAGGAGTTTTTATACATACCAAAGTTCGAGTCTTTCAACATAATCGCCGTTGAAAGAGGGATAGCTGCACTAGCCATTCCACCTACTGACTTTGCATGAAACTTTTTAACTTCCTCTAATAACTGATCTACGATCAGACTGAGCCCATATGGGTGAAGTGACACTCTTCTTATGTCATAGTAATAATCGGTTTCAACACCCGAGAATAGTCTTACATGTTCAAACGCTATGCCATTGTTCTTTATGTATTCAAAAAGTTCGAGCCTTCCTCTCTTACTCGATGGCATTTCTTCTCCCACCTTCACACCAATCACAGCACGTATAATCTAGCTGTTATTAAAGTCTTAAAGGGTATCCTAAGCGCCATAGCGTTTTGCCTTCAATCTACAGCAGTAATGACGATGGGTGAGAATGCCCTAACTCCTGTCTCTCCGAACCAACAAAGGTTCAGTTCAGATTTGAGTCCAGTTACGTCTGGAATGCAGATTGCATTCAGCGAAAAGAATCTAACAGGTTACCAGATTCTACCTGAAGGTATTTTTAGTCCAAGTGAAACTGGGTTATGGTGGAGTTCAAATATAAAAATACCAACAGAGACAATGGTAAAGAATTTCTTTCTTATGACCCGTGTGAATAAAATAGTAGTTTAATCCGAATGATCTCTGTTATCCTTAGTACCGTTTGTGATCTTATAAGAGATATCTGGAGAATAAAGATTTTCACGCATAATAAAATCAACTGTGGTCTGATGTTGCTTTTCGAGAGTCTCCATCCTATCTAGGTCAATCCTTATAGGTGGAATCTTACTACTAATCCGCTCTCTATTCCTATCTTTAGCCTACCATCGATGACATAGCCCCAGGTTGGAGTACTGGGATAAATCTGTCCATCTTCCAGGTTGAAGCTGCAGTCATTTTTTGGACAAAGCACGCACTGTCGTAAGGTTGAGTGACTCTATTAAATAGTAGCCACGACCTGCAAGATACTGATTTCCATGGAGACGAAAATCGGCATTACTATTTCGTTATCATTTGATCAGGATGTGTCAAGTTGCTCGACCCTGTCGGAATACTGCTGTTCAACTCATCTTCAGATCTTTTGGTGTCTAATGGCAATACCGATATGGTACCTACTATCTGAGGATGAAGCGTACAGTAGTAAGGAATCTCTCCACGATCATCAAATTTAGCTGAGAACGTCGCTCCAGGAATTAAGATTCCTGAATCAAAGAGTCTCTGCTTCCTACTGTGCCGAGAGTGGCAGTATGAATCTGATAATCTCAGTCCAATTTACTTCTTGTCCAGCGATGACAATCAGAGGGTTTGGTTGATACGCCTTATCTCCCTTGACCGGCTTCGCCATCCATAGACACCGGGATAGATGACACAACTTGTGCGCTAAATATTGCTGTAACATTATCTTCACGGATGAAGTTCTAATATTTGGGATATCCTGCAGAGATTTCTTGTCTTTTCCTTAAAAAATTGGCTTAAATCATTTATCTATTCATTTGCATGAGTTAGTCGAAAACACATGGAAACATATGGAAACATATGGAAACATATGAAAATACTGCTGAGTACGTGTTTCAGAAGTCAATCATTAGTGGAGGTGGAGTTTTTAGAGAAGGCAAGAACTATAGACAGATATCTAAGATTGCCAGAATCTCTGTCAAGGATATCAAACCGATCTTGCACAAATATGGAGCTGATGGAGTGTCTGGATATGCCGCCAGTGATTATCAGGTTGATGATGATATACCAATCTCGAGTAGGGCATACAAACTGTTTTCGTTACAGGTTTCTATAGCTCTAAACCTTAGAGCACCAGAAGTAAAGACTCTATAAAGAATATTGGGAGCTGCGTAGAATGCGGGGGGGGCGTACGACGAAATAGGCGAGAAAGGCGTATCAATTGCTCAGATCATGTAAAGTACAGCACATCAGTAATGAGGTTATAGAATACCTAAGAATCTATGGAGATGATCTTGCATTAGTGAAACGACAATATGATGGGGTAGGTGTGCTTGCAAGACCTATTGTCTCAAAAGTATCGAACCGAAGGAGAGCTTCAGGATCTGAACGCTAGTATAGGATTCTCGTTAAATATGTTAAGATCCATTCAGACTCAACGTGCAGAAGCTGAAAAGGAAAGAAACGAGCTTCTTAAGCACAAGGTGAGATTACACATCTTCGTCTCACAGTTCAAAAATAATAATTATGTATACGTGAGGCTGGAGCGGTTTGTACAAGAGAAACTTAATGCGATCTTGAAGAACAATATTAAGTTGCTAGAGTTATCTTTAGCATCAGCTCTTACGACATTCAAAGATGATCCAAATGTGTACAGACATTTATACCAAAAGTCAGAGCTAACCTCAACGCAGTTTCAGAAGTCAGATTCTTCCAAATCCCCCAGCACAGAGGGGATATCCAGAGTGTACTTCAAAAATTTAGGAAAAGAAATGATCCATGTCCAATTAATAGAGATTGCTGGAAAACCACGTAACTTTATCATTCTTACTCCTGCAGGAGAAGTACGTCCGGGATACCAGAGAGAAGAAGGTTAAAACCATATCGGCAGATCTGGGAACAAAGGTCTCAGACGTAGATATTACCCTACGAGAACTTATGTTGCAGGGATTGATCGCTGAACGTAAGCATAACTATGAGAATCTTTTAGAATCATTGTTAATACTGTCAGAAATATTATGGAAAAAAGAACAGAACTCGTAATGTCATAGACAAGAGAACTGAACTCATTTCCTCAAAGTATATGAGGTGAGATATTGTCGTGAGCAGCAAGATCAAGGGGTCAAATGCAAACGGCATAAATAGGATTTAATATAGCCAGAAAGCTTTTTGCTCAATTCTGGCTCAAATTTTATTGTCAATGGGATTTAAGATATAATATCAGTAATGTTCGTTATGAATCAGATAGAAATAGGACACAAGGGAATGTCGAGTGTGATCGTATGCAGAAATTGTGGATTTCATCTTGAGATTGATGACGATCTGGATGCAAAGGAGATGGTGGATATTCACATGAAGATTGGTTGCAAAGTCTTCAATGAGAGGTTTAGTGAATTTACATAGCCGAATATCCGATCCTGCGGTAGCAAATCTCATAGATTTCAATCGTCGAGTGCCGAGTGTGATAAAAAAATTGACAATCGACACTGTCCATTCTTAGAATAATTAAAATTGATAGCGATCGCTTTGAAAATTACGTGAGATCATAAAACTAGCAGTCGTAACAAAAGATTACAGTCTCGGATGCAACTGGGAGTATTAAGATACACTTAGATGGCTTGAACCAGCTCCTCCATTTTGTGCCCAATATCTGACGACAGAATGAGACTGGTCCCCACTAGAAACCCATCTGCTCCAACTTTCCTGAGTTCGCGGATAGTTTGTGAATCTGAAATGCCACTTTCACTGATTACCACATTCTTGCCCTTGCTCTGATTCGTAAGGATCTCTGACGTTACTGATGTATCGACATCCAGGGTATCCAAATCACGATTATTTATTCCAAGGATATTATTGCTTGAACCCTTCATTAACTTCATTGACTCGGCAAATTCTAGCTGGGTATGAACCTCAATGATTGCCTCTAAACCGATCCGATTTGCGTAATCTAAGCATTTTTCTAGATCACTTTCCGCCAAGTTGTTGTCGAAGACTGATTTGATAAGTAATATGCTATCTGCTCCAATTTTTCTGGCTATGCTAACTTGTACATCACTGACAACTATATCTTTCATGAGAATGGGAGCATTTATTTTATCTCTAATGTTTAAGATATGGGATATAGATCCGTGGAATTCATAGGGCTGAGTCAGGACTGATATCGCTACTGCTCCGGAATTTATCATCTTTTCAGCTATATCTAAAGGTTGGAATTTTTTATCTATCAATATTCCATGTAATGGCGAGCGATATTTTATTTCTCCTATTATAGGTACGTATGGACATGAGACTATGCGTTTTCTAAGACCTAAAATATCGTGTGATCTGAGATGCGAAGTGCTAAAATCATATGCTCCATCATCCAATGCCATATAAGAGTTTTCAACTAGCCGATGAAGAAGGCGTTCACTATCCAGGAATCTTACCATGGACTATTTTTGTTCTCCCCCCTGGGATTTTAATGTTAAACAATTTGAGCGTTTCCTTTTATCCCTCCATCTTGGAAATATTCTGTTGAGAATGGAGAAGGTTCCAGAAGGGATTATCAGGGTATAGATATCTTTATCATCATCATGGCATGTTAGTTGGTACAAGCTGACACTGTCAAAAAGCGCCGCATTTAGTAAAACGAATATAAGGAAAATGTCGTCGCGCTAGGTTCGAATGAGAGATGCGTGCTGGCATTTGTCAAGTTGTTCAGAATCGTACCTAAACGCTGGTGACAATGCTTATTAGATCCGCGCTATGTCATATATATGGATTTTGACAGACTCTGTAAGAATGTTCTTGAATTGGAATCTGGAGTGAGGTTTGCGGGTGTCTGACGATTCAGGTGTAATAAAGTATGGAGGAGAAAGAGAAGGAATAACCAATTACCTATCTCCAGACGAAACAAGACGATCAAATTTTGCAGGCATTGGCGAGATGGGCCTTAAGGAATTCACTCGCCTCAAAAATAGGAGAAGGAAGATATGCGATGGCCGAATATGAGAAAATCGAGAGAATAACTGTTCCATTAGAACAAAATCACTTACCACAGAAGTTAATGCAGACGATAACAAGATAACAGGGAGCATTCTGAAAATAGTTGGGAGATAAACCTTTCAGTAAAACATGTCGAAGTGTTGTGCTACTGCACTTTCATTGGGTTGCGCGTTAGATATAATTTTAGTGCTGCGTGCCACCACAAGTCACATTCCTATGTATGGAGCATAAAGAAAGAATGGTAATGAATAATTTTTGCTTGATTTCGCTGCTCTTCATCGATTCTCAGATAGATCTTTTGTAGGGTCAGTAATACCACAAGGCAGTCTAAAACTAAATGTCGAACCTCTTCCATCAGTATTATTTTTTGCCCAAATTTCGCCCCCATGGGCTTCTATTACGCTTTTACATATGAATAGACCTAGTCCAGTTCCTGTCTCTGATTTGGTCGAGAACTTTGTAAACAGTCTAGTCATAATATCGGAATCGATTCCCTTACCAGTGTCTATAATATTGACTACAATGTCATGTAAATTCACTTCGATGGCAACACGTATGTACCCTTCCTGCGTGAACTTGACCGAGTTAGCTAGAAGATTGTAGATAACTTGGTATATTCTTCCCTTGTCAGCAGATACTGGAATTGCCCCTATTGAATTGTATTGAAGCTGAACTTGGTTTGATCTTTCTTCATCCGCCTTTAAAGCGTTCTTAGTATCCTCCAACACTGAATGTATAACTAAGTCGAGATCAAATGGTTCTTTATTAAGCCTTAGGCTTTTACTTTCTATACGGGTTACATCCAAAATGTCTGAAGCCAATCTTACAAGTCTTCTGGCGTTGCGCATGATTGATTCAACCTGTTCATTGTCTACTGCCACTAAAGACTTTGATGTCATAAATTGGCGTTCAATGTACTGTGCCTCACCCAGAATAGGCATTATAGGAGTCCTCAATTCGTGGGCTGCCACGTTTATGAACTCTTTTTGCATCTTATCATGGATTTTAAGTTGTTTATTGGCGACTGCCAGGCGTCGATTTGTCTCCCCAAGTGAATTGTTAATCTCCTTCAGTTGACCTGTCCTGGATCTGATTGCATTGTCTAACCTTCTATTCCAGGATAGGACGATGAACGAGATAAATACAGCAATACACGCAGTAGTTATTACCACTATCGTACTAAAAGTGCTCAATTGATCTATTAAGCCCCCCACTTCTGTTGCAAGATTATGGGGTACACTCACGTAGAGTGTCCACAAATGTTCGGTGCCTATGCGGACAGGCTGATAGGCCATGGTTACGATAGAATCTGAATTAGGCAGCACTATATCATTAACTCCTCCATTCCTATCCCTTAGTGAACTATTTATGATCGAATTATAAGAACTCTTTATGTCATCAGAAACAAGAGATTGAAATTCTGCAGACAGATAATTCTTCCCTACTAAAGAAGGCTCCCTTGCATAAACAATGACTCCATCTCGGTCCATGAATCCCACATTACTTACTACTTCGGGCGACAAATCTCTCTGTAACATTTCGCCCACAGTCTTCAGATTGATAGCTGAGACTATGACGCCGATAGGAGAATGTGCGTTAGTAGTTGAATTGGATACCTCTAAACTTACATTGCTTGTTCCAAGGCCTACTTGAAAGATAGGAAAAGAAATTAAGAGCTTGGTTTGATTGTCGTGAAAGTTAAGAACATTGCTGTAATAGGGTAGTGAAGTTTCGAGAGGGATTTGAATAAATTCTTCTTCCATCAAGTCCGAAGACCCGGTCGATGTGAGATTCCTAGGATCTAGGTCTGTCCACGACAGTATCCGTCCATCCGCATCAAAAAGATAGTATCCTTCAGTCAAATCCATTGTGGAATCCTGTGCAAATTTGAGAAGGATTTGGATCATGCTTTGGTTGTCAAAACCTGCTTGGAGATCACTCGATAAAACGCCTAGCTTATTCACGACCGGATTTACAGTGTGATAAAATATTCTTGAAAGGTCAAACGCAGTTATCCTAGCGTTTGACCTTATATTATCAGAAGCCAATTCTTCCACCTTGTTCGCTGTCATGGAAGAGTATTGATATGAAAGAAACGAAGACAAAAAGCCCACAACGACTATGATTACCAGGATAGCAATATTCAGTTTCGACAGCCTTGCGCCTAACATTAGCTAGCCCCTTTAGTGTTCATTTGGAATAAATCATAATGCGTGAACGACTTTTATACTTGTCAGACGTGCCGGTGATTTGCCAATATTACCGACGATCTTGAAGTATCAAGATCACCTGTATCAATGAGAATCATTAGTTATTTGAGTTAACATGATTCAGATATCTTATGTTAATATTTATTTTCGTGCAATTGAGCATTAATTCTTTTTCATCAAATGAATCAAGAGATAGGTTTAATTTCAACTAGTCATATTTGACAATGAAAAAAAATGACAGATGAGATATTCATGTATGGGATTGCCGCTGGCTCACTTGCCGTCCTGACGGCAATATTATTCGGTTCAAGGGGTAAACGTAAGGCTGATGAGAGAAAATTAACAGCTGATTCAACTGGATCATCAGAAAGTGGTAGAACGGGAGCTATATAGTTAGTACTGCCACTAGGGGTCGTCTGAATGAAAACCTGATTAATACAGAATATTCGAAAACTTACGTAGCGGTCGTTCAAAAATTCTTCTTTCTTTTGTTTAACTTAAGTAGTATTAACCCAGCAACTCCCCACAGCGTTACTGCTACGAAGGTCTGCCTGAAAAACCATGCAATCCCACCAGCAACCGCAAAGACCATCCCTAAGATTCCTATGGCCTGCCTCCTCTTTACCATTAGCAGGATCCTCGAAGGGATCGAAAATAACCCTTTCGCCATAAATCAATTCCCGATAGCTGTTAAATTACGAAATACTAGTATGGATTCAAGAAAACCATGATGCAATAGTTACGAGATAATTTGGATGTCAAGATAATACCTCAAAGGGATATTGGTAGATAAATAAGTCAAGATCTAGGTAGATAAATGCCCTTATTTCAGATTGGGAATTAATGGAGCTTTACACTGAAGATAAAACTGGATATCGACATTCATTAAGATCGGAATCCAAGATGATGAACCCCACATGGACTGAAGAACCACGAAATTCCAATGAGAAGCATAAAGGCTATATACTCTTCGCGAAACGCAGTTGTGTGGCACTATTTGGAATATTTGGCACCCACACTGTTGATGTCTGTCCTTTAAACAGCAAAACAAGTGCTAAGACTATGGTCCAAATGGCAGAGAAGAGTGCAGATGCAACAAGTAACCGTTCCAAATATGGAATAAGCAAGATCATTGGTAGGTATCACTCAGCATTGGAGCACACATTTATTTGGATCGTTGACGCAGAGAGCGCACATCAACTAGAAAAATTCTTAATTGATATAGGCTCTGCAAAGTTTAATTCATCCAAAATTGTTCCATTAATCAATTTCGAAGAGGTCGTGCGCAAGGGGACCGATGAACTTCATAACTAGTATTCTGTCCGCTGTTGATTAATTTAGGTAATACCTAAGAGTTTGGAACAGATTCACTCAAATCTGTAATCAACGAGGCTATAACCACATCTTGGACACCTCCCTTTAGCACTCCATCTAAGATGACGAAAATATATTCTACTTTTCTTACCATCAGATGCAAGTTTTATAGGATCAAAATCATGCACGCAGCACGAACGTACCAGTCAGAATTATCTTTTATTTCTTGTTCCAAATGTTTGGGTATTACCTTAATTTATACAGTCCGTTGTTGATTAATTTATACAGTTCTTCATTTTTAACAATCTTCCTGTTTGTGTGTGTGTCACACAAAGTTAGATTACATTTTGGATTCTTATTACATTTAATTTACTATATCGCTAAGCTAACGTCGAAAATATCATTACATCTGGGTTCAAACAATAGGGAAATAGTAGAGGAATAATTTGATTTCATGTTCTATGCATCAGCGGAGTCTTTGGTATTTTAAATCATGTATATATTTCCTTGCAGTTTAGATAATATATGACCGAGCAAAATGATTCGAGCTACACACAAGCGATGTCCCAAGTTATTGCAGAGATTTACCGGAGGTCACATGATAATATATCAAGATTTCATACAATCACAAATAGACCGCTTACTTTGAGTGAAAAAATAATTATCGGCCATTTAGAACATCAAGTTGGGCCCGATCTGGATAATAATTTAACTAGGGGTAAGAGTTACGTATCATTAAGGCCTGACAGGGTAGCGCTCCAGGATGTAACTGGACAAATGACACTGCTCCAGTTTATGCAAACGGGGTTGCAACACATAAAGGTACCTACTACCGTGCACTGCGATCACCTTATCCAGGCGAGGGTTGAAGGGGAGCAAGACACACGGGCAGCTCTCTACGAGAATACCGAGGTCTACCAGTTCTTGGAATCTGCAAGCAGAAAATACGGGATAGGATTCTGGAAGCCTGGTGCAGGCATTATTCATCAAGTTGTCCTAGAGAACTACGCGTTTCCTGGTGGCCTCATGATTGGAACTGACTCACACACACCTAATGCAGGTGGTCTTGGCATGCTAGCTATAGGAGTAGGAGGTTTGGACGCGGCCGAAGTAATGGTAGGAATACCATGGGAATTGTTATACCCTAAGCGAATTGGAATACTCCTCACTGGATCGCTTAACGGTTGGACATCTCCTAAGGATATTATCTTACATGTGGCCTCAATCTTGACCGTAGCCGGAGGCACGAACGCGATAATTGAATATTTTGGTCCAGGTTGCGCAACCCTCAGCTGCACTGGTAAGGCAACCATTACTAACATGGGAGCCGAGATTGGCGCGACGACATCAATTTTTCCCTACGACGGAAAGATGAGTGAATATCTTGCAGCGACAGGAAGGAGTGAAATAGCTGAGCTAGCGAATCAAAATTTTAGCATACTGCAACAAGATCCAGAAATAGAGCGAGAAATTCTACGAGACCGCGAGAACAGCTCAAATTACTTTGATCAATTAATCGAGTTTAACCTTTCCGAATTAGAACCGTATATAGTAGGTCCTCATACACCAGATCTTGCTCGCCCCGTCTCAAAAATGGCCTCTGATGTGAGGAAAAATGGATATGTAGATGAAATATCTGTTGCGCTTATAGGTAGTTGTACCAATTCGTCGTATGAGGATATGTCACGAGCAGCCGACATTGCAGAACAGGCGCATGCACGAGGATTGAAGACAAAAATCCCTTTGCAAGTCACGCCTGGCTCTGAAATGATTAGATCTACAATTGAACGGGATGGACAGATGGATTTGCTTAAGAGAATTGGAGCTAATGTCCTTGCGAATGCGTGTGGACCATGTATCGGCCAATGGCAGAGATCGGAATTGAAAACTGGTGTACCGAATTCTATCGTTACATCGTACAATCGTAATTTTCCTGGTAGAAATGATGGTAGCCGTGAGACTATGAATTTCATCACAAGTCCGGAGATGGTCATTGCCTTAGCTTTGGGCGGAAGGTTATCATTTAATCCACTAAATGATGAATTAGTAGCTAGCGATGGAAGCTTATTCAAGCTTGAACCTCCCAAGGTTGCGCCAGAGATTCCCAATATAGGATTTGCCTACGTCGCTGATACATTTGTCGCACCAGCCAGAGATCCTGAGAACATAAGTGTGGTTATCAGAAAGGATAGTGATAGGCTCCAAAAACTCGAGTCATTTCCAGCCTGGGATGGGAAGGATTTCGAAGACCTTCCAATATTAGCCAAAGTAGCTGGGAAATGTACAACCGACCATATATCTCCTGCAGGAGCATGGCTGATGTATCGAGGTCATCTCGATAAAATAAGTGATAATTTGCTTCTAGGCGCAGTGAATTCCTTTAACGGAAAAATTGGCGTTGGAAAGAACTTGTTCAATAATCAGATAGCTCCATTTCCAGAAATAGCTAGAATGTATAGTAATCAAGGAATAAAATGGGTAATAATAGGTGACATGAACTACGGGGAAGGTAGTAGTAGAGAACACGCCGCCATGTCTCCAAGGTATTTAGGTTGTGCCGCGGTAATCGCTCGAAGCTTTGCAAGAATTCATGAAACTAATCTGAAGAAGCAGGGAGTCCTTGCCACTACATTTGCCGACAAGTCAGACTTTGAAAAAGTAGGTGAGGACGATAGGATAAGCATACATGGGTTAAGTAGATTAGAACCAGGCAAACCTCTGGAGTGCATACTATATCATGGTAACAAGAGAAAAGAGACAATCTGGCTCCACCATTCGTACAATGAGACTCAAATTGACTGGTTCAAAATGGGTTCTGCACTTAATGTGATTAGAAATAGAAAAATATGATTCCATCCTCCTTCCATATTTCAACTTTCATTCTTGTCATATCCCAAGGCACGAAGCAAAGGCAAACGAATTGTGTTAGCACTCAACTTGGCATCCAGAAGTTCGTATCGTTTTGATCTTACATATGCCAATGAATCTTACATATGCCAATGAAACGTTTGACAATGGACAAGAAGAGCCCTAAATTATGCAAGACCTTAAAATTTTAGAGGCAAAAGAACGCTTATGGCAATTCAGTTCGGATAGTTTTCAAGCCGGCATGCATTCTCCAGAATATATCTCTTTCTACTGGCGTTTGTCCAAATTAAAAAACATTTGATTAGGATTGTATGTATTGATGTTGAGAAAGCTTAATAAGCATATTTCTTGTCATAAAATGATAAGGCTATAGGAGTATGACTTGTAAAGGAATATGTTCTAGGCATAAGGCTCAGAAGCCCGTGGGAATGGGAAGATATGCTAATGGGCAAAAGAGATGTCAGATATGCGAGATATTTTTGAAATGGGAAGGATTATGGTGCCCATGTTGTGGATATAGGTTAAGAACTAAACCTAGAAATTTGAAATATAAAGCCAAATTGCGACAACGCGAAACAGTTATCACAGTACATGAGAACATGATCGTAAAGAAAATACCTACCTAGCTAGTGGCTAGCCCTTATAATTCTGTTTTTAGTATCACAAGCAGTAAAGGTATAATGCAGGCCTTTTTATGCGTGGTTTGCTGATTTGGCTTGTTGAATACTCAAGTAGCAAGGGTGAGTGAATGGTGCACGCTCATGTGACCAACGAGGCGGTCAAAATGCATGACTGACTGGATTCATTAGCGAAAGTAACTCTACCTTACTTATCATGATATCATAATAGAGGATCATTTATCGGACTTACTGTATAATGATAGACGATTTAATGAAAGCATCGTTCTAAGAGTTAATTTATTGGATGGAATGAAACGCCATTTACGAATACAAAATCATAACGATAACAAGGAATTGCTGGAATATCTGCGACTGCTGCGGAATAGCCGTTCTGTTGAAGATGGATCTGCGACTACCTAATCATGTATCATCGTAGTGGGAGGTAAATACTGGCTTGTGAATACCTACTCAAGATTAGTTTAATCTAGAACTCCATCTGTACCATGTAAATCTGGTATTTTTACTGTACTCATGCATTTGAAAATAAATAATACATCATTCATTACAAAAGCGAATTTGAAGGAAGAGTAAAAGAGGTGTCGGAGCACCTTTGACGCCCGACGCTACTTAGCTATATGGCAACTCTAAAGTGAAGTCCTGTAGATTTGCCACTATACTAGGTACGTCCAAACCAGAAGTTGTCCATACAATTAATGTTTGTTCATCACCAGTTCCACTCTGACCTCCTCGAAGGTCTTTGAAGTTATGAGTACTGTTTATTGTGAAGCCTTTGTTTTGTAAATCAGCTGCGTATGTTTGAATGTCTTGAGTAGGCACCATCAACATGCCAACAGTATCAACATCACTTGCTGACGACGAAGTCAACATTTCGGGCTGATTGACCACGGTTATTGTCCCATTCATTACAAAAGCAGGGTCGTCTTCATTTACGTCCTTTTCAAAATAAGTGTATACCCCTGTATCATTAAATGCTGTAGATGTTGTCGCCGTGTTGTATTCAAATCCCCCACTATCAAATACGGGAGTAGTTGAAGTATCGGTTTCTGATGATGGTATTAAGTCGCCTTGGACCGCCGTTATAGTGCGATCGTGATCTACATCTCCATTAAACCACGTAACAGCAGTTCCGGCATTTACAACAGCATTCTGAGGCAGATAGGGCTGGGTTGCAAGGGGATATTGATTGGTTTGTTGGTTTGTTGATTCATGAGCTTCGTTGGGAATGAAAATCACAAGATTCTTAATGTTATTTCCTAGTACCATAGTCTCAGTGCCGAATACATAAGATGCGTTAATGTTGGGGGGTTGCTCCTGTAGTTGGTTTTCGGCTCCTGTACTACCATTTAGCTGTGCGTTAGCAAAGGATATCTCATATGTACTGGAAAAAACCATAATAAAAAACAGCACCGCCGTTACACCTACCAGTTTCAAACCATTTTTGCTATTTAAGTTGGTTTCCATCTCAGATTACATCTTGCTTTTCCTGTTTCGATAATATAAAAGTTAGTTGTATGCAGGCGCCTATGCTTATTGAATAGGATTAGGAGTCTATTTCACTCTAAAGTATCCTGAACCCATAGATGGAGAATCAGGGGGCTCGTGAGCGACCAACCAAGGCATTTTACAAGTAGTCGTCGCATAAGCCTTGCTTAAATTAGTTCCGCATCTTAGGAATCGTCGGCAAGAGTTGGTTTTGGTAAGATTCTTACTGTTTTTGGCAAGACACTAACTAACGGGCCTGACCTAGGGCGAAGATTGTGAGAATGAAAATAAGCCTTGACCGGGATTTGGACCCGGGACCTTTGCCTTACCAAGGCAACGCTCTACCAGGCTGAGCTATCAAGGCACTAATAACACCCTGCAAGGCAGGAAGTAAAATTCGCTACGGCCACCTACATAAGCTTAACTGCACTCTTTTTACAAAAGTCCACATTTGCTTGGGGGATTCTCAACTTTCGTGAAAACGGGTACGTTAGCAGAAAATTTTTGAGGATGTAGAAAATCGATTGTTTGGTGGTCAATCCATATTTCCTGGTTTCTGCAAGATTTAAGTAAGGACTAGTCGATTCGTCCTGTGAAGCGGGGGTTGTAGAGCCTGGCCAAATTGTAATCGCATGCTTGGAGACGCGGGACTTAAGATCACAGTTATAGGTGATCCCGTCTCTCAGGGGTTCGTGGGTTCGAATCCCACCCCCCGCATCAAATTGGTGCGGCCTCTGAACTCAGAAGCAGACTTGATCAGGTGTAGATGAAATCTATTGTCAGAGCCAAGTTCAGGATGGAAAGCTGTGGCAATTATATTGTCTTGCTTTACCGCTACAACCTTGTCCTCTAACCTTGCGATAACTTGAACTCCTTCCGCTGCTTTCGACACTATGGGAGCTCGTATAAATATGCCTTTGAAAGGCCTCCTTCCCATCATAGGAATTTCCATATCAGCCTCAAAGGAATCCCTTTGCCTTCCGAAAGCGTTTCTTTCTACTACTATGTTTAACAACGATAGTAACTTTTGTTTTGTTTGTCCAATTACCCTGTCATGAGTTCTGCTGGATAGGATAATCATACCCGCACAAGTTCCTAATACTGGCATCCCTCTAGATACCACATCGGTGATTTTACGAAAAAGTTCCCCATTAACGGTAACGAAGTGGCTGACTACAGTGCTTTCACCCCCAGGCAAAATTAAACCACTAATTCCGGAAATGTCTTTAGAGTGTCGAACAATTCTCACGTCGCCCTTCTTTCCGAGATAATTAAAAGCGATCTTGGTCTGGGAAACGTTCTCCTCGACATCTCCTTGAATTCCTAGTACTCCTATTATAAGCCCATCCTGCCTCATATGGATGGTCCTCTTTCTTGCATTCTCAAAGATAGGTTTTGAGTATCAAGCCCCAACATAGATTTCTTTTCGTCAACCATTTTTTGTGATTCAAGTACAGTGGCAGGGTCATCAAAGTATGTAGTGGCGAGGACTATCGCCTGAGCTCGTTGTGAAGCATCGTCTGACTTGAAAATTCCGGAACCTACAAACACGCCATCACAGCCAAGATTCATCAGAAGTGCGGCGTCAGCTGGTGTGGATATTCCACCTGCAGCAAAATTTACTACGGGTAACCTTCCTAACCTAGCCGTCTCTTCAACTATAGGCAATGCCGATTGTAACTGTCTAGACGTTTTAATGAGTTCCTGCGGATCATCCATTATTGAATTAAGCCTTCGTATATCATTATTGACCGCCTTAATATGTGATACTGCTTCAGCTACATTGCCAGTCCCAGGTTCACCTTTGGTTCTAATCATAGAACATCCCTCCTCTATTCTGCGGAGGGCTTCGCCGAGATTTTTAGCTCCATTCACAAATGGTACCTTGAAATTCCATTTCCAAAGATGGTTATCTTCATCAGCTGGGGTAAGTACTTCGCTTTCATCAATCATATCAACACCTATCTCCTCCAAAATTTGAGCTTCTCCAAGATGACCTATCCTGCACTTGGCCATGATAGGGATAGTAACGGCGTCCATTAACTCTTGAACAACCTTCACACTAGCAGTCCTTGCTACACCACCTGCCAACCTGACATCGAACGGGAGTTTATCGAGCACCATTACAGCGACCGCTCCTGCATCTTCCGCTATTTGAGCTTGCTCAACATTGGTGACGTCCATAATAACCCCATGTTTCTGCATGTGCGCGAATCCTCTCTTAACCAAGGTTGTCCCAGTAGTAAATGGAGAATGAGAACCAATAAGACGCCTTTGCATAGTTCTCTGCTCAATAATCTCGGATGGGACGAGAGATATCGTCATCTACACGAGTGTACTGCTAACAGTTATTTAGAGATTAGTGTCAAGTACCGAGGGAGAATGAAAACTCTTTGTTCAAGTTGTTATAAAAGTATAATAAGTGACAAACTGGATATTTTAAGATATGGTTGATGAGACCAAGGTGGATCTTCCTCCATGTGATATATGCGGCAATGCTTTAGAAGCATGCCTGTGTGTTTGTCCATATTGTGGTGAACGAGATAAATGCGAATGTTGCCTCTATGATGCAGCGACTGGTGGCGGATGAATTCTGATAAGAAATGAAATTCTAAACTAATAAAAGCTGGCAAATTAGAAGCAATAACATCTATGTCCGTTACGAATAAGGTGAATAACTCTCTCAACTGGCTTATAGGCGGTGCGCAAGGTAGCGGAGTGGATTCAGCCGCAAATATCTTTTCACGGGCATGCGCAGAGGGAGGATTACAAGTATATGGAAAGCGTGAGTATTACTCTAACATAAAAGGAGAACATAGCTATTTTACTGTGAGGGTCTCCGAGAAAGAGATTCGATCACACGTAGACGAAATTAGTATGCTTGTCTCATTTGACGCAGAAACCTTGCTTAGGCATACTGTTTCAGTTGTTAAAGGCGGAGGAATCGTATATGACTCAGAGCTCATTGACGTCAAAATAGGAGAGGTACCAACATTGGATGATGCCTTTAGGGATAGGCTGGTTGCTCTTCTAGAGAAGGAAGGAAGGCCTCTAACTGTTCAAGGAATTCTTGAGTATGCATCTGATAGAGGGGTAAGTCTTTTCAATGTCCCTTACTTTCAATTGCTCGAAGAATTTTCAGCCAAGAGTGAAGATCATTCACTAAGCAAATTATCACGAATGGTCAATGTTATGTCATTATCTTGCTCAATGGCGTTGCTTGGCTTTCAATTTGAAACCCTTGGAAGTGCGATCAAATTCATTTTCAGATCCAAACCCAAGATAGCCGATTTGAACGTCATGGCAGCTAACTATGCTTATGAGTATGCCAGAACACATCATAATGCAAGTACTCTGGCCTACAATCTAACAGCTAAGAATCCTCTCCCTGACGTGATACTAGTTCAGGGTAACCAATCATCAGCTTTAGGTAAATTGACTGCGGGTTGCAGATTTCAGACCTATTACCCAATAACACCTGCCAGCGATGATAGTGAATTTCTTGAAGCCAATGAAATAGTGCCGCAAGTGGAAGGTACTGACGGTTCCATACTAGTTTTACAGACTGAAGATGAAATTGCCGCCATAACCATGGCAATAGGAGGAGCACTCACCGGTGCACGTTCTGCAACTGCAACGTCTGGCCCGGGATTTTCTCTGATGACCGAGGCTCTTGGATGGGCTGGCATGAACGAGGTCCCTGTAGTGGTTTCATTGTACCAGAGGGCTGGACCGGCTACCGGTTTGCCAACAAGGCATGAGCAGGGTGATCTCCTTTTCGCCACAAAGGCCGGACATGGGGAGTTTCCCAGAATTGTGTATTCTTCAGGAGATATTGAAGAGAGCTATTATGATACCATTAAAGTCTTCAATTTTGCAGAGAAATTCCAGATGCCTGTAATTCATCTGCTTGACAAAGCAATTGCAAACAGTATAACCACCTGCAAAATGTTTGATCAACAAAGGATTTCTATTGATAGAGGTTTGCTTGTGGATAATATATCTGATTCATCGCCCCATTTGGGTGACGCCAATCATTATCGCAGGTTTAGGTTGATCCGAAATAACAATGATAACAAGGATAATGATGCAAGATACTCAATATCTCCTCGGGTTTTACTTGGGACTGAAAATGGAATATTTTGGAATACTGGCGATGAACATACTGAGGAGGGTCACATTACAGAGGATCCAGAGATAAGAACAGCAATGATGGATAAGCGAATGGACAAGTTAATGATCGCGCTCGACCAAATAGGCGACGAGGACAAGGCCACGCTGTATGGAATTGATGGACCGAACGCATTGACCGTTATAAGCTGGGGTTCTACTAAGGGTGCTATTCTGGATGCAATGGACAGGCTCATAGATGAGGGTAAGAATATCCGGTTTGTACAATTGCGCCTGCTGAATCCATTCCCATTTGAAAGGATGCGCGACTTGATCGGAGGCCATAAACAGTTAGTTGATATTGAAATGAATTATTCATCTCAGCTCGGGTTGCTAATTAGCGAAAATATTGGTATTAGTATGGATCATCTGATTGTCAAGTATAATGGCCGACCGATTTCATCTAGTGAGGTTTATAATGTGCTAATGAGAATTATGTCGGGAGAAGCTCCAAGGAGGATTGTTTTAGAACATGGCGCTTAAACTTAGTGATTATAAAACAGAAGTACATAATGACTGGTGCCCAGGATGCGGGGACTTTGGCATCCTCAATGCTATTCAGATGGCTCTGGCGGAGATGGGGATCCAGAAACATAGAGCTGTTATCTTCTCAGGCATTGGATGTTCAGGTAAAACGCCGCATTTTATTAACACTTATGGGATACACACACTACACGGTAGGGTACTCCCTTTTTCTCAAGGAGCAAAACTTTGTAATCCGGGATTAGAAGTAATAGCTGTCGGAGGTGATGGAGATGGGTTGGGAATTGGTGCTGGTCATTTCGTTAGCGCTGGAAGACGAAATGTTGACATGTTATACATCATTTTTAACAACGGAGTATACGGATTAACGAAAGGACAAGCCTCACCTACATTGAAGTTAGGTTTGAAGACCAAATCACTTCCACTACCAAATTCTAATAATTCCGTCAATCCACTTGCTCTTGCTGCTGTATCCGGCTTCACGTTTATAGCTAGAGGATACTCATATGACGTTCGACACCTCAAAGACTTGATAATACAAGGTGTCTCACACAAAGGCTTGGCATACCTGGATGTACTGCAACCATGTCCCACTTACAACGATATCAATACTAGAGAGTGGTATCAAGGATCAGACAATCCCGATCCAGAAACGGGAAAGCAGATTCCGAGAACATACAAACTCGAAGGAGCAGGTTATGATGGAATTGTTCACTCAGAAAATGAAGCAGATAATAAGATGTCCAATGCAATCTTGAAGTCGTATGAATGGGGCAAAAAAATACCTATAGGTATATTCTACCAAAACGAAATGGTTCCGACCTATGAAGACAGGATCGCCGCAAAGATCCCAGACTATGTTAAAAATCCACCTTCAAAACAAAGAGTCTTCTTAGCTGGAGGTAGATCTAGCTCTGATATCTCCAACTTGCTAGATGTTTTGAGAGTAGCTATCTAGCAGACAGATAACTACCTCTGATTGTAATTCAGGAACGGGTCCTATTTTCAACGATTTCTGATCAACGATCAGCGGATCCTAGCGTACAAAGGCAGAATACACCTAAATCTTAAAACAAAAAAGAAAAAAAGAAAAGGATTGGCTGAATTTGGCCTAGTCCCACTTACTCCAAGCGGCCATCCATCTGTAAGTCCATGTATTGAGTTTTGCACCCAAAGCTGCTATTGGCACAGCTAGCACGGCTCCTGCGCCAGCTCCTAAGGCTACTGGACTATTGTAGAATTTACCGACTTGTGGTTCTATTGGTGTCATGTATGGAGGCAATGTTGGCCTAGGATACTTGAATGCCATTTCTAGCGGATCGCGTATCGTCAATAGGTTGATCATATTAAACAATGGCAGTGAAAGTCCAACCAATGTTCCTCCTATTAGGATCGCCGCGTGTTTGTTCCTTCTTGTTGCCCAGTAAGACAGGTCCAGCAACATTGCTGATGGAATCCACACCGGTACCGCGATGAAGTCGTATGGATATCCAAGAGCAAACCAAGCCCCTTTTGCAACCCATGTATAAATCGTCATTATAGTGGCATAGTAGGTCGCTGTCCCTGGCACTCCCGTAAACAACATGTAATAGATGGCACCCACAACAAGCATCGTTGACTGCGATATAGAGAACACGACGAATGAAGTCCAAGCCCAGTCAGTGTAGAATATGTAGTCTCCTGCATTAATAGTCAGTAGAGTGCTGTTAACAGCCACGACAACTATGAACAGATAATGCGTTGTGCGTCTTAGCCAGACCATTACCAACTTTCTCCTAGAGGTTATATATAAAATTTATCTACATCCGCAAAAGCCTGCTGAGAAGAAAGCAATACGACAATACGTAACTATACGCTAAAAAATAAGAGATCAGTACGGGCGTAGTATAAAATTTATCTACATTCGCAAAAGCCCGCTGAGAAGAAAGCAATACGACAATACGTATACACTAAAAAATAAGAAAGAAATCAGTACGGGCGTAGAGGCTTTTCTGTCGCGATCTTCCACATCCACATGAAGCCTAGCGCTTCAATAACAGTAAGCACAGATAGGGCATATATTCCACTTGGCAGAGGATATGCCCAAGGGTAAACGGTTACGCCTACATAAACACCGCCAGCTGTTGCAGCCCAGCATAATGCAAACCCTAATGCAAAGATACCCTTCATGTTTTCAACTCTGCGTCCGATCATTTTTTCTATATCGTCTCTACTACCGCCTTCTGTTCGTCTTCCACCAGGTCCGAATCCCTTTGGTAAAGTCATCTTATACAATACCTGATCAGTACTTACCTTTTTAAATTTTGCTGTGCAATTTGAAATTAGATTGAAATATGCATCCCGTATCCACGATCATCTTTATTCAGGGTTACGGTGGAAGGAAATTCTCTGGGGGGTTATGAGTTCATTTCGAAAACTTTAATTTCCAAAAATCAAGTAGCACTTAATGAAGCAATAATAGCTCGGTAACAGCAAAATATATATCTTTGTTTCTTCTGGTATCGCTTAGAAACGACAAATGATTAACAAGGCTATAGTCTTGACAGGATTGGCTGCGGTATTAGTAATGTCTAGTGCATTCGCATTTATGCCTTCTGTAGAGGGACATGGTGTTCAAGCCCAACTCCAGAGTAGGTTTGTGAGAATTCAAGATGAATCTTTTTCAGGTCAGACGCTTCAGACTGGTGATGAGCTAACAGTAACTGGCACACTGCAGAGTTTGGTGAACAGGCCACTTAGAGCGTGGTTGTCGCTTTTCAGCGAATCAACAAATGCAGGTAATAGATGGGAGTTCATAGCTCGTGATCCACCAGGTAACGTCTTTGACATTGAACCAGAATCTACAATTCCATATTCACTAACCGTCAGAGCGCTAGAACCAGGTATCTATCATGTCCATACACAGCTCAATATTCAGACCATTGGCCCAGGACTTGGACCAGGACAAACCGTTCAAGTGACGGGTGAACCGATTTTCAAGCAAGTTCCGTGGTCGAATGTGATGTATCAAGTAATATTGATAGGATCGGGCTTAGGCGTAACATTCGCGACTAGACCGTGGCAAGTGATCTAGTAATCACACACACGAACTAACTTCCCTCATTTTTGTATTTAATGAACTATAGGATTTAGAGAATAATCTATCGCGCTTTTGAAGCTTTTATCGAGCTGAAATCTCATCAGTTCCTACGAATTTCTTCAAGGGTTCAGGTACTTCTATCGTTCCGTTAGAGCGTTGAAAGTTTTCAATAATTGCAACTAACGTCCGTCCAGTCGCGACCAGAGTGCTGTTTAGGGTATGAACTAAACGAGTTTCCTCATCAGGACGATCTCTGAATCTTATTTTCAATCTCCTAGACTGATAGTCTAAGCAGTTCGAGCTCGAGACTATCTCTCTATAACAGTCTTGGCCTGGCATCCAGGCTTCTAAATCATAAGTTTTGGAAGAAGTCTTACCCATGTCACCCGTGCACAGAAGGACGGTCCGAATGGGGATTCCCAATTTTTCATAAAATTTCTCGGCCAACCCCACCATTTTCTGATGTTCTTTTTCCGAATCCTCCGGACGCGAGAATATGAATTGCTCAACCTTGTCAAAGTGATGTACTCGGAAGATGCCTTTCGTGTCCTTTCCGTGTGCGCCAGCTTCTTTTCTAAAACAAGGACTAATACCGGCATATCTTAATGGAAGGGAAGCTCCTTCTAGAATTTCATCCATATGCATTGCCGCCAATGCATGCTCAGAGGTACCAATCATGTGTAAATCTTCTCCATGGATTTTGTAAATGACATGTTCAAAATCTTCCAATATAACAGCGCCTTCCATTGGTTCTCTTCTAATCATGTAAGGAGGTTGTACTGGTACGTATCCTTGATCTTGTAAATAATCCAGAGCAAATTGGAGCAATCCAATATTCAGCTTTACCATCACATTCTTCAAGAAGTAAAAGCGAGAGCCAGAAATTTTCGCAGCCCGCTCTAAATCAAACAGATCCAACTTTGTTCCAAGATCAAGGTGATCAAGAGGAGCAAAATCGAACTTGCTGGGTGTTCCTATCGATCTAATTACTACATTTTCTTGCTGATTCGCGCCAACAGGCACAGAGCTATTGACCATATTAGGTAGACTCATTATCAAATGCTTGAAATTTGAATCTGTTTCTTCAAGATCTTTACCCAGTTTGAGAATTCTATCACCAAGGGAATTCATCTCCTTGAGCTCTTCTGAGCAGTCCACTTGAGATTTCATCTTTCTCGCAATAGTTTGAGAAATCACATTCTTTCGGTGTCTCGACAGATCGCTCTCGGAAATTAAAGTGCGTCTCTTTTTATCTAGCAACAATAACTCATCTAACGGAAAAGATAGATTTCTTTGAGAAAGCATTAGCCGTATCCGTTCTGGTTCGTCTTTTAGTAGCCGTGGATCAATCATCATTCAGCACCATTTTCCCAATTGAAATATGGCTCAGGACTTCGTCTACTGTATTGGAAATCGTCTCAATAGAACCACAGCTATTGAACTCTATTGAAAGTATGTTCTCTGAAAGAGAATGCATTTCCATTTCTAAGCCTTGGGGAAAATTGATGTTGTCCGCAATGATTGATTTCATTATTGCATCTCTTTTGCCTTCAGCTTCTAGATCTAGTTCTATATATATGGTGATTTTATCAACGAGAGGCTCTTGCATTTTCATCGGTCCTGGGTGCAACCTTCAAACATGAGACAAAACTTTCCAAATCATTAGGTGAGACTTCGCAACATAGCACATAAGGTTCAAATGGATGGGGGAGTGCAGGAGATATGCTAGAACACTTCCGTAACGCTGAAGCCATCTCAGTAAATTTTGGCAAGTCATACGTCCGACAACAATACTTGTACGTGCCTTTTCGTGTGACTGTCCTGCCAACAATGATCTTGCGCAAGAATTGTGGAGAGGATTCAAGAAGAGTCATGATATCTTCGAGGGTATTTTCTGCCACGGCCCCTTCACCGTTCATGAAGACCATATCTCTGTCAACCCAAATCCTCCATTTCTCTTCAAATATAGTCCTTAACGATCGTCTCTGAATGTCAAGATAACGAACCACTGTTTCTTCAGCTTTTGTTAACATCTTAAAACGGTCGCCAAGGCAAACCGATATCGCTACTCCTGATTTTTGCATTTTGCCACAAATTCGAAGGAGATCTGAGTACTCCCTTGCGTCACGAAGTGGAGTTCCCCTGTCTTCCTTAAGTAGAGTGTAATTGATCCCGCGTATCCCTTCTAAAGGCAGAACCTCTGTGCCAGAATTGGTGGCAACGAATTTTGCAATCCCTTCATAGATGGACCATTTCTCCTGATCCAGAAGTTCGGCGAATACTCGCCATTTCCCATTTTCCCTCAACTTGATCCCAGAATTTTCCACTATTGACTTAGCCCTTTGTAAGTTCCAAGTTAATCCGTCAATGTATGGAAAACGAGTCAGAGCGATAGCTTCATGAATCGGCCTCCATTCACGTCCTACCATCATAAGGTCATCTGGCTGACTCCGCAACAGACCTTGAGATTCACCAACCTTGGCTATTTCAGCGTTTATTCCCACAAGTGACCTGCCTTCTCCGCGATCCTGTCCCTCACCAAGCGAAGAGAGTACAGGCAACACAGAAAGGTCCGCATTTTTAGCGTCTAGTGTTATTGACAGAAGATAGCAAATCCCTGCAGAGGTTATTTCTGACCAACCATTGAGCTCGTACCTATTAATGTTCAGAACTCGCTGGCCATAAGCTTCGTTTGGTTCGGGGACTACCTCATTAGATAGATGCCGGATCAGATACCATTTGGCTCGGAAGCTCTTTACAAGCTTTTCTACCGACTCATGTTCGAAATCTAAAAGTAAACATAAATCATATTCATCGGAAATTGAGTTCCCAACCTGTAGAAAATCTGTCAAGTTTGTAGTGCTTCTCACCACACAGTTGGCGCCTAACCTGTCAAGAGTTTGGAAAACTATACTACTTGCAGCTATTCCATCTGGGGATGGACTACATAGGACAAGGAACTTACCCTCTTTTCTTACTAGGTCCCGAATATCATCCGAGATAGACTTGAGATCATCATCTAGCCTATTTCGTGGATTCATCAAGAAGTCGTGAGTCTATTGCGCCTGTGCTATAACCGCAGCATATTTCCAATTCTTGGCGATTTTGTCCCTTTTCTTGTAATACCGTGAAAGACGATGTATCTTTGATTCGATCAGTTCTAAAGAACGAACGTTTCTTCTGTCGCTGTTGTGCATTCGAAGATGCCTTTGCAGGCCAAGGGCCTTTTTTACTAGTCTATCTAGATCCTCTGGCATATCTTGCTTAACACCGTTTTCTGTCAAAACATCAGTTATGGTTTTTCCCAGAATAGGCTTAGCTAGTGGTATCCCATACTCATCTCTAAGAATGATACCAATTTGGGAAGCGGTCAATCCATCTTCATTGTACATTTTGGTGATATTAGATGTAAGGTCTGAATGACTGATGCTTACCCACGTAGGCACACTCTTGGACGTAGGACGTGTTGAATGAGACTTGCCGCGAGTATGTGCGTGCATTCGTGCCATTGATAGACAACGTTCTGAGGGTCGACATCTAAATGTTACGGACATTGAAGAAGGTAAAGGTTTTACAAAAAAGTTAAATAATCGAGATTCGAAAAATGAACATATGAATAAAGCCTACCTACCGGTTCTATCCATTATGGCATTACTCATGGCGACCGCATTTATATTGCCTGGTATTCAGACAGCGAATGCTCAGTACTCAGGCGAAGGATCCACACCGGGAAGTATTGAGGAACAATTGAAACTTGCTAGGGAGAAAACATCACTTGCTGCGCAACAAGGTGCATACGGTTCAGGAACTTCTATGGTTAGCGGTACCCTTGACAACACAGTACTATTTATCATAATACTCGTAGTAATATTCGGAGGGGTGGCAGCAGCATTCTTCGTAAAGTCCAGAGGAGCGAGAAGGGCAGCCACTACGCAATACTCTCGGCAGAGTGAACCGGATTGGAAATTAGAAGCTCAGAGATACAAAGACGAACTTGACGCTATGAAAAGAAACCAAAATAGATAGGGATACTGAAACAAATCCTTTCCTTCTTTTTGAATATTGTCTTAATACTTATGCTGAGGCTTTTTTTTCTTTGTAAAGTGTAATTATCTGTTCGGTGCAAATCTAGTACATTCGTTATATCAAGTGTAGATCCGAAGTTGTAAACCAAAATGTATATATCATAGATTTTATTTGGATTATATCGTAATATGAGCGCCATTCTAAGCCTTGTGGGAATGTTCAGCACCGGATTGGAGAGTCTTCTGAAGCAGGTAGGACCAGCATACGACCCATTGTTCTTTGATGTAATGGTATACATATTTGGGACTATGCTTTTCGCAGTTTTCCTCCTGAGTGTAATAGCATTTTGGCTCAGACGAAAGGGACTTGGAGGAGGTTCTGCTAAAGAAAAATGGACTCAAGAATTAGAGACTTACTTCGAGCGTGAGCAGATAGGTCTTATTCCAGACGAAAAGCACCACTGGTAATTTGACTACTCAAAAATTTCTTTTATTTGTTTTTCTTAAATTCTGAAAGGATTATTGTTTATGGATATTATTATCTGATCTTCTACCTTAAGCCAACGGCGTAGAAGACTAGGACTAGGAGGTGGCAGGATAGAAGACGGAAAACCCACACAGGATCAGAATCTTCGAACAATCTTTGGTCTTAACATTTCAGGGTGACTTATCAATTCATGAATCAGTCTCTGAAGCTTTGATTTTTCAGATGGGAGAGTCCCGCCAATACTGTATACATTTGAAGCATGATTAGCTCTAAAGATTACTTCTCTTGTCGGATTGAAAAGCATTATTAGCCTTTCCAGTTCATGCAAGATCTCCAAATCAGTTAACCAGGAAAATGGCTCCCTAAACTTGGACATGAACTCGCTACGAACAGTTTCGTCTAGTTGGAGGTTGAGAGCGGCTAGATAGTGCGGGCTAATTTTGCTCACAACCATGGCGGTATCGGATATGTGTGCATCAGTATATGTTCTGCCGCCTAAGCCGAGAATGACCATGCAAGAGAGTGTGAATTTATGATCAATTGCTTTCTCACAACTTTCAATAATCATTGAGGGAGATGCGCCCTTAGTGACCTTCTGCAGCACAACATCATTACCGCTCTCTATCCCAACATATAACATGCTTAGTCCTCTATTCCGCAACCGTTCAAGTTCAGGGTCCTTTTTCTGGATCAGATTCCTTGGCATGGCATAGCATGAAATTCGCTTAAGACTGTTAAATTTTAGATTCAAATAGTCTAATATTTCAACCAATCTTTCGGTCTTGAGATTTAGTGCATCACCATCAGCTAGAAATATCTTTTCGGTTAGGGGTTGGTATTTAGAAATCAAATCTATTTCGAACTTGATCTCATCTAATGACCTCTCTTGATAGGATTTTGTTCGATACATACTACAGAATGAACAGCGATTAAAGGAACATCCCAACGTGACCTGTAAGATCGTTGAGTTTGCCTCGGAGGGAGGTCTGTAAAGAGGATAATCGTAAACTATTTCTTCTAAAGACATTAAAGAAAGTGGTATCGCATGAATAATGTATATGTTGTGGAATGAAAAGTTCGGTATTTCTAGTACGTTAGTCTAATCTATTGAAAAGATTTTAAAACGACAGCAAACACTTCATATTGTCGTGTGCATGTCACGCTCCAAATGCCTCGCCTAGACCTAGAGGTAGTTGTTTGGGGTCTGTTCGTCGCGAGGTCATCATAGCTTCTGGCTCTGCCTGGAGCAGCGATTATTCACTTCATCCCCTGCAAGTATTAGTATGCTCCGGTTATAAATTTGTAAGAAAATAATTCGACTTCGGTTCAACTCGAAGTTCTTCAGAGGATTCATTGACGGTATGGAAGGTGTATTGTTTTCAGATCATATGCATTATCTACGTTCTCATGAATGAGGCGCGCTTCTGCGAGCAATTGTTTACTCTGCCTGTACCTCGTACTAAAATGAGTTAATACAAGCTTCTTAGCACCAGACTGACTTGCTAACTTAGCAGCTTCAGCAGCAGTAGCATGAAAGTTCTCGATCGCCTTATGTCGGAGCTCCTCGGCATATGTTGACTCAAAGATGAGGAGATCGCAATTCTGGAAAAAATTGCTAAGCTTTTCGGTTGGTCTTGTATCACCAGATATTCCAATCTTCCTCCCAGGTCGTTTTGGCCCTACCACATCGGATGATCTTACTGTACTTCCGTTGATCACAATATCAGTACCTGATTGAAGTTGTTTGTATAATCTCCCTTCTGGTATTCCTAATTGTACTGCTCTTTTGATATCAAAAATCCCAGGTCTCTCTAATTCCGTCAGACAGAATGAGTAGGCAGTAACATTATGATCTGCTTCGCAACATGTCACTTCATAATCCTCCTCACGCACCAACAATCCCTCAGTTTCTATATTGTGAAGATTTACATCAAATGAAAGCCCAAAACCTATTAATCTTGTACTAAACTTTATGAATTCTGCGAGTCTCGGCTCACCATAGATATCAATAGGCATGGTTCTGCCATTAAGAGATAGTGTTTGGAGTAGCCCCAAAATTCCGAGTGAGTGGTCAGCGTGCATGTGCGTGATAAAAACTTTCATTTTACAATTCATCCTGAGACTTGATCTTACAAAATTTCTTTGCATGCCTTCCCCAGCATCGAAGAGAAGTATCTCATTCCCTCGAGCAATCGCGATAGAAGATAGTCCTCGTTCATCAGTTGGGGTGGCAGCTGACGTGCCCAGGAAAATGATTCTAAGATCCATACATGACTAGTAAGTTCTGGTCTAAGGTAAATCTACCTAATTTTCGTAGAGTTGCTCCATTTACATTGCTTCTGCAATTTTGCCGATCTTGAGATTAGAGGTATCGCATGTAGCTACTTTCAAAGGGCTAGAAAGATCTCCTTCACTGGTTCTCTAATGCCTAATTTTCTAATTATCCCTTCAAATCTAGCTTTGCTTGACGTGATTAGAATCTCCGTGCGGCCAACTCCTTTTTTTTTGGCCATACGATTAGTGGATAGATATTTCCTCACATCATTTGCGAGAAGTTTTACAGGATCAATCAACCTGATGGTTGGAAGTAAGGAGACGAGATAATTTGAGACAAAGGGTAGGTGGGTGCTTGCCAAAACCATCACATCTATGTGTGATTCAAGATGCTCGCGATATTCTACTGCCTTGGAGATTGCATCAAAAGTCTTTCGTTCATTGGTGATATATTCACCACTCTCAACCAAGCCTATAATTTCTGTTGCATCAAATCTGGTTACAAGTATATTCTGTGGGACTTGGGACTTTATCAAACCGCCCAATTCTTTGCTCTTGATCGTGCCTGTGGTTGCCAATATTCCGATATGCTTTTTCTTCGTCAGCCTACAAGCGGTCTTGAGTGGAGGGATAATTCCCACGACATCCATCCTAGATGAGCGCTTGACTTCATCAAGAATCTGAATTGAAGGAGTAATTGAGGCAATAATTACCAATTTTGGTTTATACCGCTCAAGATATCTTAGGATATCAAGAATTATGGTTAAAAGTTCTTGCCTTGTCTTGTTACCATATGGAAAGTGCTGTTCATCTGCAAGGTACAGTAGATTTTCAGTCGGTAAGTGTTTCCGTAATTGTTTTATTACTGATAAGGAACCTAGTCCCGAGTCAAAAACGGCAATCGGATTATCTAGCAACTGGAATCTTTACGATTGGTACTGGTTGAGTCAACGACCTTAGCTGAATAAATACTCTCATGACCTCTCAATCACTTCTTCGTGAGTGCTTCTCTTAGCCTCTACTCGATTGTGGTCCAAGCTATGATCAATGGCCCTTGTCCGCCATACAAATTTGGAATAGAGCATTTTGGGGACGAGGCGTTTGAAGTCAACCCCTTCGCCAATATACCATTTAGGAAACCATTCGTAAAGGTGTAACCTAATTGTTTGAATGTATACTATCAGTCCTTCAATCAACATTATACCAATATTTCCTCCGATAAGGACAGCATATCCTCCAGCTGTGCCACCCAAGGATTCGAATGAATCGATAACCGTTACAAGGAGTGCGGCGTGAACCAGTAGCATAATTCCAAGTCTAGAGTAACTTATTGTGTTTGAAAGCATTTCTATGATTCTCACCATTATTACCTCCACCACTATACCTACCAATCCACCACCTTCATCCTTCCCAAGTTTCTTGAGGTGCTTCTCTTCCTTTATGCCTCCGATAATCATTGTTATCACGGTCCCAATAATTACAAGGGGTGCTGCCTTTGCAACCAGATCTACAGTAACCCAGTCTCCGAAAACGACCGTCAGCCAAGGCACCGGTTCATCGTAGGTGATTCCTGTAATCCCAAACATGCCGATGATATCATATCCAGAACCTATAGCTGCTAGGATGAGGCTTACCACCGCAAAGTATTGTACTATGGTTGGGATATCATGGTAAAAAATCATAAGATTATCATGTTTTTTGATATTTGCCGAGAGCCTCAAGAAGAAAGCCAGCAAGATATGCACCACCCCTATAGCAATCGAAATCTCCAAAATCTTGACTACCTCCTCAAATGTTAGCTCCGACACACTTAACAAGCCCACAAATCCTAATTGTTCAGCAATGGGCGCCAGAATAGGTATCTCGATTGCGTGGAAACCAAATAATTCGCCCGTTCCCAAGCCTGCGATGGCAGCGGCAGCTCCACTCGCCGCTATTAAAGTTCCCCAAGTGGTTAGAGATCCGTTGCCACGATATCTGAAAAGCATCCCGAGACCAAAGAGCAATATGCCGTGCCCCAAGTCTGCAAACATCAATCCATAGAACAGAGGCCACACGAAGGCAATAATCGGCGTAGGGTCTCTCTCGTCATAGTTGGGTAATCCCTGTGTCTCGGTAATGATCTCGAAGGTACGAATATACTTTTTATTTTTCAAGAGTGTAGGAAGTTTCTCATTGTGATCCTCAGCGTGACTTTCATGAGCGGACAAACCTTCGTGACTATCCATTACCGAGACGTAATCGCTTGTCAAACTCTTGAAATTATTCTCCATTTGCTCAGGGATAAAGCCCTGAATCATAGCGAAATTTCTGGTGCCACCTGGCTTCCTAGTTGCCTCTAAAACATCTTTTGCCACCTGAGAAGCTTCATGTAATGATAGTAGTTTCGTAGTAAGTGATAATTTTAATTTCTCAACCTTCTTACCCAGGTCTGTACTTTGCTTCTCTAGTTCCTTTATTTTGGTTTTGGACTCAGCATAGGCCAAATGGGGATTCTGAGGCATGTTAGGAGATACTTGCAAAGGATGCACTCCGAAGCTTCTCAGAACTTTGATTATTCTATCAGCGTCATTGTCAGTTGAACCTAAAACGATTAAAGCAGACTTGTGCTCATTTAATTTAACAATCTGCATCATTAGATCTCCCAAACTTTTTTTGATCTCATCTTGGTCGTTATTTTCAATGATAAAAGTTGCAGCATAAAACATTTTCAATTTAGAAAAAATTCGCAGATCTAAATCCAATTCCGCTGCCATTTCTAACGTTAAAGCTATCGTACGGTATTCTTCCAACTGTTTCGAAACCTGACTTTGTTCCATAAGAATCTTTTTAGGCTCATCCAAGAGTGCCGCACTCCTTCCTTCCAAATCAACTATGAAGCCCTGGATATCTTCAATCTCGTAGGATGTCTCCTCCTTCGGAGCACCTTTAAACATTGTATCCATTACACCCGTTTCTAAAGGTACTCCCAAAGCCTTGACTACATCGTCAATTTCTTGGAAAAGCCGCTGTGCCTTCAATAATAGGTCGTCATAATAGGGATTAATGTACTCGGATGCATGTTGTAAGGGATGAAACCATTCAAGTTGAGCAAGTCTGCTTACAGCTTGCTGCGTCTCAGTCCTAGGTAGGACAAGTGTAGTTTTCAGTAATTTAGCGGTTCCCATTTAGTCCCAGTCCATCCGTTATCCTCTCAGTTGGAGGTGCCTTATCAGGAATCTCCCAATTTAGGTCACGCTTGACCGAGTATGATGAACATCATGACGATACCGTAAATCGCGATTGATTCTACCATACCTACAATAATGAAAACCCTAGACTGCATTTTAGGATTATCACTAATAGCTGCTAGGCCGGCAGCCCCTACGTAACCAAGTCCGATACCTGCACCAAGAGCGGCCAAACCAAACGCCATTCCTGCACCTATCAGCTTGAACGAGCTTGTATCACCCGCGGATGCCCCTTCCTGAGCATATGCTACAGACCCCATGGAATTTACAGTTATGAAAGTTATTGTGGTCAGAGCCACGATAACCGGGATAAAAACATGTCCTCCCTTTCCTTTCTTCATAGGGGTTCGAGATGGGACGCCCTATTTAATGATATCTCGGCAAATGGACAATTCTACATATTAAAGAAGAATCATAACGGATTGTTACTAAGTAAGAAACCATGGTAAATGACCTATATTTTGGAGAGTGCTTTGCGTTTACATTCACCAAGCATCTCTTTCGTCTGCTCTACCATAGTTTCATATTCTTTCTTGAGAACATCTTTTGATTCCTCAGAAAAATTTGATATTATATTCTCGCTCATGTCCCAATTAGTTCCCAGAGCAATCCCGACGATATTAAAGCTTTTTCCTTTCGAGTACTGCTTTAACTTTTTTGAGTCTTACGAACTCTTCTCTTTCTCGTTCTTCGAGAGTAGCACGAATAAATGCTATCGCATTTTCATACTGTGGAATTATGACATACTCTAACGCATTAATCAACTTCTGAGTTCTCTCGAGTTCCTTTGCCAAACTAAATATTGCATTCTCATATTCGGCTGCCTTGCAAATTTGAGGGAGTATATTCTTTATTAGTTTCGCGCCTTTATCTACCGAAGCGTTGGTTTCCACGAAACCGTATGATAATTCTTGTCCCCCCTGTTTGCTGCTGACGTGAAGAGTTGGGATCCTTACGTCAACAACTCTTCGTACATTTACGTCAACCTCCATAATACTGGGAGTAGAATCGGATATTGATTCAAGTGTTGTTGTTCCAAGCGACATGTAGGAATCGTATACGGATGAATAGATCTCTGCTAATGGCGACCAGATATCACCTCTGGCCTTGTTTGCCTCCTCGATCATTTCGTCTATCTTTTTTAACAGAACCTCCCGTTTATCATCTAGAATCTTGTGAACCATCTTTCCTACCTGCATGGAACGGCGGATCTTGATTAGCTCAATCTTTGTAGCAGTAACCCTTCCACCAAATGACATAATTAAAAGATCATTTCGTCTCCTTGTAGTACTGTCTCACATGTTTTTCCTTTATCTTTGTTAGCTCACCTTCAGGTAAAGTTGAGAGAACGTCCCATGCTCTTGAAAGCGTCTCCTCTAATCCCCTATTTTCATCATTTACCTGTTTCAGAAAATGGTTTTCAAACATATCGCCTGCATCCAAATACTTGAGGTCGACTCCAGTCAATCCTGATCTTCCTACGATTTCGGCTAGAGCTCTTACTTCCTGAGCTCGAGAGTAGGCGTCGTAAAGCTGGTTACCTACTTCCATGTGATCTGATCTCGTTTTTCCCTCCCCAACACCGTCTTTCATAAGTCTTGAAAGCGACATAAGGACGCCCACAGGTGGATAAACACCTTTTCGGAAGAGATCTCTTCCTAACACTATCTGACCTTCTGTAATGTAACCGGTGAGGTCAGGAATAGGGTGGGTTATATCGTCAGCAGGCATAGATAGTATAGGCACCTGTGTTACACTACCATTTTTCCCTCTAATGCGTCCAGCGCGTTCGTAATTGTTTGCCAAGTCAGTGTACAGGTAACCTGGGTATCCTTTCCTTCCTGGGACTTCTTCTCTTGCGGCGCTAATCTCACGTAATGCCTCAGCGTAGTTGGTCATGTCAGTCAGAATCGCTAAGACATGCATCCCCAGATCAAAGGCCAGATATTCGGCTACAGTAAGTGCTACTCTAGGAGTTATAATTCGCTCGATTGCTGGATCATCTGCTAGGTTAAGAAATAATACGCTTCGTCTCAAGGCCCCAGACTCTTCAAGGCTTCGCTTAAAGTATTGCGCCTCCGAATATTGAACTCCAATGGCTGCGAAGACGACAGCAAAATCTTCTTTTGTTCCTACGACTGATGCTTGCCTAGCTATTTGCGCTGCCAGAATGTTATGTGGCATGCCGGAGCCAGAGAATATCGGAAGTTTCTGGCCACGGACGAGTGTGAGCATTCCGTCAATCACAGAGACCCCCGTTTGTATGAATGAAGTAGGATATTCCCTTCGTTCAGGGTTCATTGGTTCTCCGTTTACATCAAGGAATTTCTCCGCTATAGGATCAGGGAGACCATCATTGGGTCGGCCGAGTCCATCGAATACTCTTCCCAAGAGTTCTGGAGAAACGGGCATAGCCATAGTTTTACCTAAGAATTTAGCTTTCGTTCCACTGATTGCCAGCCCCGTAGTACCCTCAAATACTTGCACTACCGCCTTTCCGTAGCCTACCTCTAGTACCCTGCCGAGTCTTCTAATGGAATCTGAAGTCTCGATTTCAACTAGTTCGTCGAATGACGCTTTTGTGATTCCATCAATGATAATGAGAGGACCTTTAATTTCGGCTACTTTGGTATATTCAATGGCAGCTGATTCAGACAACCACTTTCACCTCTTCTTTACCCTGTAGTCTTCTAAACTGATCAATCATTTCGCTTTCGAGGCCATCTAGTCGCTGTACCTCCTCGTCCGGAATCTCAAATTTTGCTTTCAGTAGGGAGCTAATAACTGGCATTGCCCTTATATCAGCCAACGGAGCACCTTCTCTTAAGGCCTTAAGTGCCTCCTTATAGAATCTGACCATGAGTTTGACTAATTTCAACTGCTTTTGTGGGCTGCAATACGTATCAACCTTGTCGAAGGAATTCTGCTGTAGAATTCCTATTTTTAACATTCGTGCGACTTCTAAGACAAGTTTTTCTTCGTCAGGAAGCGCTTCCGGTCCAAGGAGCCTAACGATTTCTTTTAGTGTATCCTCTCTCTGCAAAATATGATATGACTCTCCTCTCAACTCATACCATTCGCTGCTTACGTTTTCCTTCCACCATTTGGCAACATCCTCCAAGTACCCTGAATACGATTGCATCCAGTTAATCGAAGGATAATGCCTAGAGTATGCAAGTCTGGTATCCAAAGCCCAGAATGTCTTGATAAACCTGATGGTATGAGTCGTCACGGGCTCTGTGAAATCGGCTCCCGAAGGAGACACAGCTCCTATCAGAGTCACGGATCCGCTTCTTTCCGGCAAGCCCAAAGACCTAACTCGCCCTGCTCGTTCATAGAATTCTGCCAATCTTGAGGCAAGATAGGAAGGATAGCCTTCTTCAGCAGGCATTTCTTCAAGTCTTCCTGACATTTCTCTCAAGGCCTCAGCCCACCTACTTGTGGAATCAGCAACCAAGACAGTATCAAACCCCATGTCTCTGTAATATTCTGCAATAGTCACACCTGTGTAAATGGAAGCTTCTCGGGCGGCCACTGGCATATTGCTTGTGTTTGCTACAAGAACTGTTCTTTCCATCAACGGTCTACCTGAACGCGGATCAAGAAGGTGAGGAAATTCGACCAATACCTCGGTCATTTCATTTCCACGTTCGCCACATCCAATATAGACAACAACTTTCGAATCAGCCCATTTTGCTATCTGATGTAGTGTTACGGTCTTCCCGGTTCCAAATCCACCAGGAATGGCTCCCGTCCCCCCCTTTGCGATGGGGAAGTATGTGTCAATAATACGCTGGCCGGTGACAAGCGGTACCGTAGGATCATATCTTTCGGTGTAAGGTCTGGGATGTCGAACTGGCCATTTGTGGTACATCTTTAGCTCTGTATGATAGCCACCATCTTTTTGTGTCTCAGCCAAAACATGTTCCAGGTCATATTCACCTTCCCCAACCATGTTAGTTATCACACCTCCACGATGATTGGGAGGCACAAGAATGCTATGAGTAAGCAACGGTGTTTCGTCCACCGTGCCTAAAATGGATCCACCGGTTATATTATCTCCTTTCTTTACCGTTGGAATGAACTTGAACTTCTTCTTAAGATCTATTGGCGTGGTTTCGATTCCCCTTCCGATGAAATCGCCTGATTTCTTCGCCATCTCGCTCAATGGCCTTTGTATCCCGTCATAGATCTGGCCAATGATCCCTGGGCCAAGAGTGACAGAGAGCGGTTGACCTGTTCCCACTACAGGTTCTCCAGGTTTCAGACCTGAAGTCGTCTCATAAACTTGGATAAATGCCACGTCTCCGGTAAGCCTAATGACTTCACCAATGAGTTTAGATTCACCTACCTCAACAGTTTCGTACATCTTCGTAGCTGACATTCCGTCGGCCCTGACCGCTGGACCGCTAACCCAGACTATTCTACCTTTTGCGACCAACTTTCTCTTTCTCTCCCTCTCAAGATTTGGACAATGTTTTTCCTTATTAAAGGTTTGAGCCGTTCAATTCTTGAATCAATGGAATCATCATATGTTAGTGTTCCATCTGATGAAGTGGCACGTATGCCTCCCAATATGTCAATATTCTTATCCACCACAACCATCTTTGTTCCCTTTTCCTTGTTAATGCTTTCTACAACTCTTCGTACCATGTTCGAATCAGTCTTGTTACATTCGATAGAAAGGTCATTCTTTCCGATTTCATTGAAGCTATTCATTAAAGCTTGCTTCATCAAATTTTCATAATCCGGTTCCTCGTGTAGGGATAGCAATCTCTTCCTTGCCATCTCGAAGACGGTTTTGACTGAATCCTCTACTAGGACGAGCTGATTGTTCCTTGCAGAGAGTCTGCTTGAACCAACGATTTGTCGCTTAAGATTTTCGGCCTGCTTCTTTGCATTTTCAAGTATTACCATGTATTCAGAATTGAGTTTACTTTTAGAAGAATCTAGATTCCTCATGGATTCCTGATAGGCGGAGTCTATCTTTGAAATTAATTCACTCTCCTTTTGTGATAAAACCTTGTCGATAGTCCTCTCTAGCGGCGAGGATGAACTCATTATGATCAGAAGTTCTTCGGCATACGATTTTAATCTTTTGCTAATTTTGGGCAGACACTGGTCAATATCTTACTAAGTACGGCGAATCCAGCAAACGGAAGTTTGACCAATAAAGGAGATCAAGATATACTATACAATTCTTGCGTAACCGATTCGGCTAGAGAAACTAATGCTGGCTTATGACTCCCTTCCCAGTAGATTTTCCTGCATCTACTACATTGATAAAAATGAGAATACGTGACATACGATTTTGGAGGAATTAAGTTGTTTAGGTCATCTATCTCTCCTTTTGTTTTCCTCTCGAGTTTAATATTGCATGTGGGACACCTAGCATATGCACAATCAAACAGCACCTCTTTGATGTTGCATTCTCCAAAGATTTTTACCAAATTCTCCTTATCTGAATGGCCTTGCAAAAGAACGCTGCCGATTCTTTTATTCAAAGATCTCTTGAACAATTCTTTATCTGACGTTAAAAGAATTCGTCGATGGGCATTACATTCTCTGAGTAAATGATCATCAGAAATTGAACTACTGTAGGCTGTATCCATTCCGAATATCCTAAGCTTCCGAGCCAGACTTCCATGCATCGAGTCCGCAAAAAAGGCTAGATCTCTAGACTGTTGCTGCTTCGCCTCTACATTCTTCACAAGTAAATATTCCTTGAACGTATTGCAGCAAATCAGACCATTCACCACATTCATCGCAATATCCTGATACATTACCTATGGGCCGACCAATCTCTCCTCTGATCAATGAAGCCTTCTCAGACACAACATCTACCAGCTCTGGAGTTACGGCGATAACATCTGACGCAGAGATAATGCCGACAAGCCTTCCTTTGTAGACCACACCCAATCTCTTGATGTTTTTTTGCCTCAGCTGCCTAGCTGCTTCGGTGACACTTTCTTCTCCTTCTATAGTATGAAGTTGCTTCATAATATCGGATCCTTTCATCATACTGGGCTTGACGTCCTGTACGACCGTACTCATAACTATGTCCCAATCTGTAACTACCCCTACTGGATTTTCATTTTTCATGATCACTATGCTGCCTATTCTCTCGTCTCTCATCTTCTTGGCGATTTCATTCACCGCGTCGTCAGGGTGACAAGAAACAACGGTACTATTCATAATATCCCTTACAAGAACCCTAGTAATCATATTCGCGTCCCGGTGCTTGCTTATAGAATCCCTTTCGGCCACAATAAATGAAGACTATGATTTACTTAATTACTTTGCTAGAAACTGAGAACTGAGAACTGTCACTTTGCATTTTAGCAGGCTTGACAGTGTGGTCAGCTAGGAATGCAATTCTTCCATCGATCGGGCTAGAAGATCGCCTTTTTGTGTAAATAACATCTTTGATTGTCCGTGAGGAATAGTCTTTACAATCTCGTCAATTGAAACCGACTTAAGGTAGTCTATAAGATCTTTAAACTCTTCAGAAATATCAGTACATACTCTCACCATCTCCTGCTTAAATTTCTTCGCCATATTAGTTGGATCGTTTCCCCCTGGAAGAAGCACGCAGTATGCGATAGATTTCTTTTGCACCGCTTCCTGGGGACCGCACATTAAGGCATATTTTTTTTCTAAGATTATTACACCCAAAGCCAACCTAATTTCAACACTTTTGACATAGTTCCTCTTTCCTTGTATGACAAAGGAACCTTTAGGCAGAAACTGGCCCGTGGGAGCGCCTTTCTTTACCTGATCTGGAACGACCCAATAAGCGTCTGCAACTGATAATCCGTCCCTCCAAGCCCTACTAAATGATACTGTTGCCTGAGCAGCTTCCAATAGAATTGTTTTCAGTTGCTCAGCACCGTTGGTTGGTACATTCTTGACAACAAAGAATGGCGATCCATGGACCTCCGCATGAAATACCAAGTCTTGATCCGTTAAGTGCTTCCGTATAATTGCAGAATTTGACGATGCATCTCTTCCCCCGATGCACAAAAACCCCTCGCTGCCTATAAACCACCTATACCTTTCAAACCATTCTTTTTCAACTTGGGGTTTTACCGCAGCTTTCTTTTGGAGTAGATCAGCCTTTCTCCTTAGATCCTCCATCTGTTCAGCTAGTCTAGATTTCGCATTTCTAATCGATTGACAACCCCTTTCTAATTCTTTTGCTCTATCATATAATAAGGAGGAAATTCTTGGCAGGCGTGGATCGAATGGTATGGATTCATCTACAATCTCAAGAAATTTCCTACCGGCGATGGTAACGATCTTCGAGGAATTTTTCTCTAAAACTGAAGTTAGTGACTTGTCTTGGAAGTCAGTCATGACATTTGGAAGGGCCATGAGTTCCACTGCCAATTTCCTAATGGCATTAGACTTCTCAATAACTTCTGACTCGGCTTGGTTCTGCTGGGTGTAATCATGTTCTAGAACAGCAATTTTGTTATCCAATTCAGCCGTACGCGTGCTTGAACCCTCTTCCATCAGTAGTTCGCTGAATACCGCATCCACAGCCTCCATCAAAGTTTCATGCGGAACAAATGCCTCTCCCTCTGATATCGATTCTAATCGAAAGGGCATAACATTTGTTGGCTGACCTGCGTTGTCTAAAAGCACTAATGGTTTATGCGTTGAGGGATCACATACGTCAAATACAAGCTTTCTGGCCCATCCAAAAACTTCTTCTATGTCTTTTCTGGTTGTATCGCTTAGTTTCCTGTGCTTCATTTTGGCCCTGGCAATTATTTCTTCGATGTATTTTTTTGATAGCGAGAGATTCCTGCCAAGCCATTTCTCAACCTCTATGTTAGGATCTTTCTCCTTTCCACGCAATTCCAATAAATCATCGATTGAGAGATCAAATATGTTGATGCCTCTGGGTGGGGGTGACTGGTAAGCCATACCGATTCTAAGTATCCTATGTCTCACCTCAACCTGATTCAGAATTGTAATTATAACACTATTTTCGTCGCATACGATTACGTTTCCCTTACGAAAGAATTCAGCGACTAGGATTCGCAAACGACCATCAAGATGTCTAAACTTGATATAGGCTACGCGCTCATCCCCTATCTGTTCAATACTTTCGAACTTTGATCTCTCTATCTCTGATCTCAAGCTGTAAATGATTGGACTATCTTCGAAAGTACGGAAGTTCATCTTTGTGATCCATATTCCTGTCGTAGAAAGTATCAAAATAACATCAGAGAGATTGGGATGGCGCATTTTCAAGGAAAATGAATTTCTTGAAATACTAGTTATACCACCTACGTAATATCCTTGATTTAATTTTTGATTGATATCTTGAACTAGGCAGTGCAGTTCAAGGCCCGATATTTCCATGATCTTCATCGTGATTCTAACAACAACCAATTATAACACTTTTCCACGTTAACCGTAAGGAATTAAACCAGGATGCTTCAAGACTGTAATTATCGTATTGTACCTCGTCGATAGATTGGATATGTTCGATAGAATTTATTACATGCGTGCAGTACTTGGTGTCATAGGAGGAGTTGTTGCCGGCCTTGTCATAGTGCCAGGCACCGACCAAGGGACGATAATAGGCATCGTCATCTTAATCGGCATGTTCTTTTATTTATTGTCGTACGGCATTTCTAAGAAGATTGGCCGAACAGTTCAGAAGCCACAAAGAAGGAAACTGGCAACTAATGGCATTTTCCCCTTTATTTTCCTCCTTTTAATGTTTATGATCTTTATTTACACAGGATTACATCAAAGTCTCGCACATTAAAATATGGGAAATCACCAAAGTTTTGGCGAATTGCTTTGGAATTATAATACCTCGGGGATCCCTGACGAGCTATTCAAAAGATCCGAGCAGGTACCCATAACGAAGGAAGAAGTTAGGGCTATTACAATAAGCAAGTTGAGGCTGAAGGAAGGCTTTAGCGCAATTGATGTTGGCTGCGGTAGCGGTAGCCTGACTGTTGAAATCTGTAATCAGATCAGAGGTGGAGCAGCTTATGCAATTGATTTTGATAAAAAGGCAGTGGAATTAACAAGGTTGAATTTGAGTAGATTTGGGTTTAGGGCGGAGGTCATCCTGTCTGATGCACAAGATGCGCTTCCCAGGCTGCCGCAGGTAAATTCCATAGTTGTTGGAGGAACGTGGAGCAATACAAGAAAGATTATCGAAATGGGAATATCGAAATTGCAAAAAAATGGTCGACTGGTCATTAATACCATACTAATAGAATCAGCTTATGATGCACTCTCTACAATTTATAGCGCTAATCTTGAACAGGTAGATGTGACCCAAGTCATAATTTCAAAATCGATGAAAGTAACTACCGGGACTATGATGCTGGCGAGAAATCCGGTTCTTATAATTTCAGCAACCAAACCCAGTTCATGACGTTAGCAAGGAATGATTGCCTATAGAGCAAACGTTCCCCTTCTATCGAGTGCACCTGATCTGCTTCATTCCAAGGCGTAACTTAAATTACTGCTAGGTCCATTTTCGAAAAATGAGGCTTTCTTGTATTGGATGCGGGCCTGGCGATCCAGAATTACTTACAATTAAGGCCATTGATAGATTGAAAGCGGCAGATATTATATTCGGTCCGACTTCAAGGGAGGGAAAACAAAGCATAGCTATTGGAGTGGTTGAGAAATATATCGATAAGGAACACCAAACTGTCAGAGCCTTGGTTTTTCCGATGAAAAAGGACAAAGAATCATTGGTAGAATATTGGAAAAAGAATGCCTCCGAAATCGCTGAATCCGTCTATGCAGGGAAGAATGTCGTTTATCTTACTGTTGGAGATCCGTCTCTTTACAGTACATGGGCTTATGTGTTTAAGGAGTTGAGGGAAAGTTTCCCCGATATTGAGATCGAAATTATTCCCGGTATTACGTCTATTTTTTCTTTTGCAGCCGAAGCGAAACTGAGTCTGGCTGAAGGAGAACAGACAGTGGGCATTATTCCAGCATGCTATGACATCGAAAGGGTAAAAAATACGGCAAGTACATGTGATACTGTAATTTTTCTCAAAGACGGGAGATATTTCGGCAAGGTAATACACATGTTGCCGGATGCCGGATTTAGTAATGACTCGTTGATAACTATAGCTCAAGACGTTTCTGTAGATGAACAGACTATCAGGACTTCTGCACTTCGAGAATTACAGGAGGTTACCGAGACAGGGGAAAAGTATTTTTCGATAATGGTTGTGAAAAAGAAATGACCCAGCAGAAAGCAAGTAACCCTGTTGTGTTCTTCGCCGGCTCAGGTCCCGGGGATCCTGACCTTATTACGGTGAAGGCAAAAAAATTGCTGGCAGAGGCCGATACAATTGTCTATTCAGGTTCTCTATTGAATCCAAAACTACTGGAATGTGCGAAAAAAAATGCAAGTTTGTATGATGCCTCATTGATAGATAGGGAAAAAATTTATGAAATATTAAGAGACGCATCTTGGGCAGGCCATCTTGTTATGAGGCTACATGATGGAGATCCGAATATTTATGGGGCTACCAAAGAACAGGTAGATAAGCTACAGGCAGATGGAATTACTTGTAAAATGATTCCTGGAGTTACTTCCCTTCTAGGAGCAGCTGCGTCGTTGAATATGGAATTAACGCTACCTGGAAATACACAGACGATAATTATTACGAGAGCAGAGCTCAGAACTCCTGTTCCTGAAAAAGAAAAGATTTCCCTACTTGCATCACATGGTTCAACAATGGCCTTTTATCTAAGCGTTCACCTAATTAAGGAAATAGTTCGACAGTTGCTGCAAGGTGGAGCATACACTGATGACACCCCGGCTGCCGTCGTTTACAAGGCTACTTGGGAGGATGAGGTCGTTATTACAGGGAATTTGGCAGATATTGCTGCCAAAACTCAAAATGCGCACATAACTAAGACTGCGTTGTTTATTGTTGGTACCGTGGTCAAACCAAGAGTTTACGAATTTTCCAAGGTCTATGACCCAGACTTTAGCCATGGCTACAGACGAGCTTCAATTCAACCCAAGCTTGACCGTTAAACGATTCAAGACAACGGACTCGCTGCAACTATGGCTCAACCCTCCCTCAAATTTATTCTAGAGATCTATTCTAGAGATCTCTTTCTGTCCAACCGTAGACCAGGCACCCATCGCCATGCTAGTCGCTGGTTGCTTTTGACCAAATGGTTCGTCTAATTCAGTGATCTCACTTAGGATAATTTCTTTGGGATCCCAAGGGGGCCACAACATGGCTACATATTCCCCTGTTTTGCCTGCTTCCTCTAGGCTTGCCAGCCTCATCTTCTGAGCATCAAAACCTTTCTTTCCCAGTAGCTCTTTAACTTTGTCAAATAAGGCCATTCTCCCATGTACGATGATATGAACAATAGCGTTCTCTGGACTTGTTGCAGACATGATTCTAGCTGTAACGTATAGTGCAATGTATAAACGTGTTTGCCAAGAAATTCAATGAACACGTTGACGGCATTTGCCAATTCTTACATGGGTCTGCTTTTTCCAGAAGATCTTCCCGAAAGGATAAAAGCATTTTTGGCAGGCAAGAGAGATTTTCCGTATATCTCTGAAGAGGAGATCATCGGGTTCTTCTACATTTTTGGAAAGCAGAAAGCGATATCTTCTGTGGGGATAGAAACAGCACAAATATTGCAATTGTGCGGCAAAATAGTCCGCGATTTCGACAGGGCAATTGCTCAGTATAAGACGAATGTATTTTCTACAGATTCCAATTTTACCAGAAGCAAATACCTGAAACGACAGCTACAAATCACCGTAGAGATGAAGGAAAAATCTACGTCAGAAAAACTCTACAAAGACCCAATTATTATCACTGATTCGATTATACAACATATTTCTTTTCATAATGAGAAATACTTCTTTCAGGTTTACGGGCCCTTAAAAGAGCAAGAAGTTGTAAGAAATCTACACATATCCTTGCTAGGCCGAGTTGTGATGGTGGGATTTAATCGAGAAGGTGAAAAAAGCATTCCCTTTGCTCACCCACTCATCCCATTATTTACTCATCTACGCCAGTGAATGACCGGTTAAAATCGGTGCAAGGTGGCGAAATAATGTGATAATACGAGAAGCTTCTGGCTCGGAAACCTTTAGTCTGTGAGGACTCAATCAGGAGTCACAAGTCTAGAGACTATTACATCATGAGACACTTTCTGCTCGACACCTGAAATTATTGCTGAAAGATTCCTTATTTCTATCATTATGAGCTTTAGTGCTGCAAGCATGATAGCAACGCTGAAAACTGATCTAAAGGCACTAAAAACACGTTTCAAACCTATACCTTCAAAGCCTGCCTCTAATTGCATTATAATATCAATATCGTCGGATACATTCTGAGGAATGATTTCTCTATAAACAGTATCCCCTAATTCTGAAGCTGCCTCTGATATCTTTTCGGCGTTCATGAGCCTTTGCAGGATCTCTCTCGTGACCTTTGGAGTCGTAGTCACAATTAGCTCATTTATGTCTGTCGGGTTTAAGTTCCAATACTTGCCTCTGAGTACCGCTAAAACGTTATACGAATCTATATCAACTGAGACTACTCTTTTTATGTCTGGATCCTGTGCCTCAGATTTCATGGCTTTATTAAGCGTCTTGTAGAAGACGTAGTCTAGATATATATCAAATACTCTCAGGTCCTTTTTCTCCTTATAAGCTGCAGCCGCTTTGGACGCTTGTTCAAAGAATTCGCTCCCTGAGAGAACTGAAACTGCTTCGTCAAAGTCTTGAGCAACTAGTGCTTTCACTACCAAATCTCTCCTGCCTACTAACTCTTCCGCTCTGAGGTTAATTTTTGGTAAAAGCTCCTCGTAAGACTTGCCTAAAGCCTTTCCTTTTAAGATCAATTTAAGATTCCAAGTAATATATTTTGTAAAGTATGCGTACAATATCCCTGAGCCTCCCGAGATGTTTACCAATTTAGCGTGGACATTGACTAGGTATTCGCGAAGTGCGCTCTCAGCCTTCTCCGCAGTATATGGCTTAGGGAGCTTTGCTAGTGCGTCAAGATATACCGTGTTCTTCATTCGTGTTACGAGTTCCTCTATATCCCTTGATTCGGCAAGAGTATGAAGCTCATTCTTAGATAACATGCGTCCTCTCAATCCGTGGGATAGGACTGTACCAAAAATTTTACTAGGCATACTTACAGTAGTACTCATAATAACTCAAGAATCTCCGAAAATATTGGTATCGTGACTAGCATTTTAACATTTAGCTAACCCTTCATCTGGAAGCAAAATGAGACTGACTATTAAAAGCCTCATCGATTTCAACAGAAATGACGTAGCATGACCCTTTAGACACTCATTCTATGAATAGTCTTTCTAACTGTGAGCAAATTCTGACGGAGAATGCGAGGGACACAAAGTGGACTCCAAATCCTATAAGTGAGGCGATCAGGATATCTTCCGTGCTGTGATTTATACCGAGAAAAATTGCCAGCGGTGGTAGAACTAGAACTAGGGCCATTGCCGTGCTTAACCAGAACGATTTTATTATTTCATCGGCGGAAACGACCTTACTGCTCCTATAGGAAAAAACAATCCTCGAGGGCGGGGAATGCATATAATTCTTATCATAATTTCTTATTTAGCTACGAAATATAAACATTGTTCATAGAACTTTTTCAGCTTTCTACTTCATTTTGTTTAAGAAAATAATACCAAAAGGTGATACATGAGAATAAATTAACAAGCAAGTCCTGTTTCAATCAGAATAAAGAACAAAGGTAACAGGTCATCTATACCTAAAATGAAAAGATAAGCGTCTGGCTCGCTGGCCACAATTATGGTTTGGTGGTTTCACCATCTTCTAGAGAATAATGATATTCATGGATCTGATATTGTGAGTTTAAGGAGATTGTCCCCCGCAAGCTTCTTTCAATCATTCAAAAAAAGATATTGAAATTATAAATTGCAATGTGAGTTGCAATATAACAAATTAGATTATAAGTCCAGGCGATTCAAGGATATGAACAAATACACGGTGATCTTCAGGTAAAAGGAGGGAGGAATTTCTAGATCATGAAATGGGGGAATAATGAATCCAATCCATTAAGCAAGGCAAGATTGTTCGGAGTAAGCAGTCTAATCGCATTAATTATCGCTGTCCCAGCGGTACTCGTAACTTTTTTGATGCACTATTATATTAAAGCGGACCTACTAATTACAGTGTCACTTGGTCTATTGACTCTTTTTATTGGAATGGGAGTAGGTTACCGAGTCTCTAGGAAATTCGTTACGATGGATTAGCTGAGTCTATTAATCAATTGAATCTATTAATCAATTGAATCTATTAATCAAATTAACTGGATCTATTGATCAATTAGATTAATTGAAATAATTTCCTTTTCGAGTTTCAAAAGTATGACCAGCGTTGAATATAAAGGACAATTGTAGATAATTTAACGTGTAGATGGGATGAGCTTTTGAATCCAAGAGAGAAGAAGGGTGAATTTATGCACAGCGTTGTTAGTATCCCAATCTGTTCAGACATAAACGCTTAAAAAGCCAGGATTTATTATTATTCAAGATATGACATTACCAAAAGGATTTGGTCAGCAACCTAAGAGTGGAGCGAAGAGGACCTATGAGGAATGGTGGGCTACTGTTCCGAACGATTTGAAGACTAAGACCAGAAAAGGGGATGAAAATAACAAACCATTGCTAAATCAGGTTAATTATGTACTACTGCATCTACATTTGGCAGGAAAACACGACGCAAAGCCAAGCCATGAAGAGCTAAAGGACTGGCTACATAGTGGACAAGTAGACGTTCTAAGAATGAACAAATAGCAGGAAAAAAATCCACATAACCGGATAGAGCTTCCGTTTTTAATTTCCGATTATCTTTTTTTCGTTCCATTTAAAACGAGTATTGTTCATGATATTACAATGGTAGACAACTTAAGTCATGCATACTTACGTCAGTCGTTTGAAAACACAACTTAAGTCATGCATAGTGGTCCCATAACTTTTCAAAATCTTTTTTGATGTGAAGGTAAAGGGGTGGGGCCATCAGATGATTAATCCTCGAAATTTAAGACAAAAGTTCATTGATACCAATTACTCGGGCGCAATATCTGCATTTTAGGACAATATTCTGCTTATCGATAATGTCAATGGACGGCCTAATATAATCATCACTATTGGTAACACATTTAAGATTCGGGCACCGAAATATTCCGATGATTGTATCAGGAAGCTGTATTCTTCTCTTTTCCACAACTTTGTAATCACTTATGATGTTAATTGTGGCCGTTGGAGCGATAAGAGCGAGTTTGTCAGTTTCATCCTTTTTTAGTAGTCTATCTTCAACTTTAATAATGTCTTTTTTAGTATGTTTGCTGCTGGGCACATTTAATGCAACTGTAATTACATTGCCTTCTGTACCCGTGATATTTAATACGCGTAGGACTGTCAGCGCTTTTCCGGATTCGATATGATCTATGACCGTCCCCTCTTTGATTCTTCTAACAAGAAGTTGGCTGGTATCGGACATTATGATTTCAAATAACTAATGTGAATAAAAAGCATATGGGGGCGGCTATTTTCACTAGCTGTTCTCGGATCCCTGTCAGCAAGCTTATCTTCAACTGTGATTCGAAATATTTTTCAAAATAAGCCTCCGCTTTTCGCATTAATCGATAAACCATGCAGGTACAATGCAACGCATTGTCGCAAATATTGAGAAAGAGGTGCGCAAATTGAAAGCCTTGTATGTATTTAGCCCAGCAAAAAAAGTGAAGCAAACTAACTAACTTCGATAAGTAGCTAATTTACTTCTGTAGACTTTGCAATATTGTGGCTCAATTCACCGGTATCAAATGGTTGATCCCGTCGGAACAAAGTATTACTTGGCAGCCTATTACCCAGCCTATACACCCATTCTTTCCCTTTCTTTAACCTTGTGAGTTTTCCTTTCTCGGAGTATCTCGAGAGATACGTGGAGATAATGCTTAATTGTATCGGCTCAACGTACTCTGCTTCGAACATTTCTTGAATATCTGATGAAGTGAAAGCGTTCGAACTAAACTTGTTCGCGACAACATTCCAGATCTTATCTCCTACCGAAATAGGCCGATTTTCATCCACCCTGTCATTTGAGCCAGAATAATAATCGCCTTCTCCACGGCTGCCTCCGTCATGAGTCTTAGTCTTCCCATCCATCATACTCATGAATTCATACAGTTTCAGGATCTTTGTTTTTGATATGCTACCTTCTAAAGAAAGGTTATATTTGCCCCCCTCCTCGTCTTCCATTTCTATTTTTATCTTCTTCTTTCCTAGGTTCAATTTCGGGAATAGACTACAAATTCATGATTCGAATCAAATACTTAAGGCAAGAAGTCACAGTATCCGTGACTAAATGATTAGCTTTAGTTAGCTAACCGATCCAGAATGGACTGGATTTGAATATTATTGACAATTCCCATAACCTAAAGCAATAAAAAGTAGCGTATATAAGATAAAATAGCGTTATTTTCAGAAGCATCGCCATGGTTCGCAATAAGAATGTATCCACAGGAGCTATTATTATTTCGACATTTGCAAATGAAAAATCATTACGCGACATTGCGCATGAAATGATAGTAAATGCAAAATTATGCGCCTGCGTAAATTACACAAAAGTGCGATCTTTGTATTGGTGGGAGAATAGACTAAATGACGAGGAAGAGTTCATCGCGTTATTCAAAACAACCAAGAAAAAAGCCAGAGAACTAAGGAATAGGATTGAAAAACAACACCCGTATAATATTCCTGAAATCCTCGAAATATCTGTAGACAAAGCTTCCAAGCCTTATCTAGACTGGCTAATTGGGTCTACATCAACTGTTATTCGCGATACACGTAGACGACGATTGACGCAATGAGTATTAGCAGATCGAACGTTCCATTGGTATAGATACCACTCAAGCCTAATTAGAAGGTGTCAAGATGGCCCCATGTCTTGTACTACTCTAATGTACTAATTTGATATCTCAGAACTGAAACAATTCCTCCAAGTGACGAGACTCTCATTCCGATGTCCGTGGAAGAGTCTATTGCATATGCTGAAGCACCTTGGCTTTCTACCGTATTTAGTAATTCAACCAACTCGTCTTCTTCAACAGTTCCAAATATCGAGCTAGAGAATATTACCGATTCTACGGCACGCATAGCAGCAGCTTTTGCCACTTCAGCGAAACCCATGGCGAATCGATTCTCCCCCTTACTTACGAAAATCATGATATCGTCTAACAATGATAAGACTGTCGACATCTTGCTGTTTTCCATGACTTCCTTAATCGTAGGTGAACGAACGAATAGTAATATCCCATCTTCACCTGCCACATCGATTCCTTCGACAACAGACGCTAAATTTGCTAGATTCTTGTCCTTTCGCACAAGAAAGTTATACAACCGCTTTTTCATTTCGCCTGGGCCAAAAATGATCACTTTATCAGTCGTGTGTTCAATATCTTCCAAGCTTAACTGTGACTTAGCGACTTTAATTATTTCATCAAAGAACTGTTCTGGTTCGCCAGTCTTAGAAGTCTGAACGTGATATCTTTTTCCACTCTGGCCTGAATAAATATTTGGTACTATTCCCAGATGTGTCCCGCTCAATTTGGCCACTGCGCATTCTTGAAGATCTACTGCCACAAGAAGATAGAGAGAGCCATCAGAGAACCTATGGACAATATTTTTCTCGTAGGGTAGCCAGTCCCTTTTCTTTTCGATGATAATGCTGTCCCCTATTCCGATAGTTAGTGAATGATGAGAACCTCGAGGTACGTGTTCGCTGCTTGCATTGGAAATTATTCCCCTAATTCGTAGTCTGTCAACCATCTTATCGAATCCCAAACTATCAACGCGGAGCCACACTTTGATACTAATTCGATCACCTCTATCGGGGCGAGAATATTCTTTCTCTTGTTTAATCACTCTAGTAGTACTCGCAATAACTAGGTCGTCACGCGAAAGTATTCTTCTAATACTGAATAGGTCATCTGCGTCTTGAGGAATTAAGTAGTAAGCCTTGCCCGCTGAGCCCTTTACTATTTTGACGATCATATGGCAGTCTTCGCAACTAAGGGCTACATTTGTGGGGTAATTACTGACTACTGGAGGTCGTAGAATGAGTGGAAGATGAAGGTGAGGGAGGTGAGGATTGAGAAGTTGATGATGGTGAATGAGGAGCGGCTGCCGGTTCCGTATCAGCAGCCGACTGCAGAGGTTGGTCAATATTCTGCGAGGTTTTTCGTGAATGAGAAGCCCTAAGGTAACTGTCTACCCACTCCTGAGTTAACACTCCTGACTCGACCATATTCACAAGCGCATTCGACGAAGCATCTCCTTGTACCTTACCTATTTTCTTTCTTGTTTGTCTCCATTTCAGCCGAGTGTTCCCACTCTTTGATGAGTAGATGATGCCCAGAATTTCCTTAGCGTTCACGAACGTCATTTCCCTAATTCGTTTTAAAGTTACCTTATCTGCCGCTTCGATATAGATTGCTCCAGGGCCCTCCTCTCTTTCGGGAAATACTTCAAAGTCCTTAAGATAACTTTCCGGAATAAACGATCTACATGTACTAACAATTATAAACTTTCGAAAACTCTCAAGAGAAGAAGTAGTTTCTATAACAACCAATTCATATTATAAGATGGGTTCAGCTCCTTATCAAGTTTCTGAACAAGCTCTATGAATTGATTTAATCCAATAGTATGACAAACTCCAAACTCAAGATCCTCGTCACACTTGAAATCGGAAGGTTTTTCTTGTCATCGTTTGTCAAAGAAGAATTTAATTCAACATTATTTAAATGTCTTGCAGTGTCGAACAATCACGTCTTCTGCGTTCAAAATTTTGAATTAGAGCCGAGTTCACTATTAGAAGTGATCGACTTGTTGGCGTAGGTTACCAGTCCACAACACAACAATATTATAACTTGAAAACCACACGCGATAACAAGAATGTTATGCGAACGGCTAGGCCCCAGCCATTCCGTTTCTTAGTTCTACTCCCTTGTGATCTTCGTCGGCTGAAAGCTCTGCTGCAGCCTTATGCATCTCTGACATTGCGCAACCCATCTGTGCTTGTGATTTTCCTCTTCTCATTGTTCCTCGATAAAGACCGGCTTCCAGGGTCTGTCCGTGCGCCTTTTCCCAATCTTCGACCGGAATGCTGTATTTCTTCTGTATCCTGTCCCTGTACCATTCAGGTATTACGTTAAATGCACAGAAAGGTATTATCCTAAGATCCGGTGTCAGATAGTGTATGTCGCATCTCTGCAGACGCTCCAAGTCTTCATTGTATTTATCCTGAAAATGCATCATTCCAAGGAAAAGAGACCTGCCATGCCACGAACCCACCGAGTCGAAGTTCCGTTTCAGCAATATACTGGAGAACATCTTGGCCAAGTCTAATCCTCTCGGCTGTTTGTTCTTGTCAACAAACTGACCTATCTTTCTCAAAACTTCGAGCATTTTCCAGTACCTATTAGAGCCAGACTTGATTTCGTCAACCTTCTCTTCAAAGTATTCTAACAGACCTTTAATATCAACGAAAGATGTTAGAGGTACTAGCTTTTTAGTTTCACTGTCTTCAAAGACGTATGTTCCTGCTCCGCATGCGAAGTGAATTGACAATTCATACTTCGGCTTCTTTGAAAATGCCTCAATTACGTTTGTCATGGGCATACATGATGGAACTGGGAACCAGCCATCGGAAGGAATTTCGCCATTGGTCTGCTCTTCTATCCTCTCGATACAGTCTGGAATAGTTATCCTATATTTCTCCCGTTCTTTCTTCGACATTCTGCCAGTTAATGACACTGGCTGGAAATTAACGGCATGAACAACATCCATGTTCTTTTGAGCATACCTAATAATGCCTCCAAGTTCATGGTCATTTATTGACTTTATCACAGTTGGAACAAAGACAACAGTCGTTCCACACTTTCTTGCGGACTCCAGAGTATACGGCACCTCCCAGTGATTCTTTGGATTAGTCCTAGGAGTCACTCCGTCAAAAGAAAGATACAGATTACTCACACCAGCCCCTCTAACCTGACGCATTGTTTCAGGGGACAATGCCAGTTTTATGCCGTTAGTATTAAGTTGGACATGATCCACCCCTTCTTCCTTGATGATCTTGATTATATCAGTAAGATCGTCCCTTAGCATTGGCTCTCCACCTGTTAGCTGTATGGAATTGCCAGCTATAGGCCGCTCAGCCTTTAAAGTCTTCATCATTGCTCTTACTTGTTCATGAGAGGGTTCGTATAGATATGCTCCTTCCAACCCCTTCTTGACATAAAAGAAACAATACCAACAGGTAAGGTCACATCGATTGGTGACAATCATGTTAGCAAGTCCGGAATGAGATAAGTGGTTGGTACAAAGTCCACAATTATTGGGACATGCGCATTTATCGACCATCACATTTGGAGCATGTGCGCCTTTTCCGTCCATCCAATAGGTGCTAAACTTTTGGTACATCTTGTATGACCCAAAATAAAGTTCTTCGCACTCTCCATGAGTAGGGCAGGTTTTTGTCATGTATACCTTGCCTTCTCTTTCGAAAACCTCTGCATCCAATATCATGTTACAATCTGGACAAATGCTCTGAGTGTACCTAATTGTTTTCTTAACGGATGTATTCTTACTTGAAAGATTTGCTATTTGAATTAATTCCATCTCTATCTAACCTTGTCCTACTTACAAACGGCGATGAGCTCCGGATTATATATAAACATAACCTTACGATTCATAAGGTGATTAGGATATTTTGACCCCTTTAAATATCCGTAAACCAAGCTATTCCCATCGGGACGAGATATTAATCACTGCCTACACGCACACCCATGAGTGAAGCTTTGAGGAATGAATATATTAGAATTATAGTATCCCTTTCAAGGTTTTAATGATTATTAGCGACAAGTCAAGGAAAGCAATGGAAAACCTTGGCTTGACAGGCTATGAAATCAAAGTTTACCTTTCATTCTTAGAGGGCGGGCCCGCTATTGCGTCAGAAATAAGCAAAGTTTCAGGTGTTCCATACTCAAAAATATACGAGGTTATTAATACGCTGGAAGATAAAGGCTGGCTCGAATCAAGCAGTTCCAGGCCACAGAAATTTTTTCCCAAATCTCCACAAAGTGCTCTTGCGGCAATGAGAATTCGGATGGAAAATGAGATCAAAGATAGTGAAAATTTGATCATGAGTGAGTTGTTGCCTATATATCAAAAGAGAGGGATCAAGGAACGACCAGAAATATGGGTCGTCAGGGGAATACATAACATAATCGGAAAAGTAAGCGAGATAATACTTGATTGTCAGGCTGAATTACTTGTTGCGCTTCCGGAGGTCGCCGAAGATATTGCCAAACCAGCCCAACCTATGTTACGAGCTCTGTATAACAAGGGGGTTAACATCTCGGTACTTGCTTCAGGAAGGACGAGCTCTGATACACTTCGAGCAATATCAAGGATAGCGCAAGTTAGAGTCAAAGACCATATGTTTGGCGGTGGAGTTATCGGCGACAGCAGACAAGTAATGCTTCTACTCGGAGAAGGAGGAATTACCGATAGTAATGGTTTTGAACCCATCGCGATTTGGGCCGAGCATTCGGGATTAGCTGGTCTGGCAAAGGATTATTTTGAATATTTATGGGCTGATGCAGAAAATAGACAGTCAATCTAAATGCCAGTACCTTTGCGTTAATTGTGAAAGTTAAGCTAAATCCTACGAATCTCAGTTGAGATTTAAAATTTGCACAAGATTTAAGTTGACCAACCTATCGCTTTACGATAATGTCTACGATGAAATATATCCAGATCGAACCGCTAGGAGAAATATGTTTATTACGTATTAATAGGCCTGAGGCGTTAAACGCTATGAACACGGATGTCATAGCAGAATTATCAAGATCTATTGACATAGTTGGATTTGATGATTCAATCAGGGTTGTCATTATTACCGGCTCTGGCGAGAAATCGTTCTGTGCTGGCGCTGATATAGCCTACATGGTAAACATTGATCCGATGAAGGCCGAGAAATACGCCGCTTCTGCGCAAGCCGTCCTCAACAAGGTTGAAAAGCTCGATAAACCCGTCATAGCGGCCGTTAATGGATTCGCATTGGGAGGAGGATGTGAACTTTCGATGGTATGTGATATGAGGATCGCATCGAGTAATGCAAAAATTGGCCAACCAGAGGTTACCATCGGCATACCACCAGGTTGGGGAGGTACTCAACGTCTAGTAAAATTAGTGGGACCAGCAAAGGCCAAAGAACTAATCTTTACTGGAAAGATGATTTCTGCACAGGAGGCATATGAAATTGGCCTGGTTAACA
>JBAUMZ010000115.1:0-3853 GCA_049578985.1 Nitrososphaeraceae archaeon
ATCCTAACGACTGTAAACGAGCGTGGGAGAACAAACCACTACTACTACTATGTATAGATACGGTATACTACTACTATGTGTAGGATCGAGGACGTTGATTAGATGGTAAACTAATGGCAGTAGATAATTCTCTTAACGGATAAGACCGGTATTACATTATTCACTGATAAATCCACCTGGGATACAGATAGTAATGAGGTATCTGGGGTATGCAGAACAACCTCGGCCAGTAAGGGCTTTCTCCACAATGTATATACAACCAAATAAAGCACTGGAGGATTTAGAAGGAAGTATTGAGCATGCCTTTCAATGACGATACTCTAAGCCTAAGTGTGCTTCTTCAGCTGCTAATGTGGGAGCAGGAGAACCCTCAAATCTGGGAAACTGGATATAGGTATGTGAACATTCAAATGGAGCTCCCACCTTTCCATCATTCATCTTCTTAATCTATTTTCCTCGCGATTTCAGGAAACCCAAATCCAATAGTATACGTCCACGTTCAATTGACGATTCATTGTAATCATGCCATGATTTGTTTAGGGGCATTATCTTACAACTGAATAAGTGTATCTAATAACCCAGCTACGTTTACAGCTATAGAAACGCTTTCTCAGAAACACTTTCTACACATAGGGTAGCAGAAGTATAAACAAAAACTGAACTACATATTCGGTGTAAATGTGATACGATTCAATACTCTCAGTATTAGATAGTAAACCAACTCTAAATTTTATCACAGAAATGGATGCATAATTTGTAAGCTTGACTTGTTGTCGAGTTAACAGCACCAGGCCTGCTCCTGCAAAGCTCTATATAGCACCAACACAAAAGTCGATAGTATATCCGACGTCGCTAGGATAATACTGTATATAGTAATTATAGGTATTGTAATTGTTACCAGAATCAAATGGACCAAACATGGAAGAAAGGTAACGAAGCGAATAATCATGGCTGACTCTATTTTCTTTTCTGCGTTAGCTTCTATCTTTATCTTTGATTCATTTTATAATATTGGTGTTCAAATTTTATACCTTATTCCTTATTTAACTCTATTCGTAGCCTTGGAACATATTTCATATATGCATTCAAATCGGCTAATATCGTTCTGGAAGGATCCGAGCTCTGGTTCTATTTATGTCAAGGGCGGAACACACATCCATTATGCATACATTATAGGAACAGCATCACGTCTTATAATATCAGTCTTGTTTATTGGCGGTTTGTTTGCACATAGTCGAGAAGGGATAATACATGTTGATAATTCTGCAGCAGTACTTGCAACCATCGTGTTTGATTTGATATTAATGATTTGTTTCGGCTTGTTAATAGGAATAAATAGAAGGGTACTTATTCGACACAATTCGATTATAGAAGGAAAAGAAAAGATCTCTGAAGGGTAGATTTAGTTCGGATCTAGCTTTAGCAACTATTCAAGCTAGGTCATAATCGCCTGTTCAAAGGATCATCCATACTTAAGCACTTTGTTTTGAGCCTTGCAGGTTCTCATGAGGTGTATTTATCATATTTATCATTGATAGAAGACTTTTCAAGTCTGTGCTGCTTAGGTCCTCCAATGCGTCTATCTTGCTCATAATCGTCTGTTTTGTTTCGTGGCCCAGACGAGTCTTCCGTTTGGCCACACTTCGATATACGGTTTCTCTTGTTTTAATCCTTTACACAGTACTCCTACGTCAAGAAATTTAGCTAACCATTCCTTCTAGAGTTGGTTGACTCCCAAGCCATACTAATGGCAACCTGCTGCCTTAGATTGTTAGCTGAAACACTAGCAAACAAAACTTGGGCCTCTGGGTGAAACTTAACCCATCCTGATCCTAATGAGGCAGAGATTTGGTTACAATTCTGGACTACAATTCAGAACAAGCGCGTGTTTTGATATATCCCTTGATACCTTGCTAACCATGTATGATCCAGCTCTGAGTCCATTAGATTCCGATTTCAATATAATGCTGGATGACCTTAATGATTGTTGAAGGTACCACTGTAAAATACTACAGTCAGTAGGGTGAGTGATCATAGAGGATATGAAGTGTTACCGACCGCGAATATCTAGCTTCCAGTACCTATACTCATGGCATAGTCAGTCAAGCAGTGGATTTAGAGTCATCGGTACCAAAGGTTCTTGGGTCCAACACATTGAATTCCTCCACAAAAGCATTGAATCTTGATCCTTCTTTTTGTAAATCTATCTTGCCCTTTCTCATCTTATCCATATTTTCAATTGCATGTTTGAAGCGTTCAATATCCATCACTAATCCGTAGTAGTCTCTCACTCTTTCTAATGTGGTTTCATAGTGCCTCTTGTTTCAGTCACAAATGAAAATGTTAGTAAGGGGCCAGAGTAAGCCGAAGTAATCGTCCTAATGAGTCCATTAGAATATTAAAAATACCTGATAATTCTTCAGGAGTGGTAAGGTTGTAAATTAAATTAATACCCCTTTCTGGATCCCCTTTTACTTCATATCTATGAGGAATTGTAACAGGATTGACGGAAGTCATTACTATATTGTAAAAAGCGCTAGGGCTCCAGTGGCGGTTCTACCATAGGTCTAAAATCTTGCCACAAATACTCTGTTGCATTAAATAACCAAGCACAAGTACATCCATTTCCAACAGAATCTTTAATTCTGGCTTTATTGTTGACACAGCACAAACTCATCGAACACTTGGACAGCTGGAAGTCTTTAATGAAGTCTAAACAGAAAGATGACTGACTAGGAGAATCTAATCCTATGACAATTTCTGAATTTATTGGCGGTGATTAGAGTTAATAAGAATGTGCTTAACAAGTCAGTACGAAATGATCGTAACTACTACGCCTAGTGTGGAAGGTAAGAGAATAATCCAGTACCATGGAATAGTTACTGGTGAAGCAATAATGGGAGCCAATATTTTTCGAGATATCCTGGCAGGAATTACAGATGTTATAGGCGGCAGATCTGGTGTCTATGAAGATAAATTCAGAGATGCAAAGCAGATTGCGTTAGATGAAATGGCTGAATCTGCATCTTCGTTAGGAGCAAATGCAATTATCGGCGTCGATCTTCATTATGAAACAGTAGGAATGGGACAAAGTATTCTGATGGTTGCAGCTGGCGGGACTGCAGTCACTCTTGAATAATTATTGCTCGCCCATTGGAGGAGGAGGAAATGCACTGACGACGTAAACAAATCAGGTGATAATTGATTATATAACAAACAATGGGGCCATATTAGCAAATATATTCAGACATATTTTTTTTGGGGGTCTATTGATATCAATGATAAACTTGTAATGATAATCTTGTTGCTATCATGACCAGCTGTCCAGGGTCAAACACAACTCAAGCATTATTTTTGACATATCTTACAAAGGCGCAGATTTAACCTCGGCCAGTAAGGGCTTTCTCCACAATGTATACACAGCTCAGTATAGTCTCTCCGCATGTTCTCTCACGTTCATAGTTATGGTTAGCTTTATCGCCAAGGTAATACCAGTAGAATCTCAGATGGGTCCGATTGACAGCCCATCCAGAGGCTTAATATTTTGATTGGGACGTTTGCATCAAAATAGGACTAAGAGTGTATTTTGCACTTATCCGCAACCATTAGTATATCAATTCCTATTTAGCTATGAAGAAATATAGACTTAAATATTATCGAGAAAGACAATAATTAAAATTGTTCCAGGTTTCTTTTCCTTCAGGACGCAAAATTGTGCCTGCTTTAGTCGTCGTAGATATGCAGAATGGATTTGTTAGCAAAGGTGGTTCATACGATAGGATAGGGATGAATACTCCTAATTACAGGGAAATAATTCCAAAGCTCAAGGATCTAATTGAATTCTGCAGGAGTA
>JBAUMZ010000116.1:0-3234 GCA_049578985.1 Nitrososphaeraceae archaeon
GCTCGGTGGGGTTGCATATTTGGCTAGCAACCGTTCCCAAACCACCTGAGTTCCATCTCGCTCTGTTAGAATTACACTAACAAATCACAGAATATTTAATTTATTTTAATTGTTCCGCAAGTCATAAAAAAATAGTATAAACTGGAACAGTATTGGCGTCGAGTAGGTCAGTAAGTCCGTCATTTGCAGCTATATCACTTTTTTTGTATTTTATAACATCCACATAAGAGATAACCCCCCCCGTTGCCACAAATTCTGGATGAGAGGTGCCGGCGTCCTAATTCTAATTTATAGATGTGTCTAAAGCTTCTCGTGCAGCTTCATTGCCATAATAACGAGTACGGCCCCAGAAGGTATCATTAGCAGAGATGCTACTCCAAGATATTCATTTTTTACCTCTCCCAGATCGACTCGTAGTAATGCATACGTATACAAGCCAATTACTGGTAGTAGGAGTGCTAAGATCAGAATTCTGTAAGACATCTTTGCAACGGGTGTCGCCTTTTCTGCTCGTGTTAATTGCAATCCGAAGATCACCAATGCCAGACCGACCAAGAATGACATCATTCCTACATACGAACTCAATAAAGAATTTCTTGTGGAACCATTTTGGTTTTCTATTATTGTTTCCAAATTCTTAATAATTTCATCGGCTTTTTCGATGATCTGATCGGCTCTAGTATAATTTATCACGGTACTGGGAATTTCAACTAGATTCTCATCCTGTCCAACGGCGTGCTGTTCCATAAAGCCTAGAGCCATAACAAGGAAAAGAATAGAAATCACCACGATCATGATTTGACTAATATATCTGATATGTAATAAGCATTAGGTGAATATCTTATAGAGACAAAGGGATATATTATTCTCATTTACTAGCGTGATTCTCCTTAACTGCGATTCAAACAACAGTATCACCAGTAGTAGTAACTGGTTTAGATCAGATACCAAGTCCTTTACTAATGGATCAGTCAAAAATGGTGGTATGTTTGGTCGGCATTGTTACCGATCTTTTACCACAAGTAGTTGGTTTATTTTGTTAGCTCCGGTTCCATAGATTTAATAGCAGCAGCGCGGCAAGTTGGGACGTTCTTGAGCAGTCAACAATTTGGCCAGTTAACTTTACTTTCCTGTATCTGCCCATATGGCGTCGCAGCCAACTGCCAACGCACAGCCAACTAACGGAAGCGGAGTACCACAAATACAACAAGAAACGTTTCGAGATGAAATCGGAGAAGTAAAAGATCGCCTAGACGTAATAAGTCAGCTTCTGGAGGAATCCCAGCAAGGTAGGATAGTTCAGTTATACGTTATGGTAATCGCATTTCTGATGGGACTGGCGTTTGTAATTTTTGGGCTGTATATTGGCCAAGAACATAAACTTGCTACCTTCACAAAGCGACTACCTTTTGGCGTTCTTTTCTCTTATTGTCCCTGTTACCGTGATCCTTCTGCGTTACATCGTGGTCACTCTTCTGTCTGGTGCTGCCGATAAACCAGTGCTTATGGTCGCATATCTGTTTCTTATTCCGGAGTGCGCATCCTACACTTTATTGGTAGTCAAATATAGGCGCAAGTGATCTTCGGTACGAACTGATTAGGTAAATGCTCCGGGGGGATTTACTATAACTCTTCCTACCATGTGCGGATGAAGAGAGTCATAGTAGTCCACTGTTCCAGTTTCATTAAAATTGTGCACAAATGTGCCGCCAGGGCTGATCGGTCCTGAGTTAAACTCCGGAGTGGCTGTGGCATTTGAAGGTTTGCCCTGCGTCACTGTGTGGGGAACATCATCATCATTTGTCCATTTTACGCTGGTGAATTCCACTATTTGAGCTTCCGGTGGTACAAAGAATTGAGCGTTGGTAACATTAGACGAGCCTTTCGAAATCGAAACTTCAACGGTCTCATCTGTATAGAGTAGTTGCGCGTGGACTGATCCGATGTGGATTTGAGGCATCATCAACGACGCAAGAACTATCCAGACTCCAACACATAGAGAATAGAGTTTTATATCACTTACCAACTTCAAATATTGGTTAACACGGATATTGTTATAAAGTTTTAGAACACAACTTTATAAACGACATTTTCTATATTTCAGATTCCAAGTTTAGCAGCATTGATGCATTAAGAAAAGGAAAAGGGACAAGATAAATCCAAATCAGATTGTAAGTCATTTCGCCGATCCTAATCTCTCAAACTCCTAAGCTCTTACTACGATCGAAAAATAAGCTCCATCTGGCCGCCGACGCCATAGCCAGTTGCGTAACTGAGTGCCACTAACTAGCATTATTGCTATCTTAATGCGTTACTGTAACAGGGCTAGACATGGTTGCCTTTCCCACTCCTATATCATTATTTGTGTTCCTTACTTAATTGTTGTACTTACATAGATAGGTTACATTCTTGATTACCCACATGGGTTACACTTTGCTGCTTACCCCTAGTATGTATGGTGGAAGTAATTAACCTTTGTAGGAACATTTCTGATGGAGTAAGACCATTGATTCCTCCATGCTCTCTGGTTTCGTTGTATGCTTTAACGAACATATCATACCTTAGTTTGCCATCATCGATGTTTGGTATGTCTTCGACTGCTAGAAATTCATTCTTCACTACCTTGTTATATGCTTCTATCTTTCCTTGCAGCTGCGGATAAGAATTCGGTATTCGTTTATCCTTGATATGATTGTGTACAAGGAAGCGTTTGAATACGTTAGATATAAACTGCTTTCAATTATCATGCATTACCCTATCAGGTTTACCATTAATCATTATCCAATCCTCCAATACATCTAGGACATCTACAGACCTCTTTCTTTCAGACCATTTGCAGAAATATATCATATTTCAGACAGCAAACACTATCCTTAACCAATAATGAAGCCATAGTGAGCCTTATTATTCTGGTGACGATAGAACATTGTTCTGAGAAAATGGTTTCGAATTCTCGGGTGTTTCGAAACGTTTATTCTGTAACAATCTTCCAGTTAGACATGTACTATGGTGAGTGTTAGACGTGAGTGGTACTTGTCCAAATTTTTTGGATAAGTACATCAAAAACCATATAGCTTGCCTTTTATCCCCGGGTAAACTAGTACTATTATAGAGTATTACTGCGATTGCTCCCAGACCAATTTGAGCTGCACGAGCCCATCCTGGAGACTTTGGTTCACTCATTATGAAACTACAACCCTTGGGTGGTGTATAAATCGGTTTTGATTCGTTGTA
>JBAUMZ010000117.1:0-13981 GCA_049578985.1 Nitrososphaeraceae archaeon
ATGGAGTAAGACCATTGATTCCTCCATGCTCTCTTGCTTCATTGTACGCCTTGACAAACATATCATACCTTAGCTTACCATCGTCTATGTTTGGTATTTCTTCCAATGCTAGGAATTCATTCTTCACATAGACCTCTTTTGTTTATGAAAATGATATTAAGAATGTTAAATTTCGTCTCGTGGTGCGATTGTATGGTCTATCTGGAATATATGATATAGACAAGTATTATGCGCTACTAAGTAGCACAAATTCATCTGCTCTTTTCCCTCTGTCTGAAAACGGCGTATTTGATGCCTGATACTCATCCTTAGACCACCCGATACCAACTCCACATATGGATCGCCCTTCTGAAAATATATCCAGTGTAGCAAGCCTTTTTGACAATACTATGGGGTTATGGAACAACATATCGATCACTGGAGTACCTAGTACTATCCTTTCTGTCTTACCGGCTACAAAGGTGAGTGTTTCCAATGGATCGAATACTTTCTGGTAGAATGTTGGCTACCATCTTCTGTCGCTGGATATGGCGTCTGTGGAGTAACTGGCCAGAGAAGTCTTTCTGCAACCCATAGCAAATCAAGACCTTCATCTTCAGCACCTACTGCTATTCTGCTTATATTATCTTTTGTAGCCTGAGGACCAACATGAGGTAACGCAAGACCTACCTTCATAGGATCGCTTGATCTTTGGTTGTAATTCTATTTAAGTGGAAGTCTACATACATAACTCATGCGGATTGGTTTAGATCGGTCTTTGAGCTGAAAATAGGTAGACTGAATGAAAATGTGGCTCCCATTCCATGAGGATTATTCTGTGCCCAAATCTTACCACCATGAGTTTCAACAATATTTTTAGAAATGTAAAGCCCAAGTCCTGTTCCTGACCTGCTGGCAAATTTAGTAAACAACCTTGGCATAATTTCAGGGTCTATACCAGAACCTGTGTCCTTTACAGATAGCACAACCTCCTCCTTGTTATTTTGTGCTACGTCTATTGATATGTCTATATTACCTTGTTGTGTAAACCGGATTGCATTGCTTACAAAGTTGGAGATAACCTGGTAAAGTCTTTCTCTATCCCCTCTCACAATGACATTACCACCATCGTTAGGTGTAGATGTTATACTTACACCAGGTTTGCTTGTAGCTTGCCCTCCGTATTCTGAATATTCTGCAATTACATTCCTCACAATCCCATGTACATTGAAAGTCTCATTCCTTAGCTTCAAAGACTGGCTTTCAATTTTGCTAACATCAAGAATATCTTCGGTAAGCAGCTGTAGTCTTTTTGCATTTCTCGATATGACATCTACCAGCACAAGTTGTTCATTGTCTTTTATCTTAGACTTAAGGACATCACTCAATCCAAGAATAGGTTGGATAGGGGTACGCAACTCATGGGCTGCTATATTAATGAATTCCTTTTGCATTTTATCATGAAGTATCAGTTGTTCATAAAGTTCTGTTTGTTTCCACAAACCCTCAAAAATCGAAACATAAGACATAACGGTAGGTCCACTTGTTGAATAGGTGGCCAATCCTATCGCTTGTATAAAATCTTGGTCTAAATCATTCTTTTTCTCTATTGCCAGGGACTCTTTTTTGTCAACTACCAGTATAGTAACTGTATTAACTGTTATTTCCTCATAAGTTGAGTTCATTCTGTATATGGCAATACCTTTCTTTTGATCCTTTTCTTGTTCTTTAATTGTTGTAGTTAATGTTTCATCTAGCCCTGTTTTACGTATTATATCTTCAACAATATAATTTGTTGGGGTTAGAATTTTGACAACAATTTCGTGTTCCGTACATACCTGCTTTAATAGTTTTATCATTCCTATCCTTTCTTCACGAAGAAAGGCGTTGATTGTAGGAATTATTAATAAAATCTCATGTTTGGCAAACTTTACCATCTTGAAAAACAGTTCGTATATACTCTGAGGATTGTAAACTACCTCTGTATTTCCTGAATCTATTCCTGCTTCAATCTCATTAATTCTTTGTTCGGCAGGAATGGCCCTGTGCCAGAAGCTTTCAAAAACATATTTTTGGTGTTCAATTATTTCGTTAACATTGCTATAGATAATTTGGGATGCAGGCATTCCCTTTTCATGATAAGCGGCAGGAGCTAGATATCCAGTTTCACTGATATAAAAATTCCCTTTGATTCCTTCCAGATGTCGGAGCTCATGGGTCGTTTCCATTAACTGTTTACAGTAAGACAGATTCTCTTTGGTAATTTCAGTAACGTACATTAATTTGACACCTCTCCTTTTTGCATCCTCAAAAGCTTTTCTTAATACTGGGATATCAAGTGATATTATAGGTCTGGTTTGGTCGACGCAAGCATATACTAATTTGTGTGTTTGATTCAAGAACCATATAACTAAATCTATGACAGCATCAACTCCGTAAAATACCAAGGTATCCTCTTTCCTTGTAGAAGATTCTTTTCCTATATGATCTGATTCTAACCGTCCAGTATCAATGGCCTCATGGTATGGGTTTCTATTGCCTCTGCCCTGATTAATCATAACAGGTTCTTGATTGCTTATGATACAGAGGATGTCGATAAAAACTTTGTCATATTTTGGATAAGTATAAAGAAATTGCCCTCTATTAGGCCCGTGAGGTTTTCTATCTTACCTATCCCCTCTACTCTTACCTATTTGATTTACCCCTCTACTCTTACCTATTTGATTTATTTATTGCCTAAGTACGAGTTATAATAATAGCTCGAGTTCTCTTACTATATCATTATAACCTCTTTCTATCTTTTTACTTAAACGTCCAACTAAAACAAGGCTAGTAATCGAAACAGATATCAATAAATAAAAAGTCATGTTCCATCCGTAATATTGGATGATAAAACCTCCAAGTAAGATACCCATGACCGAGCCAAAAGCAAACATAGAAGTAAATATACTTTGAGCTATCGCCATCCTTTTTGCAGGAAATATCTCTTTTATTATACTATAAACTACAGGAAAGAAAGATACTCCAATTCCTTGAAATGTTCTCGCAACAAGTAGAAGATTAATATCGGTGGAAAATCCCCCCATTATTACTCAATGTATATGATGCAACAAGTAAGGTCAAGATTCTTTTTCTTCCATATAAATCTGATAATTTGCCACTAATTGGTGTCATTATACCGCCTGCTATTAGATAAATGGTAAATATCCAAGATGATGTATTGTAAGAGATATCAAATTCTTTTATAATATCTGGAATCGCAATGGAGATCATTGTTTCGGTATACATAACAATGACTGCAATTACACACAAAATACTAAGTACATTCCATGAAATTGAGGAGGTGGATCACCCCCATTGTAACATGGATCACCCCCATTGTTCATTATCCAATCCCCTAACACATCGAGAATATCTACTGACCTCTTTCAGACCATCTACTTGCTACTTTTATAGAGCAATCATCTAGAAGAATATAGAGGGTAAATCTAATGCTGAAGCCCCAAAAAAACGCGTCTTTTTTGCGTGCGAATTCGTTTCAATGAGTTAGCTAGCAGGCCTTAACCTTCAGAGGTAATTGTATCAGGAAAATAAGATACCTTTTCTTTTCGCAATATTGAAATCGTTAATAGGGTGTAAGACCCAAACTCTGAGAGCTAACTTAGAATATCACATGATATCAAGAAGATAACACAAGATAGCAAACGCTAAACCTGTCATGATACAAATAATCAGCGATCAATTTGTCGTTTCGCCAACTGGATTTGAATATCCGCAGTCCTCTCAACAATAACATAAGAAAGATTATATCTTTGTAATTCCCGTATCAAATGAAGCAAAAGATTTACGGCAATTCGACAAGTAGATAAAATTACTTCACGTATTTTCCGTCCCTTTTGTATATGAAAAAGTGAAAAATAAGAAAAATGACAACAAAATTTGAAGAGTTAGGACTGAGTGCTGAAATTATTAAAGCACTTCGAGAAAATGGATTTGAAGCTCCTTTTCCTATCCAACAGGAAGCAATACCATTTATTTTAAGAGGTATAGATGTTATAGGACAGGCGCATACAGGTACTGGAAAGACGGCAGCTTTTGTGCTGCCAATATTAACCAAAATAAAGCGCAAAGGTCCAGTGCAAGCAGTGATACTCGCTCCAACAAGGGAACTAGCAGTACAGGTTACTGCTGAATTTGAAAAGTTCGCAAGATATACAGGCATCAGAGTTGTATCCATTTACGGGGGCCAAAGTATTGGTATACAATATAATCAGCTAAGGAAAGGTGTTCAGATAGTGGTAGCAACACCGGGCAGACTGATAGACCATATCAAACGTGGTTCAATTAGTCTCGGGAATGTGAAGTTTGCGGTACTTGACGAAGCAGATAGAATGCTTGACATGGGTTTTGTAGATGATATCAAGTATATTTTATCATATATGAGAGAGGACAGGCAGACATGTTTGTTTTCAGCTACTATGCCCAGAGAGGTTTTGAGACTTGCACAAGAATATATGGATGATCCAAACGAAATAAGACTCAATGAAAAAGAATTGAGTCTTGATACCATAGACCAATCTTACCTAGTCGTTCACGAAAAAGAAAAATTCAAGCATCTTTGCAATTTTATCAGAAATAAGAATGAAAGACAGACTATAGTGTTTGCCGCTACAAAGCAAAGAACACATAGACTTGCTTCTGAATTAAAGCAGGAGGGATTCAAGGCAATTACTATGCACGGCGATTTATCCCAAGGGCAAAGAGATAGCGCAATGTACAAATTCAGAAAAGGATTCGAAGACATCCTTGTAGCCACTGACATTGCTGCAAGAGGAATCGATGTGCCCGCTGTAGGTCATGTGATAAACTATGACATACCTGCAGACCCTCTAATCTATTTCCATCGGATAGGAAGAACTGCACGAGCGGGCGGAGTTGGCAAAGCTATTTCATTGGTTTCTCAGGACAGAATTGATGACTTTGGAAAAATCCTCAAGACGACAGAAAAACCTATTCATAAACTAAATGAAGAGATGGGGATTGATATCCCTATAATTCAACAGTACGTGCATAGGGATTATCGCCAAAAATATGGTGTTAGCAATTATAAAAGAAATAGAAGATATAATAATACTGGCTACAGTAACGGCTACAGAAATAATGGTTATTCTAACAATTATTCTGGCAATAGAAGCAGAGTTTAACTATCTAGAATAAATGCAGAGTTATGGGTGATTGGATATAAATCTGAGAAATGTGTTCAAAATAAACATGGCTTATGCAATGGCGAAATTCTTAATGAATCAAAATTAGCTAGAAGTTACGAATGTCAGTGTCACTGGGCAGTATGTATCAACTTACCCAAAGAATGCATACTAATTGATTATATGTAGCTCGTTTAGTGGCAAAATACTTTTCACTTTTTTGCCATTAGTTCACCTCTTGATAGTGTATAATATTACTCGTGTATGCATACCATAGACAAGTCCATCCTTCATTTCTTGGCTTTGAACTTATCCACTTCTTCAAGTACTTCATGCAGGCATCGTTTCATAGCTTCAAGTTCATCGGTTGTATCATGCAGCTTTGGTTGCGATTTCTTGTTCAATTCACTAAGTTCCATGAAGCTTTCAAACATTGAAACATAAGATAAAACAGTGGATTTGCTAGTTGAATAAGATACAGTACCGATAGCTTCTGCCGGATCTCGCTTCGTGTCATTTTTCAGCTCTGTGGCTAGAGAGAATTTTCTATCTCTACTAGGAGGACGGTAATAGATGACCGTATCGATGGTCTCGAATCTGTATGTTAGTACTTTGTTTCTCTAGATCTCTGGCTATTTTCTTAACTTCCTGATACATAGGTGTTAACTTCTGATTGTTAACTTCTGATTGTCTCTTAATTCCATTGATTGTACATAAAATTACAAGAATTTCAATTTCAGCAGATTTCAGTTAATTGTTGAATGTCAGATTACAGATAATTTCAATTGTCTCAGGCAACTCACCTCTTTCAATTTCATTTATTTTTTACTGGGCTAAAATAGCTTTGTTCCAAAGAGTTTCAAACAGATACTGATGTTGTTTCACAATTTCTTTGAATACAGTCAGTCGTTACTATTTACACAGTCTACTTTTTGAATTGTTGGATTGCTGGAAAGAGTCATAGCTTGTCGAGTAATTTCTGGTACTGCGAGAGAACAAGTACAGTAACAGCAGGAATTAGGAGAAGGGTGGCCACTCCAAGATAGTCTGGATCTGCTTGGTTGATGTGCGCAAAGATAATGAGGCCTATGACAGGCAAAATTAGTACTAGAATTAGAATCCTGTAGTACATTCTCGATATTGATGTTATCTTCTCTCCGCGTGACATCTGAAGCCCAAAGACTACTAGCGACAAACCAGTCAGAAAGGCCAGCATTCCAATATAAGAACTGATTACGGAGCTACTGCACTCTCGGAAGAATCATCGTTTTGTTGTATCAGTTTCTCATTTTGTTGTACCAATATCTGCAAACTGTTTAGGATCTCATTTTGTAATGTATCATTTGCTGATAATGGAATACTGCTTGTATTATTTGCAGCTTGTTGTTGTCCCACTGCAATGTTACCTAAGAGTCCGACCCCGAAGGATAAGGAAAGCATTAGAATAAGAGTTTTCGAGATCATAATGAACATAGATTTAATCGAACCTGCTACTGAATATTACTTTTACTCTAGTATTTTGTAGGTCCGTTTGGTAGAAAAGATGCAATAGGTCCCCAACTCGCTACGATTCGGTGGAGTTAGTTCTTCACATTAAGATCATAAAAAATCCACAACCAACTGACGGCGGATCATCTTCAATTACTACCTGTGACCTTTTTTGAGTTTTTAGAGTTAAACGACTTCTTACAGCTAAACAAAGAAAGGAAAAAAGAAAACAACTACTTCCTGAGAGCCGAGGTTTCTAGGCATATGTCGACTCCCTGTCAGGAGTCTAAACATTCTACTATATATATTATAGAACGATACCACGAATAGAGAGAGGGCTTTCAATCCTCTCTATAGCTCGATTTAAACACCTGGAAGCTTTTTCACAAAACAAGCATATCAATATGTCTTTCAATTAAATTGCCTCAGCAGTACAGATTTTGACATTGTTAAAAAACTTTCAATTCTATTATAGTTCGATTCAAATATATGTACACACAGCTGCTGCAATTGCCCTATGGTTTATAGGCATCGAATAAAGAACATATGTGTGGTCAAGGAAAATTCTAGATCGACAGTACTACTTTCTCTCAGAGAGGCGTCGGAGAGCATAAGGAGGGGGGATTTATCTCCTACGGATTTAGTTGAATTATCCGTTGATAAAATCAACAGTTTGAATCCTAGACTAAACGCCTTTATCACAGTTGTTGAAAAAGAAAAGCTAATCAAAAAGGCACTCGTTGCTGAAAAAGAAATCAAAAATGGAAAGTATCGTGGTCCCTTGCATGGTATTCCTTATTCGATTAAGGATATTATCTACGCAAAGGGGATTCGCTGTACTTCAGGATCTAAAATACTAGCTGATTATATTCCCAAGTCAAGCGCTACAGTTGTCAAAAGAATGATGGATGCAGGAGCAATCTTGGTAGGCACGAATAATATGAACGAATTTGCTTCCGGTATAACTGGCATAAATCCGTTCTACGGATCTTCTAAAAATCCGTGGGATACATCAAGGCTATCTGGTGGTTCTAGTGGAGGCTCTGCTGTCGCTGTCGCCACGGGGATGGTTTACTTTTCATTGGGAACGGATACTGGAGGTTCTGTTAGGGTCCCCGCATCACTATGTGGTGTTGTTGGACTAAAACCTACTTACGGCAAAATAAGTAGATATAATATTTTTCCTTTATCCTCTACCCTAGATCATGTGGGTTGCGTTACGAGAAGTGTTTGGGATGCAGCAGCCGTTCTGGAATGCATCGGTGGACGGGATCTGTGTGATGACGCTACGGTGTATAATAATAATAATAATAACGACATCCAGCCATTTACAAAAGACATGGGAGAGCCAAGTCTTAAGGGAAAGCGTATTGGAGTATTAAAAGAGTATTTCTGTGAACATTTGCATCCAGAGATCGCAGATCTGTTTCATGAATTTACTGAATTCTTGCATTCTGCAGGAGCTAAAGTCTTTCTCGATTTGAAATTAAGTCATAGTAGCAGATTTTATGATTCTTGGCGAAATATTAGACTTCCGGAAGCTGCGAATGTGCATCGTAAGTGGCTTAAGAGCACTAGAGCAAGCGAGTATAGCCATGAGGTAAGACAGATGTTAGTGGAAGGAATGAAGATACCCGCAGTAGACTACCTTCTTTCAATTAGAATAGTAAGAGAAATAAAAAACGATCTCGCAGCAATCTTTGCTGCTCAAGACCTGGATGCCTTTATAGTGCCTACAACCATTATTCCTGCCCCTCAATTCGATGAGGAGACGGTTATGGTGTGCAAGGATTTCGTATTAGAAACTCGTCAGTCCTTATTGCGGAATACAATTTTATTCAATAGTACCGGCCTTCCATCGATCAGTATTCCCATAGGATTGACCAAGAAGGACAACCTACCAGTAGGGGCCCAGATAATTGGGCCTTCATTCCAGGAAGAGAACATTCTTTCGATCGCGTACTCTTATGAGTGCATTAAATCTAAAAAATATGTTCCACAGCTAGATTAGATTAGATTGGGTCCAGACCTATAATATGAGTGCAAAATTGGGAAAAATATAACATAGACCCAATGACTAGGTTCATGTATGGATTGAAGACAGCAGAATCCCAAGATTACAATGCTGCTTTAAATATTTCGTAACTTCAAAAATAACGAAAAGGGGGGGATAAATTTCGGGTGGGAAAGGAAAGGTCACCGGTAAGAGGGTTTTAGATGTCAGCGTGAGTGGGGCGCCAAAACTAGAGATATCTCAATCAGGCGAAGGAAGTCTTTGGGCTTTACGATATTCCCCCCTGTGCGCCTTCATAACCCACTGTGAGGTAGATCTCCGACAATAATATAATATCCAGTTGGTTCGGGAGTTATCTTTTCTTCTTATAGTACAACTATTCAAGCCGTCTACTTAATCTTCGACCTTTTGATCTTTTCCTGCAATAACATAGTGCCTTGTATCAATGTTTCAGGACGAGGAGGACAGCCAGGAACGTATACATCAACTGGGATAATTCCATCTACACCAGGAAGTACATTGTAAGAATCTATGTACAAGCCACCTGTGATTGCACAAGCACCCATAGCTATAACATATTTAGGCTCAGGCATCTGATCATACACCATTCGTAATCGGGGTGCCATCTTTCTTGTCACAGTCCCTTGAACTACAATCAAATCACATTGTCTAAGCGAACCAAAGGCTTCAATAATACCAAATCTTTCAACATCATATCTTGGACCTGAGGCGGCTCCGAATTCTACACTACAACAGGCAGTCTCCAGATGAACTGGCCACAAGGACCACACTCTGCCCCAATTTATAGCATACCCTAGTGGTTTGTCTATGGCCTTCACGAGTACGTCTCCAATCCGACTTACCATAAGATTGAAGTTTGTGGGTTTGAGTAGTTCTGTTTTCATGATCGTCACGATTAAGATATAATTACCCAAGATTAGTATTTAATATTTGGTATGCGTCCTACGATTCTCTACCTTAAACAAAATAGACTCGTCCAGATATAGTTGCAGGTGTTATGATGTCTTCTTCCTCTCCAACGTATACCTGAAAGACTGAAACACCAGAGACCTAGACTACGTGCACTTCCGTAATCATGATAGTGCTTGTTGTTGCGGTATCGACTCTGCATAGGTAAAGAACTATTTTTTATTGTTATCATTATGTATCATCCGGATCAGTTTGTAATTGTCTGATTGAATATGAAAAAGAATAAGACTTGTACAAAGATTGTCGTTTAAATGAGCTTTCCTAACTATGAAATCATTATAATGTTAAATCCTTAAGTAATTCGCTGAGAAGAAATTCCTGAATGTATACTGCCGTTATCACTTAAGAATTTATGAAGGGCAACCCGATAACTATTTAGTTTGAACCTGCAATTGTTTTATACCAAATCATGCAATATTTAGTTCATTATATACATCAGCTTTGCTGGAATGTAAGTCTATACTCTTTAGAAGTGATGAATTCTTGCTGTCAGTACAATTTCTAGTATTCCATTTCAATGTAAACATAGTAATAGTAGCTTGTTTCCATTTAGCGATACCTTTCTTAGAATCGTCTTTCAGATAATTAATTGCTGGATAATTATTAGCTTATACTCTTGAACAATTCATAAACACCACTCCCAGTTTCTAGTTTATCAGTAATTCTAGATAGTGCATTTTTAATTGTTTTTTCATTCTTGTCCAATATTTCAGCAAGCTCTGAAATTGTTAGTTGCTCTTCTTTTCTACACATAGGCCCCTCCATTATAGAGCAAATAAGCCTACGTTCTAAATCATCAAAATTTTCTTTCTCTATATCATGTATCTTTTTAATTATCGCTTGTTTTAATGCTCGCAGGTCATTAAGACGAGACTCTAGATGTAAAATTTGTCCTTCTGTGTCTTCTAAGTTTTTTTGTAACTTTGAAAGTATTTGACCTAGTAATATAGTCGACTTTCTCTGTATATATTTTATATTCTTATCTTTATCTTCAGGTTTATTTAGAGTAATAGAATCAAGTTCATCAAATTTCTTGTAAAGAGCGTCTGCCTCTTTATATCTCAATTCCTCAATATCTTCATTTCTCACCGTGAAATTATCATTAGAAATTGAAATGCTTAGAGTGAAAGAGGAATTGACTCTATAATATTTTCTGTCTGGGGCAGCTAGTTCGCTTCTCATTGCATAAGATTTAATCAAACCGGTATCTTCTAAAATCTTCACATGACGCAAGATTGCCTGTTGACCTGTTTGCATCTCCCTAGCTAGCTGGTTAAAATACATAGGTTCATGTGAAATCAAGTTCAAAATCTTTCTTCTCGTTTCATTGCCAAGAACATCTAAAAGTACCTCAGTATCTGCTAGATTTGATATATTCTTCCTCCTTTCTCTTGCCACTATACTATTTCACTTTCATTTGTATTCATACCTTTGCATTATTTAAGACGCCTTTCCAATGTCATTCCCCGAATGATAACTAGATTTCAGAATCTGTGTTATTATCTTGGCAGCTGTAATATTACTTTTTTGCGCATCTTTTTTCTTTGTTTCATTTGCACCTTTTTTTAACAATAAAACGGGTACTTGTGGTTGTTGTCCTTGTAGTGAAGACATATTCTTATATATCTCCTCCGTTACTAACTCACGGTGTTTATTATATATATTTTTTTCTAAATTATTTGTCTATTGCGCATATTAGATATTTATCTAGCTGATTAGAGTAGCCGTTACTCAAGCTAAGTGAGTAACATTTAAATTATTGCATAGTACAAATATAATCTGGTGATATGTTAGATAATGAGTTTCTGGGACATAGAGCCTTCTGATTGGTTTAAGAAATATTTCCAGGGCAGATCGGGTTTTGATGATGTATTTAAGAGCTTTGATGAAATGCGGAGTCGTATGGAAAGGGAGTTCGAAGAAGGATTTAAGCAATTTGAATCAAGCGCTCCTAAAGATTTAGTTAGGGAATATGAAACGCCAGAAGGAGCAAAAGTGCGAGAATATGGTCCATTTGTATATGGGTATTCCATGACAGTTGGGCCAGACGGTAGACCTAAAGTAAGAGAGTTCGGAAATGTCAAATCGCCATTCCGAGAGGGACGGGGCGGATTTAGAACTAGGCCATTAATATCTTCCGAAAGAGAACCTTTAGTAGATATTTCTACCACAGATAAAGAAATAAAAGTAGTGATAGAAATGCCAGGAGTAAATAAAGAGAATATCAAGATAAATGCATACGACAGCACATTGGAAGTGACAACCACAGATGCTGAAGGTAAAGCACGTAGATATCATGAAAGGATAGAACTACCTGAAGAGGCTGATCTTGCAACGGCAAAATCAAAATATAACAATGGCATCCTTGAAATAACATTTAACAAGAAAGATAAAGCGAAACATAAAGGGAAGGAAATTAAGATAGAGTAGAGCATATCAGATTACTCACAATTCTACTCCTTTCTGTTTTAGTTTTTATGTTGGTACTACCAAATGTTTTTTGGTATCTTGAATATTTAAGATGAGCGATAATCCAAGAAAGATCTTAGGACTTTCTTAACCCTAGTTTGATTACTGGCTAGAGAAGTAGCCAACGAAGTCCTGACGGCCACTTCATTTAGAATAAATTCATTAGCTCAGGATCCAATGATTGATTCTTTAGAACAATTCAAAGCTAGGTATCATTATTTATTCAAAACGGTCCAGCGAAGTCAATGCCAATTACTATTCACAAACTGATAATCATAATTTAAGATATTCTTTAGAGAGCATGCTAATCTTTCTATCAGTCTTGTTTTTCATTCTTCTTATCAAAACTTCAGTGTCCCATTTCTCGGTATAGAATCTGGTAACATCGTCTATGCTGTTGGAAGAAAATGCTATGACGTGTTCATATTCTTTGCTCCAATTCTGCTCATAATAATGAGGATGGTTGAAAGAAATTGGGTATTCTAAAGTTGAATCGATGTGTATCCATTCTGATCTAATGTACGTCTCATTCCAGCAATGATCTAGATAGTCATGTACAATTCTAGTCGGAAACGACAACGAATTTAAGATAGCCCCAAAAAGCATCGACCATTCACTACATCTTCCTATCCGCGTATCTGCAATCTTTTTAATTTCACCGTATCGAGGAAAAACAAATTTTGAACCGCATTTGATACATTCGTAAATCTCGGTAGCTCTTACTTTCCATGAATTACCTGGTAAAAGTTGAAGCTTCATTTGTACATTGCATACGTTGCATTGCAAATTCTTCGGCATCCATTTCATAAAGTCGTTCTTAAACCACTGAAGTATAACTCTAAAAGATTGATCTTCTTGATAGTTGTTCCTTTTAACTCGTGATACCACATTCCGCGGGATCATGCGACTTACATATGTAAGAATTTCATAATCATTATACTGCTTTGATATCGCCTTATATAGCATGAGGTTCATACACTTACTAGCGAGCAAACTTATTTTTGGACACCTACATTAATTCAATATAATAAGATACCTACGTAGAAATAAGGTTTATAGCCGCCTTTCGTAGCCGATCTTTTTATTCCTTTATACAAAATCCAGAAGATCAAGGAAAAAGTGCTTATTCATTTACCAAATGATGAAGAACTTTAGTCTATTTGAGTGAGCAGTATTTGATCGAGTGGTATGAGCCAACCTGGAAGATTAAGAAAATGACCATATTGCAATTATGAAGAAAGGATAAAGTAATTGCTATTTTATGAAGAACGGGAACTATATAAGTCCGTGGTACTTTATCATTAACTGAGAGAAATCAACTATTCGAGAAGGAACTCGAAAATAATGTGCTATTATCGATTGTACATTACATATGCATTATCGGGATTTCAATTCGACCTTGACCAGAGCAATGTTTGTAGAGATTTATGCATTCTAGAACCATTAGTAATGCAGTGTGTTCCGTCGCCAAAGAAATTGTACAAACGTACAAGAATAACAACGAGAAGAAGGCTACAAACCATTGCAGAAGTAGAAGAGTACTTTCCAGGTTTGAAAACCTTTATAGATTCTACAGAACAGGAGATTCCAAGACCAAAGAACAAGAGGAGAAGGAAGAGTCACTATTCAGGTAGAAAGAAGAAGCATACTGTCAAGACACAACTGATCGTAAATAGTGAAGGCATGATACTGCACAAGACAGCTCATAAAGGTGGAAGAAAACATGATTACGATGTTTACAAACACAATCATCCTATAACTCCATCACAAGTTGAAAATGTAGTTGATCTTGGTTACCTTGGCATTAAAAAGGACTTTCCCACAGTAAAGTCTGTAC
>JBAUMZ010000118.1:0-6521 GCA_049578985.1 Nitrososphaeraceae archaeon
TCAGTATTTTATTATAAAGGGTGGCTTTCATTAAGAAGTCTGCTGCTGATGCATGGTCACCCCAAGAAAAGAGAGCATCAGCCTCATCCATAAACTGAACAAACACTGCAGAATAAAGTTCCAACAAGGTATCTTTACCATCCTTCCTCATCTTACGCAATCTACTTTCTCTTTCTTCTGGGCTTATTGTCATAACGCAGTCGCACTTTGCATTTTGAATATTCCCATCACGTTGAATTTCAAGGGGATTAGTACATTCAACTTCAAAAGTTTCCACTACTTTAGTTTCAACATCGTTATTCCTTCTGAAAGTAACCGTCACTTTTCTTTCATCATCAAGGGTATAAGACTCAATTGGTAACTAATTATGTATATCTAATGAGGATAGTTAAAAAAAATCGGGTGTGTTAAGTTGAATCGTACTCTATCTCGCTATGGGTAACGGTATTCTCGATAGCACACCGGCAGGCGATGATGTAGTTTTCTTTTATGATACATTGGGTGCTGATATCATTCACGATGGGGCTGATAGAACATGTGGCACCCCAGCAACTGGGCCGCCAATTGGTGATGACATACAGGGAAGATACAGCGACACTCCAAGAAGTCTTGGCAATATTCAGCCAATTGATCTTGTTGGTCATGACGATTGGAGTAATTTGGCTTATAATCTTCGTAATAATGCACAAGGGGATCTAGAACAGGAAGAACCAGAATTGACAGCAGAAGAAGCTCAAGTCATCGAATCATTCTGGGAACAGCATCTCAATGAAATATATAATAACAGGAATTTTACGTACTCAGTGAAATTTGTCTGTGTGCCAGAAGTTGGACAAGCAGATGGAGCAGTTATACCACAGGACTACCGGACAGTTGTGAATGTTCATAATTCTCACTCCTCTAATGTGACCTTTGCGAAAAAGGCTGTAATTGCTCAAAGTGAGGATGAACCGCGGGGAAACATATCACAATTCGTACAAGACAGTTTGGGCCCGGATTAGGCGCTATCTATTGATTGTAATGACGTACTTGGTCTATTTGATAACGTGACATCATCTACAGGAGATGGCTTTGTTGTCCTCAAGTCTGATGTTAAGCTTGATGTTTCAGCAGTGTATACCACAAATGATTCAATTGAGGTTGAAAATATTAAACCAACTACTAGAAAAATAGGCGAATTATCAGACCTATCTATTAGATTACCCGATAGGATCAGAGGATCCTGTCCTACTGGGCAAGGATCGTGTGTCTTTTATATAGAGATGGAAGTTACAAATCTTGCAGACGTGGATGCTAATTGACCTTTTCAGACTCAAGTTCAGACTGATAATGGCCTGTCCACTACGGCCATCTTGCCATCAATTCTCGGTGAAGCAACAGAAACTGTAACAGTGCAAGTTGGACCTGGTAACAACTGTTTCAATCCTGATTGTGAGGCAAGAGCATTCGTGGATAATACTGACGTTATAGACGAGTCTGATGAAACCAATAATATAGACACTAGACTGTACGGAGGATAATAAACCAATTTCTCTACACTCATTTGTTAGAGGCCCAATAATGAAACAATTGTAGATATGAAAGAGAAGATAGCATAAGTTAAGCAAGAGGATTGGCAATAGACTCGATTGAATTTTCATCCGACTCCCTCTGAGCCCATAGAACCATGGACTAGACTTCTTTTTACTCCTTTTGCATGCCTTATGTATAATCTTTGAAGCGTAGAGGGCGATCTAAGAAAAACGTCAATTATAAAAAAAATAACGTCAATTATAAAAATGATCACTGTAGTATTATGATATCACGAATTTGTCATCCAACTAAAAGAGATAAGGTTCGTGTTTCGTGGATTACAAACACGATACCAAATACACCTCCCGAAGGACGGTAGAGCAAAAATTACACCTGGACATAATCATGGGCGGCACAAGCGGAGTTGGAGTTGGTCGGCAATTAGATTGCAAAGTTATACAATTGTGACGTAATTGCTACTGCAGGAAGTAAGGGGAAAATGGATAAATGCTTAGAGATTGGTGCAGACTATGTGGTTAATCACAGAGATGCTGATTGGCGATGCAATAATTTACCATTTCAATTATTCATACAAGTTCGGTATTTAAACAAGTAACCTTTGGTCCGATTCTACATTTATTAATGCAACACTTGGGGATTATTCGTAGCCAGAAAGTTACAGCTCCAAAAGGTATAGCGGCTGTTTGCAAGCAGGCAACCCACAACACATTGAATTGTTTTAACTATCCGCCGCTACACCCACCGCCATCATTCAGCCTATCCTTAATCTTCTGTGCTGCGTCACCATGAATACCGCCTGCTTCTATATGTCTATCTAAGTTGTTATTTGCTCTGTCAAGGAATGCTGTTGGGCAGCAAGGCTGACAAGCATTAGCAACTGTAGGGGCTACTAAATATATTGCTAGTACACCAATGACCATTCCCACAAATATGGTCTTATTCATACTAATCTCTAAAGAATAAGTATGTGATAGTTTCTACACAACAGTATATAGACATATTCTATAATCATTAAGGGGTAGGAGGGAACTCCTATAATCCCAGGTTCTGTTTGTTGATTAGCCAAGAAAGGTTACTAGTTAGAGAGTAACAAAGTCCTGAACTTGAAGATAATAACATATCACTAGTATTTTCTTGCAGTATCGGAATGTGTCCATTTCTTTGTTATTAGAATAGAAAGTAGATATTCAATCCTTCGAGCCGCGGATTTATGTGTGCCAAATTCGGCAGAGACCCAAAAGAATTAGCAATAATAGACCAATTAAATGGTATTACACGATTAATGTCAAGAGGGTCTGGGGTCGTGGGTGATATCACTAGTGAATTCAATCTTGCTTTCGAATCTAATCTTGGTCTAGTGGGAGCCAACAAGAATTCAAGGATCTATTCTTATAGCCACAATAATCCTCAAAACTCCTAGCCGAGAAGTCAGGTGGAGTGGGTACGAACGAAACTAAATTTGGCATGATTTAGTTTATCGGAATTGGATTGTACTACTCATATCTCTAGTTACATAGCCTAGGATTGAAGCTCAGGCAGGGAGTCAATTACTAGCTATAAATGGCAATATACTCTTATATTACAGCAAAATAAGATTTTTCTCGGAGTCTTTTTTCACTTAACTTAGATAAGCCAAATAGAAATAACCTAAGTAGGATTATCCAAATGGAAAGCCGAATGTTTGCAATATTATTGACATTAGTGTCTATTCGGAATTATCACCATTATGATTCAGTTCCTATAAACATAGGACGTTCGGCTGAATAAACCTTGGCCTGCAAGAATAGTCTGCGGGAGCAAGGACCGGTTCTCACACTCCTGCTCCTATTAATGGGTTCGGTGGACTTGGGTTACACGAGTTGGGCGCAGGAGCAGGCGGCAAGACAAGGCTCCTCAACCGATATGGATAATCAAACAGAAAATCAGCTTAGCACGATAATTAAACTGTTGCAGGAGCAAAAAGAGGGAGGGATTGTCCATACATTCCTGACTGTCATTGTTTTTATGATGGGGCTGGCTTTCGTAATCTTGGGTTTGTACATTGGTCAGGAACACAATCTTTCTAACCTCACGAAAAGACTCTACCTAGCAGCTTACTTCGCGCTTATTGTTCCTGTCACGGTAATTCTAATACGTCATATACAAATAACTCTGTCGTCAGGTCAGCTGGATGAGCCGAGACTATTTGTTACATTTCTGCTTCTCATTCCCGTTGCTGCCTCATATGTCCTAATGGCAATTAGGAGCAGACGCGAGATCTTTGGGCGTTAATGAGTCTAGGACAGATACACTTTGGCCTTTATAAAATCCCAGATAGAGCTAGGTCTGTCCTGCAATTGTCGCTAGCATGCCTGTCAAAGAGACATGAATGCCAATGTGTTCGCGTCATTTTGCGTTAAATAGATACTTTCGAAAAAATCACCTGTTCAGCGTATGCGATTTACTTACAAGGATGAGGCCAGAGGAATTCGTAGCTAAAAACGAAAAAGAACAGAATATAGAAAGATGGAGAATTCAAGACGTAATCGATGATAACCCGTTGATGCTTGGTGGTTGGCTTCTCACAAGTCTTGCTGTTGAATCTTATCTCGGAAATATCTATGCCACGAAAATCTTGCGAAAAGCCTTGATCAGGCTGGCTACACTCTACAAGTTCAAGGGAAACAACTTCGATGGTTATATCCTTAGATGGGATCCAGTTTGTCGTGAAGACTGGGAATGCAGGGTGATAACAGATGGAACGTTACAGCCAGGAATGGAGCAGATAAAATACTCGAATAACTTCTTGGTCGGACAGGATAACAACTATTTATATTGTGCTCCGTCTACGGATCCACGCTATGTTCGTTTTAAGCCCCAAACAGATCCAGAATACGGAGCGTGGCTTGAGTTCTTTGATAAGTTTAGACGTATGGAGCCCTCCATGGACGAAATTGTTGGCCTTGTTTCGGGCTATTCTATGATATCTACCGACCAGATAATTCAATCTATGGTAAGGGAACAAGTACCCAAGCTGGCAGACTATTTGAACGCGCATGGATACATACTTCTGAGGCCCTGCGGAGGGTTCTCAGCCAGAGGAGCTTCAGGGGCTTCTCCAGTCTTTGAATTTCCAATTAATCGCGCCTTCAGTCGTATCACCGGTAGAATATTTTCTGCTTCTATTGGTTTCGAAGATGTGATGCGCAAGGCTAAAATGTGGCAGTGTATTGAGGGACCCACGAATTGGTGCACTATAGGAGGATTTGCCCTTTCTCCAGCCGTCACCCTTTTACAGGGAGTGCTTGTTCTAATAGGCATATTTGCTGGTGAACCTTTTATTACTGCATCCTCGATCTCTTCGGTTCAACTTGGGCGTGTATATGGATTAAGAGGTCGTTCAAAGATCACATTTGATATTTCCACATAACTATGGTCTATAATTCATTCAAAAGAAATCATACCATGGTAGTTTTAGGTCTATAATTCAGATAAATTGTTCTGAAAACAATGAAGAAGAAGGAAATCTTCTTCAGGCATGTTCTGTCCACTAGTTGCCGGAATAGGAGCTCCTGGAGGGAAAAGAAATGCAAACTTTTCAACCCTTGCTTCATTATACAGAGATGATATGTTTTTGGTCCTCCATGATCCCACTAATTCCTCGCTAGGTTTGAACATGAATTTTCTTGTATCCACGAAGATCTTTTTTGCTCTCTTTTGTATTGCATAGCCAGCTAGGATATTATATTCCATCTAATTCAGGCTTTCGATATCTTCGTCATCAGTCTCGTTTTAAGAAGGTTCCACTAGGGGATCACCAATTAGACCGTTGATAACGCGTAAGCGGGCAAAGGATGACTATTCTGCGTTCAATAATACATCTCAAAGTTAGGGTCTTGAAATACTTAATAACAACCTCGTCTGCAGATTTTTTACAATGGGAAATCAGAGCGTAGTGATCCTTGGTAGTATGATATTGCTGGCCATATTAGGTTTGACTCAAACCACCAACTATAATTTATCAGGTCAGCAAGATGATGGGATCTCAATATCAGATAAACCATTTTATAGTGCCACGAATGGAACTATTGTCGGCGAGAAGGTGATTGGCATCTCCTCGGAAGACCCTAGAATAGAAACTTCCTTCATTGAAAATGCGATAGTAGATAATGTTGGTAATATTAGCAACATAGGAACCTTTGTAGAACATATGATATCCTCAGATGTCATAAGAGGAACTGGAGAGGGGATTATAACCTCACACGGTAGCAATAGCACAATAGGCTGGAATGCTTATGACCTTGGTAAGAGAAGTGACGACGGAGGCTTCATTCTTAAAGGCACAATCTTCTTCCATATCTTATCTGCCAATGATACAGATAATGAGTTCATGTTCGTTGATAACCAAGTTGGAGTCTACAAGAATATTGTTAATTTTGATAATGTCGACTATGCAGGAAGAGAAATATGGTTCATTAATTAATTGTTTGGTAGCTTAGTATTCTTTCAAACCTCCCGTTAGTGCAAACACTGATTATCACACTATCGCTAGGTGAGTCTGGGTAGAGTCTCTTTACTAGAGATCGTCAACATTTGAATGAAGTGGTAGCAAGACTGGAGAAGGATGAACGAATGGGCACACTGATGAAAGAATCTGTGGATTTACTTCCATCTGGGGCCTCTTCTTTATACTTTTGCGACCAAGATGATGTCATGCGGCGGTGAAAGAACATGTGTAAATATAAGAAGTGGTAGCGGTAGTAATGACAGGAGTGACAGTAGTGACAAATAATGACCTGAGAAGCAATACGCAAATATGATATGGCTTTAGATATCATACTAAACTCTCAGAATCGAGGCTCTCGCGTGCTGATCTCTCGCACAAACCTTTCGATGTCTCACGTGCTAACATTTCAAATGCCAATTTACAGCGCTGTATAATGATAGGAATTAAATCGTACGATGCTCTGCAATGTGATGATTGTAATTTTGCTAATGCGATTATAGAC
>JBAUMZ010000119.1:0-21549 GCA_049578985.1 Nitrososphaeraceae archaeon
CTCGACGAATGATCTTGGGGAAAAGGTCTTGGGAATCCTTATACAAATTAGCGAGAATAGGAGATAGTGGCACAAGAAATGGAGATTTTCTGTCGTATGTGTGGCGTAAGCAGTGACCGAAGTATAGTAATTTTGAGAGCCGATGTCGGTGATGTTCTGTGTCAAACCTGCTATGAAAAAAGGTTAGATGAGTGGGCTCGATCAACTAGAGAAGACTGAGAAGTGGTCTTCGAAAGGTCTAGGAATACAAATTGACAAGAATGGGAAATAGAAGATATGAAAGAACACTGAAATCAAAGCTATTCTTCTAACTGCTGGTTTTCTCTTTGTGCTTTTGACAGCTCGGTCAGCTATTAATACAAAAGTGCAAGCCCAGAAGTCGATTACCTCTTCTAATATAGGAATACCAGGAACGACAATGCTTACTTGAAAATGGAACGACAAGACTGATATGGGTCAATGGAACTATCTTTAACATTCTTGATGGAGTAGGCGTTCATATTGTCGATCCTAGTGAAACGTCAGTTGCTGCGGTACTAATAGTTGCATCACTCTTTACTTTCATACCCAATACAAATACTATAAACAGAATTTATCAAGCAATTGCCATTGCCATAGGGATAACTATTAACAACACTATTTCCCAATGCTCAGCAGCCTCCTACCAATAACACACAAGCGCCAGATGAGCGATGTCTATTTGATCCTTCTCTTCGCTACTGTGCATCAGTAGACGGCGAATGCCCTGAAGGGAGTTGTGCTCAAAGATATCATAATATATTCTCTGAAAAATAAACGGTTAGAGATAGATGTCTACAATTTCTAAAACTGTTACGTTACGCGTGCCCCCTGATATAATTTACCGTGCACTTAAGGATACCCGATTAGAGAAGCTCTTCCCTGAGTTCTTTGTTGGAGTTACAAGGGATATTAAAATGGATAAGACAAATAGTGAACTGATATTTTGCACAGCAACTCAAGAAAGCGAAATTGAAATTAACGAAACATTTAAGCTAAGAATATCTGGTAGAAATGATACAGATGTAGGATATATTACAGAGACAAATGTCGATTCAGATAATGTAGTTGTTCAATCAATAGTTCAGACACATATAGCCAATATCATATATTCATTGTTAATGCTTGAAACTGGATATGTTAATGGATTGATGAAACAGAATAAGGAAGTATATGAAACAGAACCATGACATTTGTTATGTAGAAATCACCGTGCTTCATCTGTTTTCATCAATCATTCTTACTGGTCCTACCTTTTTTTCTCAATATTTTAAGGTAAGAAGTAATCCGCATCACATCTCAAAAACATGTTCAGTTTAGTGCATTATGAATAACCACAAGACCAAGATAAATTAGGGGCTCCGGTTAGAAGACCAACACTGCAATGCATTATGTCGTTTGTATTTACTATACAAGTAGGGAGTGGCAGTCAGATTAGTGTCGAGTCTATAATTTTAAAAAGGCTGGCAGATCCTCCTCCTCAGAGGAGAAAAGTATATGGCTTCTTAGCCACACCACGTCTGGAGCACATACAGCTTGCGCTTCGAATCTCTAGCTCTCCAGTTTCCTTTTATTGATCTGTGCCACTACTCTCATATAACCTTGAATGAAGCTTTTAGCATACATATTAGCACCTTTCTCTGACCTCCCTGACCTCCTATGTCCGCAGATGATGATAGAATTCATGTAATACTCCAAAAATAGTTACTTCATTGAGAGATGATTCAAATAAAGCAAAGCACCATTTCAACTTTTTCATTGGATGCATTTCCATGAGCTCGCCCTGAATAATACAAGTATATGAAGTACCCCGACCAACTATTACAACAAATATTAGTACCGTCGAGTAAGCAAATTACTGTTGGAAACAATAAAGACACACTTTGAATTGGATCAGACGAAGCCAATCAGATTTATGCATCTATTGTCATATGCCAGAGAGGTAGTTAGAAAGGAGGGAGTAGGAAGGCTCCTAAGGACAGATGCTTTACATTTTGCTCATTTCATTTACTATAAGAAGATTCGAAAGACTCCTGAGACGTTCACTTTTTTAGGCCGTACACATCGATACTTCACAGCATTATATAATGCAACCTACACAAATGAAAGAAGTGTAGAAGTTCCAATCGCTATGAGCATAATAAACAATTATCGTGGAAAGCGTATCCTTGAGGTTGGAAACGTATTATCTCATTACTTAGTTTTTCCCCATGTCATAGTTGATAAATATGAATCAGCTGTGGGGGTAATTAATGAAGATATCCTTGACTATAGGACGGATGAAAAATTTGATCTTATCATATCTATCTCCACTTTGGAACACATTGGTTGGGATGAGACTCCTAGGGACGATACAAAGATTCCCAAGACACTCGAAAATTTGAAAAACTTGGTAAAGCCAGGTGGTCAAATCATCATCACGGTACCAATAGGACAGAACCCAGTGTTAGACAATTTGGTTCATAAAAGATCAATAGAATTTGACAAGTATAACTATATGAAGCGGGTATCTAGATCAAATCTATGGAGCGAAACATCTGAAGAGGAAGCTTATAGCTCAAAGTACGGGTCACCATACCCATATGGTAACGCTATCATGATCGCCTTTATCTCTGGGTAACAAACTATTAGAGTCAAACTATAAGTCTAGTGTGCTCGAAAATCAGGCGTTGCTCCTTTTGCAACGTCGCCTTATCATGACTCTCCCAAATGTCAGACATTCCATGTTTAATGATATAGAGAAGACATTATGTTTAACTCTCAATCCACAAGTGGGAGCGCCAAACTTTCTACTGGCTCTTGGTCTTTGTTGTTATACTGAATATTGGCCAGTCTCAGCCTGTCATGTTTAGCATGATTTTCATCTTTTAGAGTCGGATCATCTAAAGTAGTAGCTAGTTGAATTGTTCCCTCTAAATCATCAAGTACGATGGGTTCTGGAAGAGATGAAGTTCTTAATAATGTTTGATTGGCAGCATATACCTCCATGATGGCATTTACTGTATCATCAAGAAATGGAGATGATTTTTCTATATTATAGTCTAATAGCATCTTTACTTGATTTCCTGGACTATCGCTTAAGGGAGTTAAGGGAATGAAATGAGCTCGATCTAATCTTAGAGATAATCCATTTGGTGGAGTGGCTGATTGATCGTTTTGATTCTGGCCCGCTGGTCCTGCCTGCAATTCTTCCCCGCCGCTACTACTGCCGCTCCTTGTTCTTCTCTTGGTCCTTGTACACCTTCTAATTGCGCATTTGCAATTGTCGATTCCCCAGTTATTGAACCAATTCCCAATGCAAACAGGCTGCATATTAGAAATATTGTTGTTGACGCTGTTTTTGTTCTTACTGAAATGAGATCGAATAAAGGCTTCATAAATCATCATTTGTAATTATGCTTATAGAGATGATCTAGATATTAGCTGCATCGAGATATTAGTTGCAGAAATTTATAGAAGCAGGCTTAATTGTGCGAATAACATCAATCGGAGTATAAAGGAGTACAGTACTATGTTACACGAAGGTCTGTTTGTTCAAAACCCGACTGATAGCTATCCTTACTTCTAATTCTCCCTTACTGAGGTTCAAGATTTACTTACTCAGCAAAGCAGATCAATGAACAAAGCTAAAGCTCTTCCTGTGAGAAGAATATGACAATTACATCAACAATATGTAATGACACTTATCTTAATTGGTTTCAATTTCTGTATCATAAATATATGTATCTGATTTTGGTCCTAATTGTACTGTAAATGTTGCATGTTTAGTATCCTTATACTCCAAGGAGAAAATGATAGCGAGTGTCATGTCATGTTTTGTAGGAGCTCTCCATATCTTGATGGAACATATTATCTGCTCCAGTACATCAGCTCCAACAGACAACTCGATCTACTTCTTTTTTCTTGGTCTGGCTCCTTCGTTAAAAGCTTCTAATTTGTTAAATATACGCTATGAAATATTTATATCAGTTATAGACGTAACAAACAGAATAGACTAAAAGGGGTTAAAAAGAGAAATTGACGAATTTAAAATGAATAAAAATAATCACACTTTAATAGCGGTGTTAATCGCCTTATCTCTGATTGCAGGCTTTTATACTAATTTTGACAGCCCTGATCCTAATAAACCAGTAGCACAAGGAGAAGGAGTAACTACAAAATTCGATTCTGCAACACAGCTTGCTCAAGGAAGCACTGTAAACAGAACAATAACAAATAATCTGACTAACAATGCACAGTTCCCAATCGATAAATCTCAATTCGTAAAGGCACCAGAATTTACTGAAACTAATGGATACATCAATACTGCACCAATAAAACTAGCGGATCTTAGAGGAAAGGTTGTACTTGTGGACTTTTGGACATACACTTGTATTAACTGGATAAGAACTATTCCTTACCTCATAGATTGGAATGAAAAATATGCGAATAAAGGTTTAGTTATAGTTGGAGTACATACACCTGAATTTGAATTTGAGAAAAATATTGATAATGTAAAGGCTGCGGTTGATGAGTTTGGATTAAGGTATCCAATAGTTCAGGATAATGATAAAGGAACCTGGAACGCATATGAAAATAGATATTGGCCTAGAATATATTTAGTGGACAGTGAAGGATATATAAGATACGATCATATTGGGGAAGGCGGTTATGCTGAGACTGAAAAAGTCATTGAATCCTTACTACAGGAACGTGCTGCTCAAATGGGTAAAGATGCTAATCTTCCTAAATTCGATATTGCAAACACAACGGCTATACCAAAAGGTGTTCAATCTGTAGACTTTTCGAAAATCAAGACTCCAGAGCTTTATTTTGGCTATCAGTTTGCACGAGCACCACTTGGAAATACTGAAGGTCATAAAGCAAATCAAATAGTGTCATATACTCTTCCTCCCTCAGATATCAAATCAAATATTATATATCTTGAAGGAAAATGGAAGAATAACGCTGAGTACATGGAATTAGAAAGTGAAACTGGTCGTGTCGCATTAGTATATTCTGCAAAGTCTGTAAACATAAATGCAGGAGGAGATGGAGGAGATGAAATATCCGTATCCGTCTCAGAAGATGGAAAGCTATTATCAGGAGCATCGCTTGGACAAGACTTATCGGAAGAGGGTAAATTCGTAATAGATGGCCCGAGATTATACACTTTATCAAGGCATGATGGATATAGCAACCATTCACTCATACTTGATGTAAAAGGAAAAGGATTTCAAGCATACGCATTTTCATTTGGTTAGTTGTTACTCTTACAAAGATAGGTCACATAACTGTTAACTAACTGTTGTAAAGACTACGGACATGGTAATCTTTCACTAATAGAGAGTGAGCAAGAATGCATTAAATCACTGCGGAATGAACCTACTTGGGCTCCGTGGTATATTACAATGGCAAGTACAGAGCATGGTGGTTCGGAACGTGCTACTGTATTTGAATGCGCGCAATTTGGAGGCTCGTTCACCCGACCCAACCAAGTCTATGCATATCAATCACCAACTTCGCTAGGCGGTGTTCCATCATGGATAGTGACAAGGGAGCCCAATGAGTTGTATGTCTCGGGAGGCGCTGCAAGTCTGGCATTACCAGGACCCTTTTTTTTGGCATCAGCTGCAACTTCATCTGCTAATGTATTATTTACATGGACAAATATTTACCGTAATTCATGCATCAGTCGCAGATTCATAAACATCTCTAGTATTTCCTGCCTCGATACATCCATCGATGAATCCCTGATAATATCTGGGAAAAAATTCTCCACCGCCATAATCATCTGAGGGGTTTATAGTTAGAAAATCACCAACCTACTGGATATTAAATTTGCTGGGAGATGTTATTTCTGAGACCAAAGGCAAGATTACAGGGAAGAGAGTTTTGGAGGTCAGCGCAAGCGGGGCACCACGAATAGAGATATCTCAATCGTGTGAAGGAAAGATTAAGGGAAATATTGACTGCACAGAATTGTGGACCTACTGGGCAGAACATGGATCAGATGGCGCACATTATGGAAAGGGGGTAGGTGTACTTATGTCAAAAGATGGTGATGTAGTCTCTATTAGAGGACAAGGAATAGGAATAATGACCGAGTCAGGAGGCATACGTTACGTAGGTTCAAATTTTTATTCAACCATCTCAAAAGGAAAACTTGCATTTCTAAATAACTTGGTTGCGGTATTCGAATACGATGTAGAAGAGGATGGTAGTTATACTGGCAAGACTTGGGAGTGGAAGTAGAAAAGGAGAATGTTACATCTATACGCAGTGGCCATCTAACCGTTACTATTTACCTTCGACTACTTCAACAGCAGCAAGTCAGAACTGGACGTCAGTAGCAGGCTGACTGATTGACAAAGTAGATCGGTCAGTCAATCCATCCTTTTCTTTTTTTATCCAAATTCCAACTTTTACACGTCCCTTGCTTTCCTAACTCGCTTCCGCATTTCGTTCGCATTTAGTTAGAACAATAGATAAGTGATATGCATATTGTGTAGTATAGTAGATCACGATACAAGGAACGTTCTTCCGCACAGGGCCATTATCTTGAGCCCAAAATTTAAGTCAAAAATGGTTCACACACAAGGGCGTGATTTTTTCAGGATTCATATTTTCAAAGGGCTATGGTATGTAATCTTTTCCAAATTCATTTTGGAATGTCTGAACTATTAGCGGCAGTTTCTCAGGATTGTACTTTTGTCTTATCTTGTATTCATCTAGCATGCATGAGTAATCAACTAGAACCAAGAGCAAACTTGTATGTATTATCCTTCCTTCCCTTAGTAAGAATGGAATTAAAGTAATATGCGAAGTCAGTCTGAAGACAAATGATTCAGCCTACTGGATATTATACTTTCACGGTGTATATATCAGATTTAGTACGAATTTTTGGTATATTGGATAAGTAGTTTTTTACGCAAGATCAAACCAAGAATTTCTTCCTAACGAATTCCACTTCAAAGATAATTCAAAAATTCTTGTTCATCTGCCTTTGCTTGCATCATTATTGATTTCATGACAAATTCCTTTAGTACCACTCCCGGGTGTACTAGATAATATCACCTTCTTTATGGTGATATCTGGATAATATCACCTTTATATCTAATAAAACTGATTACAATATTCGTCCAACCTGATTTAAGGAAATTTGGCGTTTCGACAATCAGATAATGTATATGTCGCAGATTCATACAGTAATAGAGTACAAAAGATTACAAATACAAGTACTTTAATTACAGAGTTTGGATCAATTGGTAAGAATGATGGAGAGTTTAACTTTCCTGCAGACGTGGCAATTGACCAAGTGACCGGTAGAACATACGTTACTGACTATTATAACCATATAGTACAGGAATTTGTAACTATTGATAATGTTAATTATTCGTTTGATTCTGCATGGGGAACTGCACTAACAGAAGGCGATGGGTTCGTCATGGAGATCTTTCTTGACACGTTCTGTGTCTGTGTAACACTACAGTCCAACTATACCATTATTGTGCAACTTTATATTTATACTATTATTTCATTACGTGTATTCATGCATGCAATGGGCTATGCATTACTATGCACTGCCCACATAAAGCACCTAGAGAAATTGCAGAGAAAATGCAGGCAGCAGGTAGAAGATGATATTATCAAACCTATAGTGTCTGGAACAAGAGCAAGAAACACACAGAAGAGACCAAGAGAAAGATATTAGAATCATGTAAACGTTGGTGGGACAAAGAGGATGACTAATGCCTGTAGGTTCTGGTACAGTCAAAGTCAATCTTTTTATAATCTTGTTAATATGGCCTACTCATGATACTAAATTGCCGATTCTCCTCTTGCCCCTGTTTTTATATCTAAAGCTGTAGGTACTTCTAAAACAAATATCTTACCACTTATTTCTCCAACACCAAGTCTCTCTTTGACCCTGTCTAATAACATATCAACTTGTTCGTCTTTAATCACTGCTTCAACTTTGGTCCTCGGTATGTATTCTGGTGTATATCTCATAGTACCCCTCCCGCCGGCAACTGCCTCTGCTTTCGTAGTCCCTCTTCCTTCAACTCTGTAGTGAGTCATTCCACCTACTTGTGCATCTTTGAGAATACCATCCACATCTTTCAATGCCCGATCGGGTATTATAATTTGGATTTGTTTCATATTTTATTGTACGTCATTTGAGTTATCTTGATAATATAAATGATGGATTTATGATCCTACTTTCGCCAAGCGAGTATGATTGCCGTTTTGGTATTGGCCATTTAGTGCCAATTAAAAAATAATATGTAATATCGGAGGAAAAAATGATCATATGTCTTCTTGTCTTGACTGAAATTTATTCAGTGACGGAAACATATTGTGAATAAAACGTAGTACATTACAGCTATCATATCTCGTTATGAATAAATCTGAGTTCAATTGGCACTCTAAGGCAAAAATACCTCCACCTTAACAGCATGAAGCGAGTAGATTTTGTGAAATTGCCAACATAGTCATAGATTAGGACGTTAGGCCTACCTATGAACTCATAGGTATCGGCTTTAGCACAGGTATCAGAGGAAAGGATTATTTTCAAGCGGCGCTATTAGATACTTCATGAAAACTGATGCAAAAAGAACTCGAACCGAGAGTTCTATGGGGCCAGTGGGGATTGCCTTTTCAGTATCCTACCATAGTAAAGAAAATAGAAGAGGGTAGTAACGAACCAAACAGAAAATTAGTATACGAATTTCTTGAATATATGAAGACCAATCGCTCCTCAGAAAATCATCAAATTAACAATCTAGTGCATGCGGCGACACGGGCAATGTTTGAAAAGCCAACATTTTCACTCAGACTCTGAGAGGTTCCTTCTTTTCCTGAACCCTCATAAATAATAACTTGAGCAATGATAGAGCTGAGTGATGTCTAATATCATCTCCATTTTCTAAGCATTGTCTATCTCTATCATTGTCATATTTTCCAGCAGATCCAGCGATCATAACCGTCTATCCAACAATTATCTGATTGTAGCAGTACCATCTTCAACAATCTACTGATACGTTTATGTATCTCCCTAACTGATTTCCTATGTTTGCATCTCTTAGCGGTATCAAGAGTTAGTACTATTAAGTTGTGATATTAATAATGACCTATGAAATCATTACAATACCTACTAATACTCAAGTTAGGCACCATTGAATATATGATGGTAACTGTTATAAGTCATTTAATAAGATGCGATAATATGAGTCAAAATGAAACGGCTGAACAACAGTATATGGCAACTCAGTGGCCAGACCTATTGGGACAACTTTTTGATAGAATGACTGGAAAGGAAGCAATTATCACTTACAGCTTCAGAGGTTTAGAGGTAGAAATACCAAGAGCAGCAGGACCAAGAGGACAAAGTCTTGGAAGTGCGAAGTGGGTCCTTAATGGTGATCTTGTAATTAAGGCTCAATCCCATTCCCAGGCATCTGGTGGATTAGAACGATAACATCAATGCGCTAACATCAAAAGGCAAAAGGTACATCACATCATTTAACAAAAATTGGCACTACTGTACTTCAGCACTTTTAATCTGTGGTTATAAGTCAAAAAGTTTGTGCCAGAGTTAATGAATGTGCCCCAGTTAACAGGAATACATAATCAAACCGGTTGAATGTGAAAGTGTGACAGTAGCAACAAAAATGAATTATCTGCCATAAATCTTGTATTACTGCTCCGAGTGCAGTTGGTCACTAGTAATATGTAGTTGAGCATCATATATATACTAAAGCAACAATTATAAATCATATATGACATCTCAGTTTGCTGAGATCAACAATCAATTCAGAGAGTTGCAAGAAAAATATAATCTCTATTTACCTAAAGTTGATCCGGCCTTGATTAACGACCTTCTCTTACGCCAGATGGAAAATCCATCAGTGATTCCACTTTTTATGGTGGAACTTTTCATAAAGCCTGGAGCAAAAACAGAAGAAGTGCGAGCAATTATAAAAAAGAAGACAGGAATGAATCCGACCATGTACGATAACAATACTCATTGTGTATTAACTCTAGAGATTACATTGGAAAAGCTAAAAGACATATCAGAATTAAATGAAGTCGTGGAGATTACCGGAAAATATGCTGGTGGTTTGAGGGGTTATGAAACCTTCCCTGAACAGCGCCATAAAAATGAAAGTGAAGAGCAATCATTTCAAACGTCCTCATCGACCATACGAAGAAATAAGGACAGCAACAAAGATGCAAATCAATCCTTAACAAGTCAAAAGAAGGCTACAAAGAGTAGCAGCCGCAGATATCGAACCGCATCTGTAGCAGCCATAGGAGCAGTCGCAGTAGTCGCAGTAGTTGCTCTAGTTGGTTTTATTATAAGTGGAGGTATGCTACCAAATGTTAACCAAAACAACACACCCCAGGAAACACAAACAACGCCAACAACAACTCAGAGCAGTGCTCTTGCTCCAGGTGCAATACATGGCTATGTTGACGGTCCAACGGGACTGCCTGCCATAGGTGCATCTGTGATTGCTGCAAATCAAGAAACAGGATATACTGCAAACTTACTTATATCTATCAATGGCCAGTACTTCCTAAACAATGTGCCTGCAGGAGAATATATAGTAATGGTTGCGTATCCTGATGGCACAAACGACGTGGTAAATGCATATCAGATAGAAAGTGGATCTGATCACGAATTAAACTTTAGTTACCAGTCGTAGCTTAATGCCGTCAACATTTTTTTGTGAAAACTAGTAGAACAGGTAAAATTGCGTGATCGACCGATATTTCACAACAGTCGATCTTCCACTGTTGCTGCTAAAATTAAATAGGGCTAGACATCGTTGTAGGTGGCGTATATACTGCAACGATTGAATCTCTTTGCATTAATACCTCTAGTTATTACTATTAGAAGAAAATAGTTCTAGATTCTGTCAGGTTCTTTCTTGCTGGTCTTCCCTTTATTTACAATCAAAACTACTCCGGCCATGATTATTATGGTGGCGATAGATCTGTTACCATTCTACCGTCTGCGTATTTTAATAGTAAATGACTTCCGCTTTGGCCGTCTTTATGGAAGCCATAATATTTGATTAAAACGCCTATAGCGTTTAAACCTACAACAATCAACAACAAACTACAATCTTGAAAATCAAAGATAGTAACGAAGGTCATTGGGTTAGCAAAAACAAAGGGACAACTAGAGAATGGATAGACTAACATCCATGAATGAATTTGCCGAGGCAGTTAAGAAGGTACTCATAACCTCGTACTAAGGTGGTGTCTATCTACAACTAACCGCCTTCAGATGACTTTTTTTGCTAACTTCTATTAGTTTCATGTAAATGCTGTTTAATATCCTCATCGCTGATACACGATGAAATTCCAGTTTCCTTAACCATCAAGGCTCTTTGTATAGCCACTTGATATAGCGAAAATAATCAGGAATCACGAATATTGGTCTACCACCATAATTTACAAGTCGGGAGTTCGTTCTCCTTTTTTTACTTCCTTTACGACAATATCTAGATATTTTTTTAATTCATCCTTGTCTAGTTCAACACCTGTCTCTCTTTTTGCTTCCATGTTTTCTTGGCTATTGCTAATAGATTATCCGCAATTGTAGGGGACATGAGCCCTTCCCAAAATTCTAAGAGCTTCTCAGTAGACCCTGCCCAGCTATTCTTATTCTTTAGATAGTGCCCTACTAAGACCGTAGAGTTTATGGCACCTATTGATGTGCCAGCAATGATATCAAATAGTCTATCATCTGCGCTTTCCAGCCTGACTTTTCTATAAATTTGTTGGTATGTACCTGCTTCATAAGCACCAAGGGCGCCGCCTCCCTGAAAGACTATTTTCATTGTCGTCTAATAATGATGAAGTCATGTTGTACAAAAATCCACATGAGCGCATATATGATATATTTCATATACCATAGATATCAAGATCCACCTATTTCAAAAAAATGTCTTGATCCATCGCTGGCTTTCGTATGGGGCATTTGAGGCATGGCAAGGGGATTTGATGATGGTGGAGTAGACAATTGGTATTTTTTAAATTTAGCAAACACAGGCCGAATGGATAAGCCTCACGCTATCTTTTACTTTTTATACAACAGGTTGGATAACAACTTACTCTGGATCTCAAGGGCCTCAACAGGTTGGATAACAACTTACTCTCTTTCCACTACTAATACTTCTTCACCACCAATCTCACTTACTGATCTCGCCTTTCACCAATCTCATTTTCAGTGTATGCTTAAGTTCATCGTTACTCTGTTTATCTGGGAGGATGTGTGAATGGCTTGACTAGTCCGTTCCCCAAGGATTATCAATTGTAATAAGCCAGGTACCGTCAGACTGTCGACGTAAAACATCTGCAGCAGTTGAAGCAAGATTAACAGGATTACCATCTAGTCCAGTCCCATTGAAAGACCATTCACTAAATATTAGAGCGAGATCACTTGTTTGAAGTACTCTCTTTACTTACCAACTTGCCTTTCATGTCGATGAAACCCTGTAGGTTTTGGCGTATAGTTTGATGGCCTTTGACAATTTGTCCTGGCTTAGGAGTAAAACATGCCTCAGATTCATATAACGTCAATACGGAATCTATGTTTCCCGTATTGATACCTTCGACAACGGAACTGAGTACTTCCTCAGGTGTATGATTAGACATTTGACAGTGTTAGTGGTGTAGTGCACCATAAGTTCGTTTCTTAGAATCTACTTACCTCTTACCTTGGGAACAGCGCAGGGCGGTGCGGCCCCTTAATATTGGCCGCCTACCTCGTACCTGGCATCATATAACTAGGATCCATTAACAAAATCATTATCACCTGCAGATATTTGGTAAGTTTGGCTTGAACAGCAATTAACATCATCTTATAAATCGAAGAGAGCAACAATAGATATATTACTGGATTTTGTACCACGAATCACATTTACATGGAAAGACCTCCCGGACTCCTATCTAATTAATAAGTATCTAAATGATGTTGCATCTGGCCTAAAGAATAACAGAAATCTGCGCATTAAATTACAGCGGAATCAATTCTAGTAGTAATAGACTCTGTCAAATTAGATAGTAGTTTTCTTTCTACGTAAAAAAAAGGTTCTTCAAAAGGGATTCCCAATTTTTCTATAACTTCAGGATAACTGCTTATTACATAACTGTAGAATATGTGCCTCTTACTACGGAAGAAGTTTCTCAATATTTTACTTTCTTCTTCCACATCTGTCATTTTTGCAATGGTTTGATACTCTTGCCATACATTCTCTGCCCCTTTATTATCATGACTTTTTTGCCTTGAGCTAGTAACACAGCACCTTTACCTAGCTAGCGTAGCTACTAGTTGTAAAATCATAGCAATCCCTGTAGGTGCATAACTTTTAACACTAGTTGTGATTAACACTAGTTGTGATTTCGTCCTGTGTTTTATCGATGAGTTTTGTTATAAGTTCTTTGAAATAGTTTTTGACCTCTAACCCTATTCAGCAGTTCAGCAACAGTTTGCTACTAGAGGGCAGTAAATAAGAGTACGCACACGCACACATTTTTCCGATAGTGTTTATGCATGATAACCCGCATTAGTCCTGCCTCTTCTTCAACTGCATGATGAATGATTTCGTCACTAATGCTTTGTATTATTTCTGATGCAAGAGTAACGTTATTATCCTCAATACTTGTTTTTACTGCGAAATTACCTATGCTCTAATAATCAAACCAGTCCCCAGAACCAGTTTTGCTCTATTAATCAAACTTCCTATGCTCTAATTTTAACCGTTTAATTATTTCTGGTATCGGTTCATCAAAGTTTATCTTGCTAGCGGAAGCCATGATATCATTTTATAATTACTTCCCTATTTATTGCTTCGAAATAATTAACTGTGCATTACCCTGCACGGATTATTTCCAGAAAAAATACTGACAGCATCCTAATAAAAAGTAAGAAAACTTATGGCAACAATGTTAAAGGAAGCTACCACTCGATCTCGTATACGGAAGTTGAAATATGCATATCACTGAAACACTTGTACTTGAAGGTCTCCGGCAACTTGCAATGTGTAGTTATTGATTGCATCAATGCCTCCCCTTATTTCACCTCCAAATATGTCGATTTTAAAAGGCGCTTTCAGACCAGGTTGAATGCCTGATGGGGAAGTATATCCTGAACCTACACCTACGACTTGACTATTGTTATCATATAATGTCGTTGATACTTGAACAGCGTTGAAGGGGAAGGTGTTATTGTTAAAAACTTCTCCGGTTATTGTATAGATATCTCTGCCTTCTGGAGCGAATGCAGATACGCCTTGTACAGTTAAATCTATCACTCCAGCACCAGATTGATTCAGTGAAGTTTGATTTTGCGCAAACGTTTCAGTGTTTGTGATTATTATTGATATGAGGCCTGCTAGCACTATTAATGTCGTCATCATAGCTGATGTATGTATGAGAGGCATAATGAATAGATGGATCTATAAACAATATAAGTGTCTTCATCGCATTGTCTAATCACACTCCTCATACACACCGCCTTCCAATCTTTTCTTACATACTGGGGCAGGCGCACCAACCTGTGCCTCAGTTCCGCCGCTTATAGTCGTATTCCTTCTCTGCCTCCTTCAACAGAACTAGTCGTAAAACTACCAATTAATCCATATACATATACTTTTTTCATAAGTAGCAATTAATTCAATCAACGCTATTCCAATTCCTGTTACCTAAGCTAATTATGATCAAAAAATAAGCCCATAACTGAGGATTTATTGAGGAGAGAGATTGGGAGGCATATATTTTGTTATAGAGGAACCTGCCTCTTTTTGATTTTTGTCCATCTCTTTTATATTACTTGAAGCCTCAAGCATTTAGCTTTTGCTACTTTAAATTCGTCTATCGGTAGAATATTCGTTGAATAAACCATTCTTGTCTACGTAACAATACATCCCTCATTACTCGCTAATTCATTTTACGATTTTGCTAATTCATTGAATATGATGAAATCTACATCTACAGCAACTTGCTATTCTTGCTGATATCTAAACAAGTCTCTGGTATCAAGTATTAATTTCCTAGATGATGGTTCAACCTGAGAATGATAGTGATGCATTTCATCTTCATTCTGATGATAATTGACAGCCATATTTGATGGCGGTATGAATATGTCAGTCGTAAAAATAACGTCCTCCTGTTCGATTTCTAAGTTGAGATTATCGTTGTATAGATTGTTTTCCTGAACTTCCGCTGGGTGCTGGAGTTCAGCGGTCGCCAATTCAGATTTTTTAGCTTCTAATTCACTAATAGAAAGGAGGAGCTCATCTTCCCTGTTTTTTAATTTTAGATTTCGGTCGCAGAAATTTTGGTAGATTCGAACTGTGTGGTCTATTTCGAACTTCCAAGCATTTAATTCGTTTCTCAATGAATTCTTTTCCCAATTGAGTCTGTCATACTCTAACCTGACTCTTGGAAGATGTCCATTTGCAATTTTGAGCAGCTCTGCTACTTCTCTATCACCCATTAGTGAACTATGAACTAGGTTGGCAAGATTCACATATGGCCAAGGATTATCCTTGATCTGGAGATAAACCCTTGTGAATTCGGTACATCCTAGAAGCATGTAGTATTGTTGGTGGTATTGTATTGCTTTTTCAGCTTCTAGGTTTAATTTGATAGCAACCTCTAAAGGTGTCTTTCCTTCTGAAAAAAGTTCGAAGGCTCTTGATGATATTGAAGTAGTTTCGTCGAGACCGGACTTATTTGCAATGGCTTTGATTGTGTTTGGAGACACCCCTGCCTTCCTTGCAATGTCTCTGTAAGTCTCTCTCTTTTCTAATAATGCCAGGACAAGCGCCTCTTTCTGCTTTTTATCCATTACACACTATTTGTATTTTCAAGCTTTTAGCTCTTCTGTTATCCTGTGCTATCATGTGACAATAACACGTTATTTCTTGTAATTTCGTGTATCAGTCTGATATCGAATTGAGCTCAGTTCATACTTACTGAGGGAGATCGCTTCTTTATTTGAATTCATACTACATTATTCGACTTGGATCGTTCGCTGTCTGTGTCGGGTTCCTCGGCGCACTACACATTTGGGTTGCAAATATCAATATGGGCTAGATCCCTACTTTATTAATTGAGTTTAAGTTATATATTACGAAAATGAAGGTTGCCAAATATCACATATGGATGTCCAAGTGAAGTCCGGATTATTGGGAATTAAAGGGGAAGACAGAAAGTTGATGGGAGTACTTTTTCTGGTCCCTTTATTTTTTGGTATTGGGATAATAATTGTAATAGGCTTTTTCGGATCGGACTTACTAATGCTGTCGATGTTATCTGCACTTTTTTGCATTTGCGGTTTTATTTCTACTATCATAATTTTTAGGTATAGGCAAAAAAAGCTTGAAAAGAAGTTCATATTAAAACAGGAAAGTGATGAAAGCGAGAGCCCTCCCATTCTATTAGGTGCAGGAGGATTATATGGGTTAATAATGGGCTTAGGAATCTATGAAGCCTTAACAAATTAACGATCGCATTTGAGCTTATGTGCTGCATATAAGGCATCAGTGATTAACTGCTATAGTTCCACCAATCGTAATAACGCCAACTTTCTTTCGGTTGTTTATTGCTCTGCTACTATCGCTTAACTAAGCCGATGGCGGTCAAGAAATAAATGATCTTTTAATTACAGCTTATTATCTATCAGTATCTGTATTCCCATCATCTTTACAACCATCTATAAACGAATCATAGTATAAGCCAGATAAGGCAATTATGTCGTCTCTAACTGAAGTATTTAGATTTTGGAAAAAATTAAAAGTTAGTTTGCGTCTGTGAATGCCTCACATACTTCTCTACTATTGTCTGCGTCCATACATCCCTCTATAAATCCTTCGTAATATCGATTCTCTCCGTCCTCTAGATAGAATGAAGTGCCACACTGATTAAACCAGTCGTGTTGGAAGTCACCATTCTGACCAGTACTGCGCCCTAGTATGTAACATCCTTTAGCATCGTCCGGTCCTCCTGCATACACCAAGTTTGGCATTATCGTCAACGTTAAAATTGCTACTGCAATAAAAAAGATTGAGTTTATCATCTCATCTCATCTACCAAATGCTGTTATATTTCTCTTCTGACTTTTAACCGCACCAGCAACCACAGTCACTACTCCTAGAACTCTTGGCATTCCTTTCCATCCATTCCGCCACTAATGATAGCAGTTATTGATGGAGCCTTGAAATACGTTATACAATCACAACATGACACTATATATATTATCTGCTTTTAGGATATTGAGCACTACTAATTGTAGGTTATAATTCTAGGTATCAAAGTTAGAATTATACCCATAATGGGTTTGGGATGGAAGACATTCTCATCAGGAGTAATTACCGGCTTTGAAAAGGCAGTAGATCTTGGTACTCCTATCATCAAGGACTTGACACAGGAAGCTAAAGAGCATGTAAATAGTCCAGCCAACAATTTTGTTAGCTAGAAATTTAGTAAACTTGTGAAACCAAAAAATTTAATATTTATCATTTCTATTTTAATGTCTTCACACGAGTCTGATGTATCTGCAAATGAAGGAATTGGAGAAGCGAAATAAAAAGACAAGAGAATTAAATTTTCACACTACACGAAAGTCTATCTGTTCGAAACTTGATTGATAGCTATCTTTTTTGATTTCAAGTTCTGTATCATAAATACCTAACTCTGATTTAGGTCCTATTTTTACAGTAAATGATGTATGTCCATTGTTATCTGTATGCATGACTTGGGTTGACTTTTCCTGTACTGTATTTTGATTCAAAGATATAGCCGCAACTGCAACTGCAGCACTAAATGAACTAGTTTCAAACGGACTTGATGATGGAGAATTGATATTAAGCGTTACAAATGCGTCAGAGATTGGATTGCCTGTTTCTTTGTCCTTAACAGTTACTATAAAAAGCGATTTTTCCCCTACCTTTACAGGATTCTTTGAAAATGAGTACTCTACCAGAAATTGGTTTAATGACTGTGAATTATTATCGCAGTCTTCTCCTACTATTCCTTCGAATAATGATGAAAACTTTCCTCCTGCAATATCATTTGTAATACTACAGAAGCTGTCACCATCAGTTGCAATTCCGTTCTCATCATCAAAGGCAGCTGCTCTACCATTTCCAGAAGTATCGATATCTACTGCGGCATCAACACTCAATGGCAAGACCAAAAATGACAATAATAATGACAATGAAAAACCGACAGCCAATGCATAACAAGTTAACATATGTTTCACGTATAATGGATTCATCTTATTAGTTTTCATAATATTGTTCATCTCAACTCATTACTAACTTACTCGAATTTTTAAAAAAAGATAGAGCGTTTTGCTACTTAATCGTCATCATCTTGGTCACAGTCATCATCATCGTCACAGTGATGGTGATGATAGTGGCGATCATTATCATCATCGTCGTCATCGGACGATGCTGCCGCTGCTGCCGAACTATCGCCTGCCGCTGCCGCTGCTGCCGCTGATCCACCACCTGCTGCAGCAGATGCAGCAGAAGATGCAAAAGCTTGCTCTAAGGATACATTAACTCCTATCATTGCTGTAATTATAAGTACAGCTAAAATTACGGGTACAGTTCTATACATTCAGAGTATAGAAGTAATCCGAGATATATCAAATAGATGAACATAAAGCTACTAATTTCCTTCTACAATATTCGTACAGATTTATCTCGTATAATGTTAGCTAAATTTAGCCTGAATATAATAACAAAAGAAAATGGGATATTCCCCAAGATTCGGGTGTAGTGTTAAGCGCACCTACAAACCACCCAGTTGACTGGAATTCTTTATCAGGTCCGCCCGTCGGAACATTTCCATAAACAAAAATACCTCAATTCTTAGCCCTCGTGGTAAGGTACTAGAAAATGGTATGCCGCGCTTCTTTCGCAGACTAGCTGAAGGGGTCTTTGATGTAGAGGATCTAAAGTTTCGTACAAATGAATTAGCTGATTTTGTACAAAGTGCATCAAGAAGATATGCCTTTGATTTAAATCGAACAATGGCTGCAGGGTATTCTAATGGGGCTAATATAGCGGCAAGTATACTCAGGCATTTGTAATCTCTAGCATCTTGGCTATGGGAATTAGATCATTTTCTTCTCCTCCAGTTCCATGCAACAATAGCAGGGTGATCGAATTGTTATCTTTAGCAGGTTCTGGAGGGATAAATTTATGAATGAACCCTAGTTGGTTTTTGCTGTTCAATTCAATGTTCTGTACCCCATGAATTAAGACAAGATTATCAGTGGCATAGTTATTGGTCCCTCAATTCTTTTTTTGGATAGACAACAGGTGGCAAGATTCTTTCGAGGTCTCCTCTCATAGATTCAAGCCATGGAGGAAGAACTAGATGTGTACCTAGCGCATCTAGCTCTTCATCAACTGTAAATCCAGGAGGGTTAGTAGCAATTTCAAAAAGTACTCCACCTGGCTCACGGAAATAGACAGAATGAAAGTAAAATCGGTCTATCACAGGGGTAGCGTTTAATCGAGCCTTGACAATATTACGACGTAAGACCAATTGTTGTTCATCGGTTGGAGTACGAAATGCTACATGATGGACTGATCCAATACCTATAATCGCTTGCTGTGTATAGGGCAGACAGAGAACATCAACAATCTTGGCACCTCCTATTCCTCCTTGTTCCATGTCAATACTGGCAGCTGACGAGGACGTAGTAGCAGATATTTCATAACGGAAACGGCTCCCGTTGTGACGAGTAGGAATGAATCCCAATTCATCAGTCAAAACCGACGCAGTACTCTCGTATCCTTCTTCAGATAGTGTTACAGAATAGAAACCTCTTATTGCATTTTCAACAGGTATGGGACTATCTTTCCATACGTTTACATTTCTATCTCCTGCAGACTTATGTGCAACAAGCTCTAGTTCCAACCCATCAGGATCGTGGAATGTAATTACTTGTTCATCATTGAACCTTTGGTATGGTCCATTATACTCTATCTGCCTGCTCTTGAATCTATCTATCCAATAAGTTATAGAACTCTCAGGTATCAGAAAAGAAGTCGCGATAACCTGACTAGTTCCTCGACGTCCTCTAGGAATATTTGGCCAGTGGAAAAATGTGAGAACAGTACCCGGATGTCCTAACTCGTCACCATAATAAAGATGGTATGCAGTTGGGTCATCTTGATTTACTGTTAGCTTTACTAGCCTTAGTCCCAAATCACCTGTGTAGAAATCTATGTTCTTCTGCGGATTGCTAGTTATTGCTGTAACATGGTGTATTCCAAAGACACCCTTGCTCATCATATCACTATCTGTCCTTCATCATTGTATGCATTATATGCCTCATCACAATTGTTTTCTAACTAGTATGTTATTGTCCTCTACCTTCACTTCATAAGTTGGAACTGGTCGCCTTGCCGGAGGCCTAGTTGGCTCACCGGTCCTGATATCAAATTTGGAGCCATGCCAAGGACACTCAACTTCATATCCCTCAAGTGTACCCTCATCTAGGGGTCCTCCAACATGAGTACATACATTTCCTATCGCATAGTAATTTCCCTCAATATTAACAATACATACTTTCTCACCTGCTAGGTCGATTCCTTTCATATTAGACGGCTGGATATCTTTTGTTTCAGCAACCTTTGCGAAATCTGCACTCATTCCTTACTCGTCTCCCATATAATAGATTAGAGACTAAATATTATTATGGATTTCCCTATTTCTTATTTCAAATAAATACCTCTCCTAACTTTGGTAAATTTTTATGTCAATATAGCATAATATGACAATATTGTCATCAGTGAATACACACGAAAAAACTATATCGGCTGGAAAGACGTCAGTTTATCCTCTTCATGATAAAGACAAATCTATCACAGAAGGAAAAACAACTGTTAGACCACTAGCCAAGGTAACACAAAAAAAGAAAAGACTAGATTCGCCTATTCTCATAGCTGGCTTTCCATTAAGGCTAGAATAGTAACAAAAGTATATGTTACTATTCTGCGTATATCTAGGTACTGCTAGGTAGCCTAGCTAGTAGATATCGTTGCATTATTAGAAAGTCACTAGTGATATTTGGATAGTGAGAGTTGAGGAGGTGTTTTACTATGATTTTTAAACTCAGATTTCAGAGAGACAAAGTTTCATTGCTTAGACAGACAATGATACTAGAGCAAAAGAGAGAGTTGATTAGACAAGAGAGATCAGGTGAGTCAACCGCTAGCCAACAAAAATATGAGCAAAGATACTGCTGTGTCAGTTACTTATAGATGGCAAGATTAAACAGTTCAACCGTGCGCGTCCAGACACAGTGGTTGATATGCAGGATGTTAATCTAACACATGCTAAACTCTCAGAATCGATTCTCTCGCGTGCTGATCTCTCGCACGCAAACCTTTCGATGTCTCACGTGCTAACATTTCAAATGCCAATTTACAGCGCTGTATAATGATAGGAATTAAATCGTACGATGCTCTGCAATGTGATGATTGTAATTTTGCTAATGCGATTATAGAC
>JBAUMZ010000120.1:0-2824 GCA_049578985.1 Nitrososphaeraceae archaeon
ATTATAACCCGAGATATTCTGGGTCTAACGTGTTTGAAGAAATGAGTAAACGTTCTATTGCGAATTTGAAACGATCTATTTGATGTTCAGTGTAACAGAAACTACAGTCCTGGACTCGAACTCCGGGAAGACATGCAACGCTACAACAAATTAGTAGAAAAGTCACGCAGAAGGGATTCTAGTTTAGTAATCTAGCTTGTATTTAGTAATCTAGCTTGATCGAGTAGGATATAAGATTCGATACCACGGGATACATGCTTTAGACCTCCTTGACCTGCATCATGTGAATGATTGTAATTGTAATCAAGGAGAAACCCAATATTGAATCAAGTCTATTCTCAGGATTCTTCGCTGGGAGGTAGTTCCATGCCATAATCCTAGAGCCTCCAGCATCAAGATTTTTGCACTATGAATAATTGATATAGAACTAACATAAGCTCCCATTGTAATCAAGTATAATATTGTAAAACTATACCGCACCTCACATATATAACCTATATCAAGATCTTACGTGCTACCCGGCTCCCCGTCTGCGCCGCAGGATAGAGATAGTAAAAATTACGTCAAAGAGTGGGAGAAGTGCATGGATGTGATTGACAAGTTTGACAAGACGCTACTAGATTTGAGAAAATATGGGTTCTCCTTTCTGACAGGACTTATAACAGCTAGCTCCTTTGTGGGAATATCAGATGTTTCGAATCATAATACAATTCAGATAGCAGTAATTGTTGTAACAATGATTTTAGTCGTCGTCTTGTACTGGCTTGATATTTATTATCAAAATGTGCTGACTGGAGCCGTATTGCGTTCTCAATTCTTAGGATTATTTAGACTTGATATGAGATTGAGTAGCTATATCTCTTCTTACTACTCCAATTCTGGTATAGGATCGATGTTACACTGGTTGTACCTTGGTTTTCTAGTTGGCTTGTTTGTCTTAGGGTTATATGTATTGGGTGTAGTTAATCTCATGGGAATATCTGGTATTCCGTTGCTAATCACTCTTCTTATCAGCTCGTGTGTAATAATAGGAATATGGCTTATCTGGGACAAGATGAGATACAGCAAGTATCAGATAGTCACCAAAAAAATTTGGAACCTCAAGCGTGCCCAAACGGATGGAGATGAAGCAGAGGTTCAGATAACGGATATTCTTAACGAGTGGAAAATCGACCACAAATACAGAGCAATAGTAATACTTAGCTTAATAGCTGGGGCACTCATAATCTATTTAGTTATTGACGAGCTCAGCCTAACTCCCAGTGACTTTGTTAGACTATTGGAGGGTGATAGGTTTTCATCTATTGAACTTTTGGTTATGGGGGATAATACACTTCCAGGAAATGAAGGACCGTTTCTGGGTAGCAGTAATTTAGTAATGCTTAGCACGGTAAAAAGACAGTTGGAGCAACCAATCAAATTAGAAATGCTGGATCTTTCCAACCGGCTTAATCTTGCTGGTGCGGATTTAAGTTCGGTAATGATCTTGCATTCAAATCTTTCCAATGCTACCCTAAAGAATTCCAATCTCAAGAATGCTAATTTAACAAACGCTGATCTTCGTAGTGCTGATCTAACAAACGCCTTTCTTCTGAACACTGATCTAACAAACGCTGATCTTCGTAGTGCTGATCTAACAAACTCAGATGTCACTCGTGCAAACCTGCAGGGATCTTTATTTGATTGTGAAAGTATAGGAACTGCAAATATTGGGGAGACTCAAGTTAAAGATCATATCCTCATTGTTGAAGATGCTAAAAGATTTCTAACATCCAAATGCACGCATGAGGTCCTGAGTATTCAATATGCACAATCTGGTTCAATTTCCGAAGTTAATTCAACTGCCTATGCACTTGAATTGTATAATGTATCAGATAGTACTGTTTTGTTTCCAGACAGACCTAACAGGATTGCAACATATTCTAGTACTTCTGAGTTTGTTGGTAACTGGACTACTGATAGTATTACAGTAGATACACCAGACAGTGCCCTCATAGTTGAAGACATCCAATCGGGTCAACTGGAAACTGCTGTAATAGAGTTGTTCGATCCCGTCTATGATCAAATTGCAAATACGTTATCATATACAATTATGGCTGAAAACACAACATCTATCGATCTGCTAGGTGAGTTTGGAATGACTGCTTTGGTAATTGGTACAACTAATAATACAAGGCTATGAACCACTGAATCTGTCTATTCGATGACTGAAGCCTATGCAACTGTAGAAAGACTCGGAGCATGCAACTGCGGCAGTGATGCCGGTGACAGCGTTTAGAGATTATATGAATAATCTAAGGGTTAACACTCCCAAAGAATTTCGAATGATATAGTAGATAGGTTGGCTTCGTCATATACATGCCTTTCAGACTCAAAATTTTATGGTAGATGTGGAGAGTTCGGTACTGCACTTCAGATAGCTGAGAATATTACACGAGGTTACACCAAGTCTGCTGCTCTTACTGATATTGCTGAACTCCAGCAAAAAGTTGATCCGGATGGTGCAAAGAGTACGATTGATGAAGCATTGCGGATAGCTAAAGGTATAGAAGAGTTAGATGATAGCGCACGAGCTCTTACTAAGATAGCGGAACTGCAACTGAAAGTTGATTTAGATGGTGCAAAGAGTACGCTCGGTACTTCGCTTCGTATATGTCAAAGCACATTTCGGGGTCGCAGAACAGAAGAATCTCTTGCCAGGATAGCTGAACTACAAGCTCAAGTTGGGGACTTTAATACTGCGTTTTGTATAGTTAGAAACATAAGAGAACATTACATTAGGTCAGAAGCTCTTGCCAATATAGCTGTGATGCAAGCTCAAGAT
>JBAUMZ010000121.1:0-4021 GCA_049578985.1 Nitrososphaeraceae archaeon
GATATTCAATAGGGATCATTTCTTCCGTAACTTTAGATGCTTTTCCTAAATATTTTATTGTCTTCTGTCTTGATGTCCTAGTTGTTTGATCCCATTCACTTTTTACAATATACGCATAATCTATACCTTTTACTTTTTTTCTTCGAATGTATACCAACTGATGATAAGATTATGAAATATATTACTATTTAAATAATGGGTAATCATGCAGCCTAGTGCCAATTCGACTAGACTATATACGATAAATCTGATCTGTGATATATAGCCTGGGGCGAATTTAGCCTCATATAACGCGTGATTCCACCAAGGAGATGATCCTATATGGCTAAAAATTACTGGATGTCCGCTATGGGTAAGTTCACACTTCATCTCGAATAATACATCAAGTATTATGGGGCGTATTCCCAAGTACTAGTGTCCTTATACTGCAAGGAGAAAATGATAGTCAGACCCCAGTTGAACAGGGGTTATTATTACAGCAAAGACTAATAGAAGTAAATCATCATGACCATCTCACCTACCAAATCTTGGGCATCTTTTTTCTCCTAGCAATGAATGGTCACCATAGATGTTAATTTCTGTTATAGAGCTAAACGCAGAGCAGCTGCTACATCTTACTACATCCGTGTTGATAAGTCGTTATGCTTGAAGCAGTGGACCATGGTAAAAAATGATGCACATATAAAAATACAAAAACGACATATGACATTTAGTGCTTATCCTGAGGATGTCAGATAATCCAATGTCATATGATGATATTATTTCTCTAATAAAATCCCAGGCAGATCCTAAAGCAACTGCCGGTATGGCCAAATTTGGTATAAATGTAACTCGTGCCTATGGAACTTCTATACCTGTTCTTAGAGCTATTGCCAAGAAGGTAGGGAAAAGAGACCACACCATCGCCCAAGAACTTTGGAAATCCGACATTCATGAGGCAAGGCTGCTTGCTTCTATGATAGATGATTATAATTTAGTAACAGAAGAACAGATGGAAGAATGGGTGAAGGGTTTTGATTCATGGGATATCTGTGATCAGTGCTGTAGTAACTTATTTGACAAGACCAGGTATGCATACAAGAAGGCAACTGAATGGAGCAGCGGTAGGGATGAGGAATTTGTGAAAAGAGCAGGCTTTGCTCTCATGGCCACGCTGGCAGTTCACGACAAAAAGGCTAAGAATAGTGCGTTCTTACAATTCCTACCTATCATAAGAGAACACTCTACTGATGAAAGAAACTTTGTTAAGAAAGCCGTAAATTGGGCATTAAGACAGATAGGAAAGAGGAATCTGGATTTAAACAAGGAGGCTGTCAAAACCTCAAGATCCATACAGAATATTCCCTCAGCGACTGCTAAATGGATTGCATCAAATGCGATTAGTGAGTTAACAAGTCCTTCAGTCCAAACAAGACTGCAAAGTAAAGAGTGATGAATTACTAGTAATTTGTTAAATTATAACACTACGTTGCATCTATTACGTTGATTGTGCAACAGTTTGGCATAACCACATTTCATTTGTTTTCTATATCTACCATGCGTCTTCCATATTGGAACATGCATGTTTCTAGGTCATGAGTACATTCATCAGCATCTAATTGTTTTTGTAGTATGCTTTGACGTATCATAAACTCCTTAACCCTGCTTTAAGGCCTTAAATTGTCCTCTTGGTTAGCGATAACATGCTTCTAAGATCAAAGTTACTAAGTGATTTCAGTCTATCCAAAGGCCTAAACACAATAGCGAATAATATCATTTGGGTATCTCCCTCCCTTATAGGTTCTTCGAACTTAATATAAGTAAACTGTTATGACTCCTCATGTCATCAAATGGATGATTATGAAGGATTAGAGAGAGTAAGAGAACGATGCGAGTCCTGTAACGATACATGTAAGATGTATCATATGTTCCTTCCTCCAAATCTTTATGAATACTTGGGGGGGACTCGTGGAATCGTTGACGCCTCAATGATGACAGAAAAGGAAAGAGAGGAAATTAGAGAAGAATTTGGACCTGCAATTCCAATGGACACACGGAATAGATACTTAGAACGAATAATAATACCAATTTTGGTATCCTCTAACCACACATAATGAATTGTTCATATTCTAAACACAAGGAATATCCTGATCTGTCATATATATAGCCTAGAGTCAAGCTATCTGATGGCATATATCTATATCTTCATTATATCCCGTATATTCGTATTTTGTGGAAGACGTTGTGAGAAGAAGCAACAACCAGTCCGGCCACAACTGCTCCGATGAAGTTTCGAATAGTCATTATCATATCCGGTGAACTTGCTAGCAGAGAATCTCCTGATATTGTGTAGATAGTATCAATTAGCCAGAATGCAAGCGTAATCCATCCAATGATACCTGCTATCATTGCACCCAACCTTGCCCCGTTATGGACAAAAAACAATGAAAAGATGATACCAAGATACCATATAATACTTAAGATTAGCCAATTTATATTCAATATTTCAGGCCTTACATCAAACATATAGTAGGTAGATCCAACTATTGCCATCAGAATCAACGAAATCATCAAAATCTTATTGCTTGTAGAATGAGTGACACGCTCTCTCCTATTGGTAACGCTATTTCTTTGCTTTTTCTCCTCATCTCTTGCAGTACTAATCGCCTCTTCAAACTTCTTTAATTTAATTGGAATGATGTGTTTTATCGAGTCGTCTTTGACTATAGCTTCGTGTTTGAGACTCTCAATTAAGGGCCTTGCAAGGGAAGCTTTTACAGGAGTAATTAGATCGATCCAGTAGGAAGAAAGTCTTGGTGTCAGAAAAGGAATAATAATGATTTTAATAGACTTGTCAAGCATTCTGCTATAGCGCCTCATCATATCAACATATGACATAATGTCTGGTCCGCCCAGATCAAATGACTTGCCTTCGGTTTCTTTTGAATCAAGTGAGCTGATCAAATAAGTAATTACATCATCTATTGCTATGGGCTGTGATTTTGTCAAAACCCATTTAGGACATATCATTGCTGGAAGCCTCTCAACAAGATACTGCAGCATCTGGAAGGAGCCCCCGCCCTGGCCTAGTATAATTGCTGCTCGAAATGTTGTAACCTTTGCAGTTGTTTTCGCCAGAATTTGACCAACTTCTAATCTACTACGCATATGTTCAGATAACTTGCCTGGTTGTTCATCATTTTCGTGTGCTAATCCTCCGAGATATATTATTCTCTGTACCCCACAGTGTGTTGCCGCAGCAGCAAAATTCGAAGCAGCAATTCGATCACGGTCTGCAAATTTTTTCCAATCTTTGGCCGATCCTTCCATGGAATGAATCAAGTAAAACGCGATATCAATACCAGTCATAGCGGTGACTTGATCTGAATATTTGGAAGCATCTGCACGAACAAACTTGAGATCCTGACTTGTTCTATCCTTAAAATAGCCTTCCAAAGATTTTGGATTACGTGTCATGCATCTAATTTCATATTTATGTTCCTTTTGTATCGACATGAGCCTATCCACCAAATGGCTTCCGATAAATCCACTAGCTCCTGTTACCAGAATTGTTATATGTTTTTTATTTGAGCCGATAGAATAAGTATTAGAAATAGAATTTGACTGACTTTGTTCTAATGACACCAGTGCATCATTCTCCTACGATAATTGCGATAGATGTTATAGAATATAAAGGTGTCCAATAAATAAGACTAGTGGTAACTGGATTATACTTAAATCACGATATTAATAATGAAGTTTTGAAATAGTTGTATTCATTTGCAGTAAGTATCAAAGTTAGGCACCATTGAACATATGATGGTAACTGTTATAAACCATTTAATAAAGATATTATAATATGAGTCAAAATAAAATTACTGACCAACAAAAAATGGAGGCTCAGTGGCCTGGCCTATTAGGACATCTCTTTGATAAACTGACTGGAAAGGGAGCGGTAATCACTTACACCTTCAAAAGCCTAGAGGTAGAAATACCGAGTGCAGCAGGACCTGCAGTACAAAGTCCTGGAAGTGCAAAGTGG
>JBAUMZ010000122.1:0-25901 GCA_049578985.1 Nitrososphaeraceae archaeon
CCTATGTATGTTGCAGCCCGAAAGCGGGTGATCACAAATGCTGCTAGATGGTCTGAAATTGATATTTTTTTCTTTTTTGGGTGTAGCTCAACGTGAAGTAATTATATTCTACAGTAAATTCTATCTAGATAAATTAGATAAACTCTTTTTCGTTCCCTTCCTTAATGGCATATTTCTTGTACGCGTGAATTAACCAATCTATATCTGCGTCTGTTTCTTCGCGTTTTACCATCTTGCCAATCTTTAAGACGTCTCGTATATCCTTGCTATTCAGTTCATTCCATACCCTATCGGCAACCTTCAAAGCCGTTCTATCTTCAATTTTATATCTTTCATTCAATAAGTTTATTGAGATCTCGACAAACTCTTCATACTTGTATTCAGGAAGATGAAATATTAAGAATCTTGATTTTAATGGTCTGGAAAGATCATCTAAACTATTCGAAGTTGCAAATATCCATAGGCTCATCTCTAATTGTCTGGTTTTTCTGACTTTTGTAGAGCTAAGAATGCCAGTTTCCATTACGTTTAGTAAGGCAACCTGATTACTTTTCTTCATCTTATCTATTTCATCTATCAACAAATACTTAGTCGATGGATACTCAAACAAGTAATCAACCATACCCACTCCACTAGTTCCTGTTCCATCTGTAAAATAACTATTGTCTAATCCTTTCATCATTTGTAGGAGAAATATTGTCTTGCTTGAGGCAGGCGGACCAGTTAAGAGAATATGTGAAGGTTCCTTACTAATTATTGATCTCATAAACAGTTTTTTTAGATCAGAGTATCCTACTATACCAGAGAAGAATTTCTCTTCTGGGGGTCGAATATCTACTTCATGCTCTATGCCTAATCTTTTGAATAGAGTTTTGAACAATCTCCATATTTATTATAGAAACGGCTTGTAATAAATTAGATCCTGATTATAAATCGTCTATTATACTTCTATAGTTTTATAGATATATGTATTGAGGCAGTAATAATTCATTAGAAAAGAATAACTTTATTTTCGTCTCCACCTTAAGTACTTCCTCCATCACCTTCTCCATCATTCATCATTCGTTAAAATTTCTGATAATTTATCAGATTTCTAACCTAAATCGCTTCTCCTGTGTTCTCATAAAATAAATTGTCAGTAATTGAGATTCTTGAATGTTATTCATGATCAAGACCTCTCTTAGATTTCTAAATATCCTTGATAATACTAATTCCACAACTATGCATTTTTTACTTCAGAATTAGCTTTTCAATTATCATTGGTGCCCCGTATTAAATTGGTAAATTGGGTTAGTCCTTTGGATGAAATTTTGAATGCATTCCTTGAGAAAACTTAATTTGCTCGTCCCTATTACGTTCAATCCTGCTAGTCAGGCTTCATAACCATTTAACTTGTCAATGCGATAAGTACTTTGTATTCGTAAATGTTATATCTGAATACCTTTAGGTAATCCTATAATAGTGGATACTACGTTATATACTCGATATTAAATTTAGATACATAAAACCGCATCGCAGATTGACAAGCTAATTTAGAAGCCAGATATATATTGGAAGTTATGCAAGTACAGATGGTAATGAAATAAAAGCAATTCATGTGATGAAATTGGAGTAGATTTTACAAACACAATATCTTACTCTTATATTTCGAATAAATTCTCTTAACTCTCTTATAACACTTTTCTCTATACCAATCACAGGATTAAATATTATAATCGTTTTTTAAGAACTATATCTAATACGCTGGTTTGCTGGCTGTTCGTTTAGTCCTTAAGTTTTTTCAACATTTCTATAGCAATTCGTCAGGCTTTATTCGTGCAAAGTTTGTTTGTTGGACCTGCTCTAGATGATCGCGCACAGACGAAAAAGTGTATATTTAAATCGCTAGTGATATTTATAGTGTGTGTCTAGTATATCGTTATATCATTTGTTAGGCTTGCAAACTAAAGCTGGGATATTGACGACTTATAGTTAGACTCAATTCCAAAGACGTACCTTTTTAATAGTCCTATTGGAAAAAATAACTATAAAATGTATCAATTTGTATGCATTCCTAAATTTAATAATGAAATATGCGTTTTATAGAGAATATTTATACATTGATGCTCGTCAAATCGTATCTTTCCTCAACCTCAATCCCATTATAGTTTGACAGGCGTATAAACAATCTGTCTATTGCCATTTTCATCACCCTTTAAAGTAATCGAATGATAATCACCAAATTCTGTTTCTGTATGAGTTACGAGAAAGATCTGTTTAAAGCTCCTAGCCTGAGTAAGCATACTAACTAGTATCTTTCTTCTGGATGAATCCAAACTTGCCATTGGTTCATCCATTATTATAGAATTAATTATTGGTGGCTTCCTCTCCGAGTTCCTGAAGGGTTTTATCCTTGCCATCAACTTGGATATTGCAATTCTCAATGCCAGTCCTAGAGCAGTTTCATCGCCTCCACTTAACTGATCTTTATTCTTTATTACATTGTCCTTGCTATCCATAAGTGTTATTTCCAATCCATGAGATTCCATACCTCCTCTCACTCTTCTTATGGTGGAAGAAATTTTATCTATAGTATAGCGGCCTTCTGTGAGCTGCGCCATGTAATCATTTGTTGCATGTCTTAATACCCCTACCATTTTTCCTTCCACTACATAGTTTGAAATGAATCCGTCGATCTCACCTCGCAAATATTTTACATGTCGTAATTCGTTTTCCTTATCAGACAAAATTCTTACTTTTTGTGAGAGCTTCTTTACGTTAGATTCCCTATTTTTTATGTCGTCTTTTAATGTCCAAGCTTGCTTGGTAAGTATGTCTAAGAATCTTCTCTTGGCATCAAGACTATTTTCCATAGTTTTTCTTTTAATAATAATTTCATCAATAGTTCTGCAACGTAGATTTTTTAATAAATCATCCAGACTAGTAACTAAAAATTCTTGGAGATATCCTTGCAGCTTACTCTTCAATTGGTCAATATCATTAACTATATTTTTCTTTAGATTTCTCAATTCTGATAGCTCGTTTTCATACTTCCTGTACTGTATATTTTCTTTATCTATCTGTTCTTCGATTCGGGGTATCTCCTTTCTATAATACTCTACTTCCAATCTTAGACTTGTTCTTTCTGAAATTACGTCACTGACTGTGGAAAAACCCAGAAATGACAGGAGATCCTCGATTGATTTTGCATGATGTAGATCAAGTATGGAGCGAGCACTTTTTCTGTGATTTATCAGACTATCACAAAGTGTAAGCATATTTTGTAATATGACTTTAGTTTTGCTTCTTGTGTCTAGCCTCTTGCGTACTTCATCATGTTCATCCTTTGTTTGTTTAGCCTGAGCATTGGCATTATTATAATCAGAGTCTATTTCTCTTATTTCGTTATCTAGACCTACTACCATCTTTCCTTTGTCATCGATTGATTTGTTACAGACAGGACATTTCATCTGCTCTTCGATATACTTTATGCTATTCTTTTTTATGCCAGAAATGACTTCATCAGATATTAGAATCTGATTTAAATACTCAATATTATTATGTAAACTATTCTCATATTTTTCTAAACTTTTTACTTCATTAGATATTTCTTGTAACCGATTATTCATCCGTTCTGGTTGAGAAACTGGATCAAAATTCAGGGTAATAGAAGAACGCTCTATAACTTGTTTAATTTGATTTTCGTATGTTTTTATGCCCATAAATAATCTATCCAATTGCAGTAGATTTTCATCGTTTGGAAGACTCTCTAAGGCCTTCTGTACAACAGCTTTCTGATTTCCTAGATTCTCAATGGATATTTTTAAGGTGTCTATTCTCTCATCCTGACTTGCTATGTAATTAGTCTTTTCTACTAAGGAACTATTAACTAATGCAAGCTCATTATTTTTGTTTGTTATATTCATATCGTTACTCTTAATCTGCATCAGTATGTCCTCAGATGGCAAATTCGAAAGACTTTCGAGAGTTTTATTCAAGTCGGATTCAGATTCAATGCATTCTTTTTCTTTCACTTCTAATTCCTTTTCTCTCTTGATAAGTTCCGCCTTTTCAATAGCAAGAACTCCAACCTCTGCTTTTAGTAAATTGACGGAGTCTTGAAGATCTGTGCTAAGTTTAGATAGATCGTTTTTGACTCTATCGAATTCATCAAGCCCAAAAAGTGTAGTGATTAATCTCCTTAATTCTACTGGATCTGCTAATGCTAGTCTGTCTACGTCCTTCTGTCTGACATATACCGTCTTTTCAATTATAGAAGCACTAACTCCTAACATCCGTTCCACTTCTTCGTTAACCGATCTGGGCCTATTAACTATCACAATAAATCTATCATCCCCATCAATATCATGTTCATTCACTTTCTTAGATAAGACAGCATCTTCATTGAAATCGATTTCACCTCTTTGAGTTCTTGATCTCTTGATTGTAAGTTTTCTTACTATTCGATATATGGTTCCTCCAAGATCAAAGGTGACGTCGACCTTGCAACCTGATTCACCAGCTTTAACAAGTGTCTTCCGTTGCTGGTCTTCTATCAATTCGTCACCCAGAAGGCCCCATAACATTGCTTGAATAAAGCTGGTTTTACCCATAGAGTTGTTACCGGTTATAAGGAATAGGCCTTCAGGAAACTCTGGATCCTGAAGAGTATCAGGAAGCAGCACATTTGTATATGGTTTAAAGTTCTCGATTTCGATTCTTAATATCTTCAAATATCAATTATTGCCTCTTTCTATCGCTGAAGTGTCATTAGCTTTCTCTGAACCACGATTAAGTACTTTTGCAAATATCTTTGCAAGTAAATTTGGATCCAAATTTTGCTGTTCTAGATCTTTGTTTCTCATAACAGTTACATATTCTTTGAATTCCTTTTGAGGATCATCTATCAGGAATTCTATATTATCAACCAAGGATTGGTCAATGTTTTGTTGTTTGATATATTCAGGATAGTCTGGCTGATCTAGGATGAATTCAACAATATTGTAATCATTTGAGTCTAAGGCTAGTCTTCTCAGGGCTGATTCTACCTCGCCAATATCGAATGACGATCCATATGTTTTCTTACCCTTCAGAATGATTTTTACTCTTGCAGCAGTTGGATATTCATATCGCGTATTAAGTCCATGGGCATCAAAAGTATTTGTAACTCTCTTTATTATCTGGTGATTGGTATCCTCTGAATATATTTCAATTATATCCAAGATGATCCTTCTACTTGATTGAATTTTCTTAGTGGTGATCCTTGGAGATGCCTTTCCTTGTTCTAGTTCGACCATAAGATATCCTTTTTCAGTATTAATCTCACTATAATTCCATAATTCGGTTGATCCTGAATACCAAGCATGATCCGTTACCTTATGCATTTTATGATCATCTCCTAGTGCGATGTACTGATAACTACCTTTTAGAAAATCTTCATGTAGCGTAGAGTTTTCGATCATACCATGTGCCATAGCTATATTTATCAAATCAGAAGAAATAGAGTTATTCTGAAGTTGAATCCAGTTTTTATATGCGGCTTGCATACCCAGTGTGGACAGCGCCCGAGACTCGATTGAGGGATGGGTAATCACCCTCAGATTCAGATTATTAATGTCAATAAATAGAGGCTGTTGTGTCCTTAATGAATCCCTTGCATCATAATGTGTGAATAAGTGTATGTTATCGAAAGCAACTGGAAATACAGCTAGAGTCGAACTACGATATTCCATGTATCGTCCGTGGTTACCATCTATTATAATCAAAGGAATATTGGCATCATGTAGTTGCCTAAATGTCATTGCAGCAACTTTTCGTGCGTACTCAGGAGGAGGATTAGGATCATAGCCCGCAGGGGTGTCAAAAAAGTCTCCACAATGCAGTATGACATCTGGTCTATCTCTAGATTTGTCCACTATTTCATTGACGAACTTTATCCAAGCAGAGTAGAAGTCGTCCTCCAATGGCCTTACTTCTTGGTTTACGATCCCAGATCGTGTTTGCTTTGGCCGACGGCCAAGATGAGTATCAGAAATATGTGCAATTTTCATGGCCGCATAACCTGCGATGTATATCAGTCTTCTTAGTATAAGATATTTGAACTTGTATCTTCATTAATATAGCTGATATACTAAGAAGTATTCTTACTTTACCTCCTCCCACTGACAATAAAAGTTAGTAAATGACCTAATCGCCACATTGTTTGTGACTCCATCTTGTGAATATGTGATAGTTCTGAATATTGTATATAGGTAGGTCTGATAAGTATCGATGAGACTAGACTACGTGAACTATAACAGCCCTTGCAGTACCTGTGATCTCAATGCATTATGAAAAATTTTTCCATTGATAGATGTGGATGTTCGTGTTCATAATAATAATAATAATAATAATAAGTCTAATTCTACCTTCATTTTTTTCTTGTTTATTATCAATTCAGAATTAAAATCTATTTCATGGATCTCTAACTTAATATATAAGAACTGAATGCCATATAGTCAAAGGAAACGGACTTTCATAATGATTTTTATGCCTTTGAATAGTTTCTATTGAAGGTAAAGAATTCGAATGGATTTCCCTCCAAGTCTTAATGGTAATAAAACAAGTAATAAGTATAGCAAACCCCGCTCTTTAGACCTGATCGATCTACGAATAATATCTATGCTTTGCAAAGACTCGAATACACCATTTGTTGAAATCGCTAGAAATATTGGTATTTCAGATGCAACTGTCCATATGCGAATAAAAAGGTTGATGGTCGAAGGGATAATACGAAAATTTACTATTGCTCTCAACTACGATGTGATAGGATACGATCATCTCGCCTTCTTGGGAATTGATACAAAGCCAGGATTTGCAGACATAGTTATATCAAAACTTTTGTTGTTAGATCCTGTCTTAGAAATACATGAAATGTATGGAAGATTTGACCTAATGCTGAAGATACGTGCTAAGAACCTAGAAGAAATGAGAAATATTATTGAGAATAGAATAAGAAACCTGCCTCAAATCGTCAAAGTAGAACTCTTGACCGTACTCAAGTCGGCCAAGGAAGAGCAAATCATTCCTCTAGATGCAGAGATTGATGCATTACAAAAAAATCTTGTCTGATATTATGAATATATCGAATAATAGGTCGTCTGTTATCGCTTTGAATTTTGGGTAATCCTCCTATTTCTAGTTTAGGATTCTTTCTTCTTCAAGTACCTTCTGATTAATATCATAGTATCCTATCTAGGCACCGGCGTGATATGATTGGGCATAGACAGAATAATCGCAAGTCAGTCCCCATCTTTTCATCGACTTTGGATTTTCATGTTATCGAAAGAAATGTTTCTATCGAGTTAAAGTATTAGAAATCCAGTTTGTCTTAGGTATCAAACAAGTCGCTAGTGATATTTTGACACCTTCACGCTTGGGACTTTGTTACTATCCAAATAGTAACAGTGTTAATATTTTAGTCTGTCGATGCCTATTTTACTGTCTAATACTATGAACTGTTATATTTTTTGGTATGTTTTTCTGGCCCGCCGCGTGAAATTAATAATGAAAATTGAGAAAGAACGCTCAATTTTTGGCAAGGCATTTTACTTGTACTGCACAGCCGCTGTCTGTAAGCTAAATTGTCACCTATGTTAGGAAGTATAACACATAATTATAACACAAATTTGTGGTAATATAGGTTATTCAAATGAATGTACTAGATTTTGCTGGGGAAGTTGTTCTTCTTTCAGCATCAGGCGTCTTATCTCCTGGTCCACTGTTTCTCATGAATCTTGTTTATGGAACAAAACAAGGTTACCGAGCAGGTCTAAAGATTGCATCTGGTCATGCCATGATAGAATTTCCTTTAATTATCATACTGGCGATTAGTTTTTTTCAATTGACTAATACCCCAATTGTTACCTATAACCTTACTGTACTGGGTTTGGTAGGTGGAACTTCCATAATCATGTTTGCAATTATACAAATCGTCAATACTACAAGAAAAGAGAAACGTAAGAATATATTCAATAGCGATAATCATAGAGTCTCATTCATAGCCAACAAGCCAGTATTATTAGGTATTATCTTCAGTGCATTAAATCCATTTTTCATAGCTTGGTGGCTAACAGTAGGATTAAAATTGATTTCGGATTCAATTTCTCTCTTTGGTGTTATTATTGGAAGTATCTTGCTTTTCTCATTTCATATATGGATGGATTACGTTTGGCTCATACTTACATCATATCTTATTTCCAAAGGGGTATCCATAATTAATACAAGATATTATTACTTTTTGCTTGTGGGATTGAATATCATCTTGACATTTTACGGAATGTATATGATAATATCAAGTATATCATTCATCATGTGAATGATAATATATTGAAAAAATAGTAATATATATAGCTATATTGACAACATATCAAAATCAGAAATACTTGAGTTTAGCTGTAAAAAATATGGGTCTAATAACATAGAGATCAGATAACGAATAACAGGAGCTACATCAGGTCTGAACAACCATTATTTCATGATGATGGCTAAAAGAATGTCGGCTAGCAATGCCGACCTACTAACCCGATTCATTAGCTGGATAACTATAAAACATAACACGATAACAATTAGTGAACCTGTTTGAGATGCATAAACACTAAATAAAGTAGAAGGTGATTGATTAGTTAGAGGCCTGGGATATACTAAAAAAATTAGTGGCCGCAGCCGCAGCCGCCCATATCAGCATGTTCGTGATGGCTATAACTTTGCCCCGAACATGTTGGACACTTATCAGCAGTTTCTATTTCTGACATAAACATCGTACCACAATTGGTACATTTCAATTTTTGAAGACCTTGCATATTAAACCGCAATTATAACGTACCTAATTAAAACCTTGATATTTTTTGAAGCAAGATTAAAAGAATGTTCTATTTTAATAAATTGTTGTGTTTTCTATTTAGATAGAATACAAAGATCATTTTAACTCATAACAAGCCATAAAAACTGAGATTACGATGGTGTATTACCGAATAATGTTATAGCTTGTCAATAATATCCGTATAATTCTCTATAATGTGATCGGTGAAACTCTCTTCGTACTCTAATAACACTCGATTAACTGTTAACTTATCTGTAATGCTATAGATGAAACAGTCATTTCTAAAGTTCGTACTAAGTATTCCAGCTTCTCTCAGCCTTTTGATATGCCAAAAAATAGTAGATGGGGCCTTGTCAACATGATCTACAATTTCATTAAAAGTACAAAATTTGTTCTGAAGCACAAAAAATACAATGCTTCTAATTACTTTGCTTCTAAAATAGCCTATAATATCAGAGTCTTTCTTTGGTATATTAATAATAAAGCATCTTGTCACTCTATTGTTGCTCTGTCTTTCTACTCTGATTTCTCCATTTTTTTCTAGCATACCTAAGTGGTAAGATAAAACTCCGTTTGTGATTCCAGCTATCCTTGTCAACTCTCTGTACCTTATACCAGGATTTTTATAGATGTAATTATAGATATCTCTCCGCAGATCACCTGTGCTAGGTACAAGATATTGTTTGTAAGTTAGATGGTTATTACTATTATTATTTTTTAAAACAGACATTATCTTGGGTTCACCTTCAGAATACCTATACCAAATAACGTTAGCATTGCAAACAAGATTATATGTGGTAATTCTATATTCACTACAGGAATAAGTATTTCCCGAATACCCCTTGTAGCGTAGAAAAGGAATAGAGCTTCCACTATGAGAAGGGAGAGAAATCCCAATGACATGAACAACAATCTTGAACCACCATTCCTCAAATACGATGATATTGAAACAATGAACAAGAAAATTGACAATATGAGACTCGCAATGTGAAGCGCGATGTGATAAATATGCTGTGGGTGATTTGTGTGTGGAATTATTACGGGAACGGCTAGGACTGAAACTACAATAATTGAAATAAGAATAAAGAGCTTTGGCTTATCAGAAACTATGTTACTAATAATCATAAGAGGTTTTCCAACAGAATACATATGTTTTTCTTTCTTTGTTACTCTTATATGCTTCATGTCCCAATTAAATTCTTTTATTTTAATTTACCATATCTTTATGCATCCAAAATAAAAAATAAAAGTAAATAGAAGTTGTGGAAACTCGTTCACAAATCTCCCAGTCCATCATGTGTGTAACCGTTTCTATTACGCAGTAGGTGTACTTGCTTCCTCCGCGCCATGACCTTGTTCTCCTTCCTCTGCTCCAGGCATAATTTCATTTATACCTATAACAACAGTACTTCCAGGAGGAAATTCAAGATCAGAACCTCCAGGGTTTGCAATGGCCACATCTGTAATTGCTTCTGTAGTGGGTATTATATCAGCGTGGTATAGACACATATCTCCTGGCGTTGATAATTCTGGTATATTTTCTAATTCTGCTGGACTAAGATTGGGAGCTTGTCCCATGAGAACCTGAATACTAGCAGTCGAATTGTCTTCACATGGTACACTTATTGCGACATGACCATTCATTATATGGTATGGCGTTGTATCGTAAAGGTGAATGAATTTACCTGCAGGAAGAATCTTCCCTTCAAGAGATTCTGCAACCGAATCGCGCACCACATATTTAGGCATTCCTGTCATATTCATTCCATGCATATCGCCACCCATTTCAGACATACCGGACGTCCCGGTCATGTTTTCACCATCTTGAGCTAACACTTGTGTGGTTGGATTGCTTATTCCGTATGTGCCGAATCCACCCGCTAGCGCGGCTATTATGAATCCGATGTAAATATACTTCGAGCTTAATTTACGCATAGAAACTCTAATAATAAAGTCTTAGTTAAGCGTTATGGTACACCATTCGAATATTCAAAAATTTAGTGGTAATAGAAACATACACATTTGTAGGAATAAGATGATAAGCATATCATATCTCTAACTATTTAAGACATGGAAGAATTCATTCCTATTATGCATCTATTTAAGTCTGATCTCATTAGTGGCAGTATTTAATCTCTTAATTCGATTGCTGTACCATAAAAGATATTTATATGTCTCATGGACTATTTATTATGAATTCAACAAAAATTGGACAAGGATTAACATCAGTATTTTGTATGTCTGCTTTGATTTTGTTAATTGGATTTAATTCTCCTCTTGTATTAGGACACAGCTTTTCGTCTGATGAAAGTGCATCATTTCTTGCACTAGTTGACAAAGTTAAAGGCGAGGCTCAATTGGTTCAGGAAGATTTGGCAAGTAATAATATGTCTTTAGCCAACCAACATGCAAATAGAGCATTGGCACTTGTGACAGATACTGTCACAAATGAAATTGCAGAAATAAATCCAAGATTGTCTGATGATCTTAATACTGCATTGGCTACATTGAAGAGTTCCACGGAATCGACTTCCAATCCAAGTGTGGCTAGTGACATTAATTTTACTGTAAGTGATTTAAATGATATTCTTGATGAGGTCGTCACCGCAAGAATAGATCCAGAGCAGTTGAATAACTCTACAACTCAAGCATTGAGGTTAGTAGAAATACTAGACGGTGTTCTTGAAAACTATGGAGATGCTTATGCGGTTGCATTTGATATGACGAACATGTCCATGATGATGATGGGAGGTGGTAGCGATGGAATGACCTCGATGGATATGGGTAGTAGTAGCGACAGTGGAATGAGTACAATGTCATCTATGAATATGAACAATAGCGGCAGCATGCCTACCGATGAGATGAAGATAGGGATGCAGGTAGGTGCACCTACAACAGAAGGTGCAACCGTTGGGATGCAGAAGCAATCTGAACCTTCAATGGATGGTATGTCCATGTCCATGGGTGATATGTCCTCATCACAGCAATCCAAGTTAGTCAACATCACAGACTATCAAACAGCAAAAATCCTGGCCACAAAAGCACAAGATCTATTTAATAGTCAGCTAATGAATGCGTCTTCATCTGGAACTCCAGAAAAGGTGATTAATGACATAGCAGCTGCGTTTCAGGAATTAACTACCAGTATTGATGACAAAGCTCCTGCAACGGACATAATGGTGATTGTTCATACAAAAATACATCCTAACATGATAACTGCATTCGGATTGCAGATAGGTGGGTAGAGTTCATGAGAAGAAATACGAGTAATGTTACTATAAACCTAATATGCTGCTTCAGCTCATGAGATGAGATCGTATAGCCTCGGATATGACTAGGTCCTAATTGTAATTAACTCCATAACTCAATATGTATATGTGCACGACAAATCTGGAGCAGAATGGTTGTTTGGTGGCCTGACTTAAATTCGTGTTGTAAATGTACTAAGCAAAGCTAAAAGAAAGATATAGGACAAATCTTGGTCGTCTACAATACCCAGAGATTGTAGATTTCCTGTAAGTACGGATGAATTGATTATATTGATCCACGGTAAGCGCCGTGCCCATAAAATGGGAAGCACTATCGTCCATACTTGATACCGATACCATCTCCATATTCGACATGTTGGTCATATCATATTTCATACCAATAGCCCTTCTGTATTTACTTAGAATATTATCTGAGGTTAGCAAATACCAACGCAAGCGTTGAAGTGTTTCTCTGTCCATCATTATATACTTGAGCTATGTTGAAGGCGCAGCAGACCAGCAATGTCTTCTATGACATGCCATGATAAGCAGATAGGCTATGTAATATATTTAAATACTCTTCAGTATGTGCGGATCGTCATTCTAGCTCGTGATTCCCTCCCTCCCTCCCGCGTTCTTCGACCTTTAAATAAGTGTCAGTAACTAATAATACGTTAGTTAATGACAGATAAAAAAACAAAAGTCCAAACTGATCCTCGTACAGACCCTTCCGAACCTGATAATAATGATTCAACTATATATAATAATACTAACGAAAAAACATCTGTTATAGACCTTGAAATACAAGATATTGATGGAGTAGGCCCAACAACAGCAAAGAAGCTAAAGGAGGCAGGAATAGTATCAGTAATGGATCTAGCAGTAACTAGTGCAGAGCAATTAGCTGTAGATATTAACTCTTCCAAGGATAGCGCTGCAGCATTCATTATGGCAGCGCAGAAACTGCTTAGAGAATCGAATGTATTAGAAAAGGAATTTGTGACCGCTGACTTTGTTCTTGAAAAAAGGAAATCTATGCTAAGATGTTCTACCGGTTCTAAATCTCTGGATGAGTTGTTACTAGGAGGAATGGAAACTCAAGCTGTCACAGAATTTTATGGAGAATTTGGTTCAGGCAAATCACAGATTTGTCATACTTTATGCGCTATGGCAAAACAACCTATAAATGAAGGAGGCCTTGATGGAGGTGTAATCTATATCGATACAGAAGGAACATTCAGGCCTGAAAGATTAAATCAGATCGCTAGGGCAAGAGGTTTTGATCCAATGTCAGTTTTAAAGAATGTTGCAATATGTAAAGTGTATAATAGTTCTCATTTGGAATTGATTATTAAAGATCTTGGCAGATACATAAATGAGTTTAACGCTAAATTAGTAATAATAGATAGTATTATATCTCTTCATCGAGCAGAGTTCTCTGGTAGAGGTACACTTGCGGATAGACAACAAAGGCTTAATTCTATTCTACATAAATTAATAAGACTTGCTGAAATATTTAATATAGTAATTGTAATTACTAATCAAGTACAATCATCACCTGATACATTCTTTGGAGATCCAACAAAGGCAGCAGGCGGAAATGTTATAGGCCATACTTCTACATATAGAATATACCTCAGAAAATCAGGTGAGAATAGAATAGCTAAGATGATTGATTCTCCGTATCATCCTTATTCTGATATACGTTTTACGGTTAATGAAAGAGGGGTAGATGATTTAGAAAAATAACTACTAGCAAACTAACAATTAAAGATGAAATGAAACGAAACGAAAGTAATATCTCCTATTTTCATTAAGAATTTATATATAATTATTTGTATAGTATAAAATGGGTGTACATCTTAGATAATAAATATAATCAGTTACCCAAAGTTAAAAACGCTTTTTAGATAATGTTAAAGGTAGTGTCATCTCGAAAACATGTTTGAACCTACTTAGTAATAACTAACTCAAACACAGGGACACAGATTATCGTGATAATTCGCTCGATCCCAATCTATAAAATCATCCATATTAAATCCGATTCTCTTGTCATGATTCTTTGTTTCCACTCTCATAGTATTTTTCTTGTAGTTATAAGAAAATTTGATGCGTTCTATGTGAACCCATCTCAAGTTGCAAAACTCTAAGTATCGCACATAGATTTTGCTTTGTTGATCTCCCTATGTTTTGTATTCAAACATAATATACTCTAATTTACTATAGATAATGAGGTACATAAAGAAGTATCTCGTAAACATACATTAGAAATAAGCTACGATATTGACGACGATTGAACTAACTATTATCAGATCCGGAACAAAGACAATTAGAAGGCTCAGCGATAACTAATCTTGCTTTAAATGTATTCAGTATCAACTTCGTTACACACGAATTAACTCATAGGAGACGAAGCATTTGGCCAGCCAGTTTCTAGATTTCAGCATAGGAAATCATGTCATGATATCCGATGGAAATCCCAATTTAGGAAGTAATCTTATGGCTTTAATTGTAGATAAAGACCCTGACAACAAGATCAATTAGACTTAGATTTTACAAAGACGATCTTTATTACCTGATTCATGAAGGAAGAGAAAAAAGCATGTTTACAATATACAGATTTAATTTCAGCGACGGAACGATAAGTATGAAATATCTTGATAATTTCTTTAGGTGTTAGTCATATCCATTTTGCCATTTTGTCTGCTTATGTGAGGACTATACTTGAGACAAGGTATTACTTATAGTGGAATATGATTTAATTAAACAAAATAAGGAGCTTAGAGAACGAGAAATGGGATTAAAAACATGAAAGTAAGTTACTACTTATAGTGTTGCAATGCCCATATATCAAAAAAACATATTTCGAGCCCCAACTTTAAATATATATTATGAAATAGACACTTTGAAATGACTAATTGTGATAGATGTGGAACTTCTATCGAAGCAACACCTTCTGGTGTACTAGTACATGTTGATAGATATAATGGAGAAAAGAATGAGGTGCTGGCTCAAAAATGGTGTAAAACTTGTCTACATAAACCCTAAACTATTTTTTTGTTACTAGTTAAGTATGTACAAAAAGACCATCGCTCAAACCTTATTTCTATTAGTTTAGTTTGTCGTAATAGTACGGCGCCTCGACAATATTGGCGTAATTTATGTCTTCTATAATCCAAGTTGCATTATATTCAAAAAATAATAGTTCAGTATTGTATTTCTGTCCTGCATTCTGCTTGTTTTACTCCATCATAATGGCCCTCAATATCGCTCCCGTCATCCACTATTTGTCTAATCCCATTGCTCATAAAGTATTTAGAGTATGATGAAATCCGTTTTCCTTCTTCCTCTGTTATATATGAGTTGGATTGTAAGCCAAGACTACCAAATATAGTCCTTCTCAGTGGATCAAAATCTTTTGCCGTTAGATCTTTTACTACGCTCCGAAGATTTTGCTTAGATGTCGTTGCTTCGATTATATATTTATCGATATGATTATTGCCAGCTTCCAATCTCTGAGAATTGTTTATCTTTATATTGTAATCAGAAATGAGGTTATCAATTTCTTCTCTTGTTCCACTAAAGATCACCGGTACTATTGCGTCAGGTGATTCTATTGCATTGGTTTGAAGCTTTAATACCAATAAATCTCTTTCAGCTTGTAATCTATTGTACTTTGTAAGAGCATTATCTAAAAGCTCATAACACTTTTCATCTACTTTCACATTAACATGTTTTTCTGGGTAAAAACCATAAGCTAAGAAAAAACTTATGGTGCCACCTACTATTAAAATGACAATAATTGGTATTGTCAATCTATGAAAGTCGACCATCTTAAAAGTCACACACTTGTTTATCATCTTCTAATTGTAATCTGTGTAATATTTGTACCTTCTTTCTACTTCTTTGCTATTTCCACTATTAACACTGTAGATTGCCTTTCGTAATCCACTTCTCGCATATTCCTTAAACTCTTCTGACTGTATATTATTTGGATAAGAAATTGATAAAGCCTGCTCAAAATGCTTCATAAATTCTATTACCTTTTTCCTATAATCTTCCCGTGAAGGTCTTCTGATGTCGTTAACCTTAAACCAACTAGTTGCACAAGGAGCTGCATAGGATTTAGCCAAATCTTCAATTACACGATCGATTTCAAAGTAATCTTGTTTCATGAGTCATTATATAGTGTTCATTAGTAAATATCTTGGACGGAAATAGTTCAATACTAATAATTTCCTTTTAGGAAAAAGAAACCTTCTTGTTTTAAGAATAAAGTTAAATGAAACAGACAGCTTTTCCGATATGGAATTGCAAGAAAGAAAGAATATGTAATAAAAGAAAAGATCGCGGAAGCGCGCCACCTAGAATCAGAAAAATATGTCTTAATTTGATTGAGCACTATACTAAACAGATACAACCTAATGAATACAAGAGATGATTGTTACGACCTCTAGAGAAGCGGCAGTAACTTACAAGAGAGAACTAGACAAACTGTATGCCCCTAAATCTAAAATAATAATGACTTCTCATCTTGGCGAGAGGGGGAAAGACGGAACAAGTTGGGACGAATACTATCTTACTTTCGAACAACGAGAAGACGAGGCTGATAGATTCAAAAGCCCCGAAGATGAAACCAAATTACTGATTGTAGTTGATATGCTTCTCGTAGGGTATGATGTACCCATAGTTCAAGGGTATGATGTACCCATAGTTCAAGTCATGTATCTAGATAAATCATTGAAAGAGCACACATTGCTTCGAGCCATAGCTAGAGTGAATAGATTGTATGATGATGATAAGAACAGTCAGCATCATCAAAACAAATGCACCAATCCACCTACAGTTCTAGACGAATTGACACTCATTGTTCAAAGAACGGTCTAAACTGAACATCAAATCCCGGGTTATTATTAGCAAATTGTTTTAATGTAATCATTTTACATATTTTGTCTTGTAGTTCTGAATGTTCATTGGGCTTCTTCTTGCATATTAGACATGTAGCATTGCTATCCATGGGACCTACCACTAAATGGAGATATCTTGATAATCAACCTTTTCTAACCTGAAGTCGAGGATGATTAGTTAGTCGTCTGGGGTATAATTATATTTTTAAGTGGTTTGTTTGACGAAGAAATTATTGATGAATATTGATTAAGGAACACTTGGCAAAAAGTTAAGCCGCCGCCGCGATATAGTCACATAATTGGGTTAGCAAGATATCCGAAATAATTCAAGAGCATGACTCAAAGAGTTAACTGATCGCTCTTTATGCAAAGCTATTTTAAAGTAAAATGACTTTTCGAGAGTGATGTCACAAGAAGAACAGCAAGAAGTTCATCTAGTCCTCGCCTCAAATGAGCCAGGAAGAGCGTATTCTGCTCTAGTATTAGCTTTAGGTACAGCAACTATGGGAGCAAAATGTAAATTATACTGTACTATGGGAGCCTTAGATATTGTAAAAAAAGGTGGTGCTTCCAACATAACAATGCCTGGTGCTCCACCGTTGGACAAATACTTGCGGGATGCTATTGATGCAGGTGTACAAATTACTGCTTGTGGACCGTCAAAGGAAATGTTGCTCCAAATGGGGGTTACTCCTGATAATTTAGAAAACGGGGTCGAGTTCGAAGATGTTATAGGTTTTCTTAATGCAGCATTGCCTGCATCAAAGAAAGGGGGCATGGTTTTATTTATATAAGCTTTCAATCAAGGTGTTATTAGTCGAGATAATAAAATATGCAAAATGAACTGAAAATAGTGATGGCCGGATCGTCTACACCTGATCTATTGAAGAGAAGCAGTATAATAAAGTCAGTGGACGCTAGAGGAATGGCTTGTCCTTATCCATCTTTTGAATCTGTAAAGGCTATGAGTTTGCTTAATGATGTTAATGGTTGCATTGAAGTCATAACAGATAGTGAGGAGTCAGCCTTTAAATCAATACCAAGTGTTTGTCAAAAACGTAAGTGGCAATTCTTGGTATTAGAGAAGGCAAAAAATCTTTGGGTAGTTAGAATAGCTCTTATTTAAAGTGATTCTACACCTCGATTAAAATGATCCAGCATGTCTCAAAGCAATTGATGTACATAATAATTTTTCTGCAACGTGAGAATCGTCTTTACCATTCCGGCCATAATATGACATAATGAAATCGATAGCACATCTACCATTATGTCCATCCATCAGAATATCGCTTTGTGACCTGCGTAAACTTTTTTCCGTATTCGCGTAGAATTTGAGAAACAGTCAGTTCCTGTTTTAATAGTTGCTGCTGCTGACTCATCATACCAATATTATGGTGTGATGAGTGAATGTGAGGGTTCATCTGACTAACCAATAAGACCTTTGCATCTACTACACCGAAGCTCTTCTTGAATCGTTTATTTTGAAAAATTCTAGTGCTTGATACACATTGAAAACTAATAAGATCGATCCAAATCTCGAAAATAGGTTACAGTCAACTTTTGTAGGTTTATTATTCCCTATGTAAACCTGACTGTTTTCGCAGATATTCCAGTAATTCTTTATCATCATTTGGATGTTCTATTCGCAAATAACGTTTCATCCCTTTCAGTAAATCATTACTCTTTTTAGAATTTTGAACTATGTCACTATTTTTAGAATCACTTAACATAATAAAAACTACATTTCATTGTATATAAAACTTGAGTATTTGCTATATGTAAATCTAATCGAAGTTTGGAATATGATTGTGTTTCAAAAAGTCTTCCAATTGCTCATAACTTTCTAATTCAAGATATTTCATAAGACACTCGACAGTCTTGTCGTCGTATTCAGAATTGTTGTATTTTCTTCTGCTAAGCGTAACTTGAATGTGTTCGGTTTTTTCATCCACGTTAGTATTACTTAGTACCCATTTCGACAGTAATGTATATAACGCTTTATGAAATATATTTTGAAGAAGTTAATAGAAAAGAAATGATATTTCCATTATTATCCCATCAATACATGAATTAATCTAATAATGTGCATCTTTAATATGAATCTGTACTTTGAATAAATGAAAATAAGGGAATTTCTTTCTAATTGAATAGCCTAAGTCGCATCTGTTGAACCTGCTACCACTTCTGCAGTAGCAAATCTACTCCCTACAGAAATAACCTTGATCTTTATGTTTTTGTCCCCTTTCTTTGCATTTTTTATAAAAATTACTAAACCATCTACTTTTGCGATACCATCTCCCTCTCTTCCCTTATCAGTAACGTCTACTGTGTATTCTTTGCCTGTTTCTACAGGTCTTGAGAAGCTATTCGTTGTTCTTCCAGAATAACCGCTCGTGCTTTGTCCGTAACTCATTAAAAGTCATATTTAGTAGGCATTATGGTAATATGAACTAACGTATTAGTATGTTAAAATCTATTTCACCTTGTCGGATTTCGATTTATCGCGATGGTAGGCTAGTTGTGGCATGTACGAAGCTCTGTGTTCTGGATGATCTCTGAGATCGAACGAGTTTTCGTAAATTAGCGGGATCATCAATTTCGAATATAATTTATGCATAACCAAGCACGATTAAAAAAAATGGTATGAATTTACTATATGTGTACCATGATAGTTGCATAGCTACTTGGTTAAGCAGACCCAGACGGCAGCCCCCAAGAATAGGCCATTAGATGTTATGAGAGACGAGTTCATTCGAACAGCATTAAGAAAGAGCTTTAGATATCCGTAATTAGCATCTGTCAAATATTGTCCACTCGGTTTCAAGTATCATATGATTCACAAAAGAAAGATATCATAATAAGAATCATATTATATATACCATTTTGACATCTTGATAATTGATGAAATTGATAAGGTAATTCTCTCTAGCCTCAGTAAGAACGCACGTATACCCGCCGTTGATATCGCAAATAACCTCAAGAATATAGGATATAAGATAACAGAAAGAGCGATAAGATATAGATTACGAAGATTGGAGCAAAATAATATTGTCTTGGGTTATTCAGCAATCTTTAATCCTTCACTCACTTCAGAAAAGATAAGCAGAACAATCATGCTTAAATTCAGATTTACTAAGGATTCTCACATTCTAATAGACAGATTGAATAAATACGTTGAAGAAGCAGCTTTTTGTGTTTATTCTGCAAGATTGAATGGTGATTTGGATTGGGTAAGCCATTTTATTTTTGATTCTACAGAACAGTATGAACTGGAGAGCGACAACTTTCTGCATAGATTCGCAGAATTAATTCAAGATTATCGTTCCTATGAATCAAGTACAATAAAAGCATCACCGTATGTAGTTTTTGATGAACAACAGCTAAATGAAAGGAAATGGCGAGTTTATAGGATTCTTAACTCTTTGAAAAAACATGAGAATCTTAATGTCAAACTTCAGTTAATAGTGGAGAGTCTGGTCAAGTACTTTGATGCAAAATTTGCTCGTATATGGTTACTTGACAAAGATAAAAAGAATTTAATTTTGAAATATAGCGCAGGGATGTACAAAAATATTAATGGTGAATTTTCAAAGGTGGCCGTTGATTCAAATAAGATAGGCCCAATAGTAAAGACCCATAAACCAGCTATAACGAATGACGTGTCAAATGATCCGAGAATAAGACACCAAGATTGGGCAAAAAAAGAGAAGTTAAGATCATTTGCAGGCTATCCTATAATATATAAGAATAGCGCAGTTGGTGTCCTAGCTATATTTAGTGAGAGATATTTTTCACCAGCTGATTTTGAACTTCTTGGAATATTCTGTGATCAAATTTCTAAAGAGTTGTCAAGCTTGTTTCAAATACAGGAATTTTTGAATGTAATCTAAAATATCTACACGATAGTAGAACTTTGAATTAGCATCGACTGTTTTAGTTACCTTTTTTCATTATAAAGTTGAAGATGCATCTATACAATTATCAAAAAAACCATTACGGAGTGAGATAATTAAGGTACGTCATCAGATGGAGGATTATATGAAAGGGTGTTAATAACTAGTTCAATAAACCATTATTGAACACCAAAAACCACTATTAAATCACTAGTGATATTAACACAGTTTGAGCACAGAATATCGATCTTGATTTTGCTGCAAGAATTATTTTAACATTTTATTCTGAGCCTCTGTAAATTTAGTGCATACCCTAATGCCTTTCTTATCCATAGACATCAGTTTAGCTATAAATCCTTCATATATTATATATGTGATCTTTTCTTGTAAGTACTTGTATGGAATGTCCGAATTGTAACAGCAATTTCCACCCCCAAATGTGGAACGTCCCAATAGGTCTCAATAAGGATAACAAACAGATATACGTATACTATCAGGTTTGCCCAAGTTGTAAGGATGCAATCGTAGGAATCAAAGTCCCGAAGGAAGGTCACTTTATTTGTTATCCTAATGACACTGAGGGTCTAGTTCTGCTACATAAATAGGCTCTAGTGGAAGTTTACTATAAAATTGATAACATTTTTACATGATGATGAACGATGGATTTTATCCCATCACAAAGTGAAAATCCGTTTGAGCTTTTAATACCTGGATTAAAAACATTTCAATCCGATCGAATGATGTGTTAGACTATTCTGTAAGATGTGTTGAATTAACAGCTCTTGACATTATAATATGATAAGTATATGGGTTAGTTTCGGTTCCGAATCCTGACAACTGAACTGAGTCAATGATATAACCCGCCTCTTTTAGTACATCAACCCCTTTCCAAATTAGATCGTCAGTTGTATATCCAATGATATCTCCTGCTAATCTTAATAATTTGCCCTCTACCACTACTGTATATGGACTTTGATATTGAACATCAAGATACAAAGAGCAAAAATCTAGTCCACACACTTCTTCGCCAGTCAATTCATCTTCGAAGAGTTCTGTGAAGTTAGTCATTCCTCAGTCTATTTGATCAAATTGTGAAAATACTTTTGAAAGATCTATAGATGGCAGTAAGTAAATTATGATGATCAAAATTATGAAAGAGCAGTTCAAAAAGTGTAAATGTAATGATGATGATGAAGTGTTCTGATTGTTTGGTTCTGTGATCTTGTCCAATTATTTAATTATCATGATGCCCGCCTTAAATATATCGAACTGATGCAGGTCATCAAGTAACCGGGCAATATTCAAATAAAATAAGATATCACAAACGTTTCTATCGACCACAGGCAGAAATAGTTGAGTCATTCCTTGGAAATGCTTATGTGCAATACAAAAGTGACACTCTTTATTGTTCTTATGACCGCACTTATTATACACTGTAATCTGATTCTGAATATCAATAATTATTTTGGTGTTATCAATCTATCTTATGGGCAACGAATGGCAACAGAACTAGGTATTTGTCTTGGATCTACCTAGTCCGGACATGATTTATGCAGTAGCAGAATCTTGTTCCAGGACTTCTGTCAGGGATTCTCACCATATAAAATACTAGAACTATCCATTCATTTATTGGCTGTCAGAAACGAAATAATATTGTTGTATCTGTTTTCGTCATCTTATAGGTATTTTTAGGAACTGGGTAAGAACGAGTCATATGCCACAATTCTAATTGCATCATGATAATGTCATTGAATTTATATGGCATTCATTATGCTATCCGAATAAATGGTTATATTATTTTTCACCAGTCCAATAGGTTTAGGGCATGCTACTAGAGATATTGCGATTTGTGAAAAGCTTAGACCTTTAACTAATGACAAAATTTTATTTGTGACTGGTCAAGCTGCTTATACAATTATTTCGAATAAAGGATACGTAGCCTATGATGTCTATGCTCCTAATAATCTTCATGTAAATTATTCTATGCATCTGCAATCTATGATAAAGTGGCTTATACAATATGTTTCATATTACAAGAGATGTAAGACAATTGCACAACAATTCATTGAGAAGAAAAGTGAATGTAATCTTCTAATAGTTAGTGATGAAGATTTTGCATCCATTACTGTTGGAAAGAAAAGAAATAGGAAACGGGTGTTAATAACAGATATACTGAAAACTCATTTTCTTAAGGGATTGCCTTCAATCATTGAATATGGTATGAATAGATCCTTGGAACACATTATAAGAAGTTGTAATCATGTTATCATTCCTGATTATGGGAACAATGTAGATAACAAAACATACATTGGTCCAATCGTAAGAGAGTTGACTACTACAGATAGAGGAGCATTACGTAATAAATTCAAAATGTACAAACCAACAATTCTTCTTACTATAGGAGGGACTCCTTCTGGAAAATATCTGATTGAAATGACTATTAAAGCTTTTAGAAAATTAAGAATGAAATTAGACGTTGATCTATTAATTGTTTCAGGACCTTCTGTAGATATTCAGGACAGATTTTCATCTACTAATAATATTGCTAGTATTGATAGTATAATAAACTTAGGATTTGTAAATAATTTACATGAATACATATATGCATCAGATCTGGTAGTATCTTTGGCTGGAAGATCAACTATTGATGAATCTATTGTATATAAAACACCAGGAATTTTTATCCCAATCAAGAATCATTTTGAGCAGGAAGAAAATGCAAGACGAATGGGTTACAATTATGACGACATATTCAGATTAGAATTCTTGATGGAAGAGAAATTTAATAATATGAGCATAACTACAAGTAATAAAACCATTCCTAATTCTGGTGGTGAAAAAGCAGCTAAAATTATCTTAGAGGAACTTGAATCCCATTGATAAATTGACATATATATAGATAATTGTTGAAGCCTAAGAATTTATGGTATCTACAAAGAGTGTAAAATAAATTCTGATTAAATCAGATAAGACGCTAAAAAATTATTATTATCTTTTTTAGTAAGGTTTTCTTGGTTTTCTACTACTTTCAATCAAACCTATTAATAAGTATCCGTATTCCAGATTATGTTTTATGTGATTGATGCCATGTGATTCATCGGGTTCAAATTTATGATCGAGTACATTTTTAACATATATCTTTACTTTCTTTACAGATGAGACTGCATGATATAATTGATTATCACCTAGTTTCTTACCAGTGTCTTTTTCTGCTTCTTTTCTAAACTCTTTTTCATTCCTTGCGAGTTTACAGTATTTCTTAAGTTTATCATAATTATTACAAAGGTCATTCAGTCTCTTCAGATCAATGTCAGATAGACTATTTAAAGAAGAATTTAAATCCTTTCTATTTCTACCAGTTATTTCTATGAGACTGTCAAGAATTGTATTATCATTGTTGTCTGATAAGAGAATATTCTTATCTTTACGTTTTAATGGATAATCTAAAGAGTCTATTTTAATAGCCTTACTATTAATTTTAGCTTTACTTGTTGATGTACTGGAAGACCCTTGATCACGACGTTTATAGTTATCATAATAGGAGTTATACTCGTTTTTCTTTTCTTCGTAATAATTTAGAGCACCATAGACTCCTATTTTTTTTCCTTTGGTATCTACCTTATTGAGCAAAATAGACACTACGTCAAGTATAATCTTTGGATATATTAATTTTAGACTATCATCAAATTTAGAGTAATTTTCAGTTAGATCTTTATAAATTACAAAGATTATATTGTCAATATACGCATCATCATAATCTTTGTAGTTATTACGAATATTCATACTATTAGCTAATATCGTGAGGAAGTCGTTAATTTCAGATGTCGTAAAAATATGCCTCGTTTTTACAGAAGCATCGCTAATAATCTTCATAGCAATAAACTCTAGATTATCTATAGTTTGTGATATTCGATCAGAAGATTGAACAGATAACACTCCAATTTTATGATCTAATCTGATATGAAGAACATCCAGATATTTGAGAACTAGCTTCTTAAGCGTCAAAGAACTGCCTTTTTGCATGTCTTACCTCCTTATCACAAATATTAATTGAATTATTGACACTTTAATTTTCTTAGCTCCCTTTAACTAATAAGAGTTGCATTTTGGATCCTCCAATTCCTATGATGCTATTTTGTGGATGCTTACATTTACAAGGGGAATGACCTTTGTATCCATGTTCTGAGAACTTATGATGGCATCTATAATAATTACAAACAGGTTCAATCTGTTCGCCAAATACATTAATTATTTGTACAGGATATGAAATATTTTCATCAAATTGGTGCTGGTTTGTAATCTCTGACGGGTTAAGAATTCCTTCGTTTTTAACTAGTAACGATCGTGACTTATTCACGGCCATTTCTTTCTCCCTCTTTTCCACAATTTCTTTCTTCCAATGACAGCTCCAACAGTAATTACATCTAACACATGTAAATTCAGTTCTAGTATTACAGGATTTACATTCATCATACCTATTTGCAATAGTATCTCTAAGGTATTCGTGCATATCCGTATTTTTAATACTGTACTCCTTTATAATAATGTTTTTATTGTCCATGTCTCTTATATAAGATTCTTACATATTTGAGATATAGAAGAGAACTATGTAACATTTTACCACTAATAGTAAAAAGTAATAAAGATTCCTTATATAGCAAAGGCACTGATATATAAATCAATATGATAGGCTATAAAATATATTAAAAGGTTATTTATACATTAGTTATTATTAGAAATAACACTATTTGTATTCAAAAAGTTATTTACCAAATGTCGTATTAGGGCTACTTTCTTTTATTGGTTTTTTTTCGGTTTGAAAACGCTGCAAATGAATACATACTTTTTATTAAAACTATCAATCACATAAATTGATTCAAGAATCAAGCAATATTTCTGGTTGGGTATTATTCCAATGAATGTCTTGATCAGATACAAGTATAAACACTAACTAATGAAAATCTAGACCAATTAAGATAAGTTCCCTGACATATTCCTAGTAAGATAATTCCTC
>JBAUMZ010000123.1:0-16926 GCA_049578985.1 Nitrososphaeraceae archaeon
AAATTACAAGGGAGAATCTATTATTCTGCAAAGAAAATATGAAGTATATCGAGGGGTTATGTCATATGGATACTATTACACATATGTTTGAAGTATCAGAGAGACATTATGGCAGTGCAAAAATGCTAGCTGAAAATCCGCATCTACTTGAGGGAGTATTTTACAACATAGAATGGTTCGTAAAAGCACAACAATAGGAAAGCGATTCCAGCAAAACAAAGATTTAAGGAAATAGAAGAAGGAAGCAAGAGAGAATTCATTGAAACAATAAGAGACCCCCTAGAAATAGTAGAGATACTTCCTCAAGTCCTGTCATCCACATATGAAGAGTTATCAATATTATTTCCCACTATCAAGACTTTCAAAAGATTTGAATCAAAAGGTTTGTTTGAGTTTGTGAAACATCAAATAGATAAATTCAATATTTATGTCAAATTATTAGTCAGAGGAGATCACTATAACTATGATGAAAATAAACCATATACAGGGCTTGAATCTCTGAAAAAATACCAACAAAATATAGAATTCCAGTTCGCTAATAAACTAGATACCAGTATGTTAACAATTATTGGAGATAGAGATAAGTTACTTACCATAGAGATACAGGATGACTCTGAGACGAAGATGGTAGACTCATTAGGATTAGCAACATATTCAAACAGCGAACCTACAATTATGTTACATAATTCAATATTTGAGACATCATGGATACAGTCCCAGATTGGGAGAGATCAGAAATAAGTAGTCCTCTCGGCTAACCTCTGTTACTATCATTAAGGATGTATATTAGGAGCGGTAGATCAATCAATCATTTTATGAACTACATAAAAAATTAGTTCTAAAGTATTGATAGGATAGCAAGACAGTATATTGATTAAAGGTAACGTAGAGAGGGGGAAGATTTATTCATATTCAAAAAACAACTTGAAAGATAAAAACAAATATCCAAATCAAGGCTTTTCACAGCGTGATCAGAATTATCTAAGAAAGCAAGATAACTTTGAAGTAGATCCGCAGATACAATTCTTCACAGAGGAAGAGCTAGAAGACAAGAACGAGATAGAATACTTTTGTAAACTACAAATAAATTGGAAAAAGGGTAGGTATGGACGACCAGACCTTTCCTTTCTATCTACACAACCCGCTGGTCGTTCTGATGCCCATATAACCGCCGGATGAAGGTGCGTATCGCTCTACTCCCAGAAGGAACCCTTAATATATATTCAAATTTAATATATATTCAAATTATACCACCATAAAGCAGCATTAACGGCACAGCAAAATTTCCCGGAAGCAAAGTTCATTCAGGAAAAGCCTAAGCCTTCACCAACTCCAATGACTGCAACGTTAGAAGTTTGCAAGGACGTGGATTCCAGCGCAGGGGGATTTTAGTGTAACGGGTAATAATCCATCACATGAGCAATTTTCACTTATGCCAATTGAGTGTCAGGACGTTACCATAGGTCCAGGCGATTATGAGGTTACAGAAGAATTTGAAGGTCCTATGGTGAGTGTCAGTGGCGAATGTAGACAGACGCTAAACGGACCAATAGCTTCTGGAAATATACAAGCTGGCGAAACTCAGAATTGCGATTTCTTAAACATTAAGGGCGGTTGTGAAGAGGATACCGTATGGGATCTTACGCTGGATGAGTCGGCTGGTGGCCATCCCGTGGGCGAGGAACTATGTTCATCTAATGGACTTGGGCTCCAAGAGGTAAAAATAGCGAACGGGCCATTTGCCGGTCACTTTTTTGAGGAATTTATACATCTACCGCCATGCGCGGGCAGGCCTGATGTGCTAGCTCATGCCTCATCAGGAACGCCGCCTGATCCACCAGGCGATGGCCCTGTCTGTGTAGACTTCTCGTAATAGGAGTCGCAGAGGGGACTTCAAGAGGCAATAGGGTGCTTGGAAACAATCTTAGGTCTACAGACCGAAGAACCACTAGAATCATAGAACAAGAATAACACAACAGCCCTATCCTCATTTTTTGTATCCGTCGTTTATGACATAGTGACAGTTACATTGACAGCCATGAGAACCAGAGCATTGGCTATGCCTGCTTGCCAAACATGCTAACGACAACTGCACATTTTCTTAATAGTAAAGGGTCCTAATAACTAGCATCTTCCGTACCCACGAGCACGAGCTATCTTAGCTGCCTGATTTTTTAATTACGATAACACCTGGACTCGTATAGATTGATATTCGCTCAGATACTTCCTGCATAGATCCTTCCTGAACCTACTATTCGTATACCTTTACTATCTGGATTTAATAGAATTGCAATATCTCTGGCTTTAAATGAAAATAGCTTCTCAGATACTATCTTTAGCCTATTGTTCTCTAATTTCTCTATCTTCACAGGCTTAATCTGTACCCCTATGGACAAAAGGTAAGAGTGATTTTCTGAAAGATCATTTTTATAAAATGGCACCTTATTGAAATTCATAATCAATTCCTGATCTGCAGAAGTAAAATGATTGATATTAGATAGAATATCCCCTCTAGTTATCTCGTCATAAGAAACACCTGTTAGAGCAAGACCCACCCTAGCTGGACTATGGGATTCTTCTACATTTTTATCATGCATCTGTATACTTTTGACTGTAACCTGTTTCCTTTGAGGAGATATTGTCAGTTGATCATGTACTTTGATGGCACCCTGTTTAAGTATACCTAATACGACCACACCGACTCCTTTTACATTAAATATGTTATCTATATGGATAATTGGTGGTCCATCTCTTTTCATCGAGGATAAGGAATTGATACTTTCTTTAAGACTCTCTATATTCTGTTCAACTTTGAACGATGACGCAACGGTATTTTTCAGGAGACTATTAAGTGTCTCATTATCAACTTCGTAAGAATGTAGTAGAAACCCTTTATCTAGTTGCAGTAGATCTAAGGCTACTATTTGTTCTCCTAGATACTTATCTAGTTTGTTAACATTTACAATGGAATATTCTGCCAAATTTGCTGCAGTAATTAATGATTGGATCTTCTCAGGATAGCCTGACGGTATTATGTATGTCATAATTCTGTCATCTTTTTTCTTGTCATATGTCGTTACATCGCTTGATTGTCCTTTTTTTCCTAATTCATTTACAAATTCTGTTTGACCAAGGCAGACAAAATTGATACTTTCCACATGTCTTTTTATAAGAATGTCTTTAAAATTTATTCCTAATTCGGTCGATTGGTTGATTGGTTGATTAGTCGTTGTACGATAATTTGTGATGATAAGCTTTATGTAGTGCTTGCATTACCTTGATTAGCATTTCATATTAACTTCAATATCCTTATTTCCTCAATCCAATCTTATTTTCGAGATTCTTTTTTCACTTGAGAAAAAATATGCCAACAATTGTACATTTTGAAATTCCCTCAGACAATGTTGAAAAATCAAGAAAGTTCCATAGTGAGTTATTTGGTTGGAATATAGAGAAATGGACTGGAGCTGAGACTATGCCTGAAGGAATGGAATATTGGACGGTAACCACCACAGATGTTAAGGGAAATAAAGCCATCGGTGGAGGTCTGATGAAAAGACAAAATCCACAACAACAGGGGATTACAAACTATATCGATGTAAGATCAGTGGATGAGTACGCTTCAAAGGTTGAAAGATTAGGAGGTAAGGTAGTAGTACCAAAAATGCCAGTCAAAGGAATGGGTTATTTTGCAGTGTGTCTTGATACAGAAAATAACACATTTAGAGTATGGGAGACAAATAGTGAAGCAAAGTGATCAGTTAGATAAAAATTCCCCCATTACTTTTTCATAGTTCATATATTTTACATTAATCCACCTCTGCTGCTCTTTTTAGTCTAGTTCATCCTGTGATCGTACATTATGTCGAGTTGAAAGTTGTGAGAGCTAAATACTGCATCAAAGTGGTATCTCGGAAAAACTCACTCCTATAGATAGATAGATAGACGGTTTAATTTCAGTCAATCTTCTGTATCAGTTGCTGTACTATATCATTAATATATGTGAATTTTCTACAAATAATCCTCGATAGATGAAAACTACAAAGACTACCGTTGCAATTGCTCTGCTGGGAGTTTCATTGATATTGTTGATATTGTACGGAATTGATGTTGCTATAATTTTCTCATCCGATTCAGGCCAAACCACAGAAGACTCGCAAGGATTTCTCCCGTTGGATGGGAAAACAAGAGGTACAGCCTTTGGTGGAGGCGCAGTGATCATGTCAATTATCGCTTTTGTAATGGCAAGAAAAGAACGATCAAACATAGTTTCAATATTGCTCTTTGTAAATGGAGGATTAATTATAGTTGGCATCCTTGCCGTATCTGGTGGGCTGGGAACGACTTCATTGGTTTCAACCGTTGCGATGGGTATTATTCTATTAGGTTTGGGCATATGGAAAGTTCTTATAGATAGAAGGACCCCGACAACACAGGATTATAGATCGAAGATTAGGTAACATCATTCTATATTATTTAATCACTGATCTATCATGATGAGTAATTATTTTACATTATCATCACTATAGTTGTCTTTGATAATGAAAATAATCAGTGAAAAAAGTTGAAATCTTTAACTACCTTGTAATACTGAATTCCTTCTAGCCTCCGAATTTTATTGAAAAGTGAACATAATGTTTATTCTATCTATCTAAATAAGGACCTAAACTCGTACATTTTTCATGTAATGCATCAATCCATAGAATGAAATCTATACTCAAGGTATAAAGGATACATCGTCGTTATATTTAATATTAATAAAGAATGAGTTCTACTTTGTGTGTGAGATGCGGATCTGATATAGTACCTTTTTCTTATTGCAAGGTATGCAATCAGGTCGTTAGATTTGTTTGTTCATCATGTAATATGATTTCAGATGAGAGGTATCATATTTACTGTCAAGAAGTATCAAAAAATGGACAAGGAAGAGGACAAATTCTAATTGATACGGTTGGATCTAATGTGATTCAAAAGAACAAAGTTGGCCATGAAAAACACAAAAATGATGCAAATAGTTTATCACCTAGCAGATGGAATGACTATCTAATATCGTCAATTTCCTCGTTTATTAAGTCTCTTCATGATAATCAAGATCAACTGAACGAGCAGCTTAGATATTCATCGGTTAATCTATCATCATCATATCTATCAACTTTCTTTGAATACTTAAAGCTAATTAATAATTATTGGACGAAGGTGTATATCCATAGCAGTAACAAGCTGCTTAGAAATAGACTTAGTTCCTTATAGTAATTAAATAGTTCGAGATTCGTTTCAAACTAGATTTTCCATAAGACACTGGTGGAATACCGATATTCATTCAAGAAATCCTAGTTTTATCGACATTGACTTGTTTCTCGAGGATTTTTTATGTCAAAGGTAAAGCTGTGGTTTAGATCGTAAGCTTCATTCCTTTGAACAGTCATCTTCAAGAAAACCGTTTTTTGACATTAGTTGGGACATTTCCATCAGAACTAGCCAATGATACAGAAATTGCTATTTATTCCTGAATAGAATGGAGATATCCTGGATAATGAACCATAGACGGAATTGTTAGAAATGAAGATGTGGTAAGGACTGAAGTTGATTGTTATGGAAAATCGTATAAATGGATCTTATTGAGCTTCTCTATTAAAACTTGACGATATACTCAATTATTTCCATGATCTATTTACTCGCTGGGGCATCTGTACCATAACAAGATGTAATTTAAGTTACTATTGTTTGCTCGTTTGCTGTATCTAATTCTCTCCCGTATCCACGATCACTATTGTAAGTGCGTATTGCACGAAGTATTACTGGTATATAGGGTATCCGCCCAACCATGGAAACAGCCATAACACGAAACCAATCAACGTAGACCGCTAGTCATGGAAGAAACTCAGCAGAAGCAGAGGAAGGAGAACATGGTTATGGTACAGAGGAGACCGGTATACGTAGAGCATGATAAAAAAAGTTGAACACATGATGGGCAGGAACGTGAACGTGTACCAAAACTTCTATTTACTGATTATTATTTTGGCACTTGAATTAAGGTATTAGAGCACTTTTTTAGGTGCAACCAAAATTATGTAAAACTGTGTAGATCTAGCTCAGCTTAAGTAGGGCCAATTGATCGCCATGAACAGAGGAATGATCCTTTGCCCTACCTGGCTATGAACTTGCCGATTTTAGTTATGTAATATAATGGAGACAATCATAAAAGGTGTTACGGAACATGGTTATCCTTGAGAATTTGGAGAATTACTTGCTTCCTAGACTAGGGAAAATCTATATCTTTTAACCATGATCGGCGATTATGACATTCTTAGGCAAAACTTTTAATTATAATAGAATTGTAAAATTTAGCACTATTCCGAATTGCAATTTGGCAGTAGTTTTCACTAGCACTACGTACATCATCGTTGGTTTTTGTATAGTTACAGTTTTCCGTAAAAAAGATATATAAGATATATAGTTATCATTTATTATTGCTTCTCACACTAATAACCTTAATGAATGATAGTTCGACAAAGCCCTGCGTGGGGATAAAAAGCATATCCTTCAACGGTCGCAATCACACTGCACAATGGCCAATTGTGAGTGTTCCTGTTATTATGATTTCTTTACTTACCATCTCTTTTTCAGTGTTTTCAGGAGCCGATCTACAATCCATCGCTGTAAGTGCCGCAGTAGACGTCGACACTTCTGGAAATGGCAAAGCAGCTGCTTATGATGGTGAAGAAGGAATTGCAACGGATGGTGATAGCTTCTGCAGCATTACAAATGATATTGCAGGAGGAAAGTTTTCATCATTATTTGAAGGAATAGTAGGAGACTGTGATAATAATTCACAAGCATTTAACCAGCTCCTGGTAGAGTATTCATACACAAAGAATCCTGTAAAGATAGGAGAAAAGACCTATCTTACAATAACTGTTAAGGATAAAGAAACCGGAAGCCCAATCTCAAACGCATTTGTAACCCTGGATGTAGAACCCCCTACCGCTTCGTCTGTAGACAGCTCAATAGATGGTGCCGCAGTTGCAGCAGCAGGTATTTCCTCTAATCTAGAAGCAGTAAAAGACAAAACAACCCAGGCTATGTATACAGATAACAGTGGACACGCTACATTTACTTTACAGATAGGACCAAAATCAGATGTAGGTATTTATGATACCCAGCTTGAGGTTAAGAAAGACAGCTATCAATCTAGCTTCCAACAAACAAACCTTCGTGTAGTATAGAGATATCTTCTCTCACTATTTTAGAAATATTCTAAATCCGTTCGGTCGGTCTACTACCCATTTTTCAAATTTTGTTCAAATCTGAATCTAAGAGAACAGCGGCACTCCGAACGGATATGATACAGGCAAATGTAGGATATGGTTTGGTGGTATGAACGTAGTATCATCTAGCTTTAAGATTTAGAATGTGTCTTAATTTCCTGGCAAATTCTTTATGTTTAGCTATTATTTCAATTGGCTATAGAAAATGATTGTTATATGACAATCCACTTCTTGTATGAATTTGAACAAACTAGTAAATTTTGAATAGATAACAAAGAAATTTTTCTTTTCATTAAAACCCATAATAAAAAAACTACATTTACTATTGCATTGAGACTTAATTGTAAATTTCATTTACCTTTATTCCTGTTTCTTATTTCATGTGTTTTTCATACTCAAGTCATGACTGTAAACGGATCTTCCAAAGAATCATCTACCATCAATCGTGCAACAGATATGTCGATAGAACTGTGTTGTACATGGGATAAGCAAATTTCTGATGGTATATTAAAATTTAAGCTTATTAATATGCAGGAAAAGCAGAAAAATGAGGTTAGAGAAGCCTTTGATAGTTGGAATAAACAACTAACAGCGCTAACACTTCTTGAGACTCATTTGGTTGATCAAAAGGCGGAGATTATAGTTACATTTGGAAATATCGATAACCAAAATGCTAACCAATTAGTTAAGAATGCAGAAGCTGGACAGACTGCAGGACAATCTGTGAATAATCTTGATCAAAGTGGATATATCACGAACTCAAAAATAATACTTTCAGATAAAATATTTGATAAGGAATCAGATTCTAGCACTTTGTACACTGTCGTCTTACACGAGATAGGGCATGTATTAGGACTGGGTCATGCAAACTTCGATGATTTGATGAATCCACTGGTCAACAATAAGGATGAAATATCTGTTTGTGATGTCAACGGAGTTTTCAAGACTAATGAACTGGTCTTAAAGAAAAATGCACCATTATCTCTTCAAGCTAGTTTTGGTAAGAATAATATCATTAACTGTTAACGCGGTGTTTGCGTGAAAAAATGGTAGTAAAGCAAGAAAGCAGCAAAATATATAGGATTCAGCCAACAGACGTTAATTAATCCCTAGGTTGATTTATCAGAAATCAATAAACCAAGTCCCTGCATAGAAACAATCCTTTTTCCTAGCATTCCAGTAGAAGTAGGAATTATTCTAGGACCGTTCTATTATCCTTAGTGCACTCATCTTGAGCAGAATTCATACAGCATTTTGGTGGTTATTCAGTTTAAACTACGCCTCATATAAGAGGATTAAATTTAGGATAGGATAGACGTTTCAATAATATCAAGTATCTTTTGAATTATTTGAGCATGATCTCTTTCTTTCTTTTCGATTGAAACTCTCAGAATATGATTGCCATCCAAAGGAAATGATGCAAGTTTTATCTTCTCCCTTTCGGTAAAACTGTAAATCGCTTTACCGAATATGTCATCAAAATCTTTTCGCATTTCAGTCATTAGAGCAAACTGAACGTAAAGTTTCGAAGAATCCTCCCTGTCCTCTAGAGATTCTATATCAGGCCTCATTCCTCCAGCTACCAAACTGCCCATCTTAGTGATTATTCCAGCAAAGCGTATATGCTGATTAATCGGGTATATCTTTTCACATAATTCTTGTAACCGTCTATCAGACATCCATTATCATCGATAAGTATAATGTGTCCCAGTTAATAAGGTACATTTCTCATTACAAGATATGCGTATTGCAAGCACATCAAACACATTAAATTCTACTTAATAATAGTCTCAAAATATCAAGTATCAGGAAGACTACTGTGACTAATATTGGAAACGTAAAATAATTCTATTCTAACTCCGCTCTGATACGTCTTACTAATGCATCTGCGGTAATAGGTTTATTTATGAATCAAGCTAACTCTTCAGTGGATGTACTTTCCTTACCGAATCCGTCTCTCCGAATGAACGATATTTATTATTCAGACGCCCTCTTGTTCTTGATCTCCTTTAGAACATCCCCCAAATACTGCTTGATTTCTTCATCGTCCTTAAAAAGTAATGAACTAAGGCCGTTTTCCTGCGCCATCTTGTTGCTTCGTCATATCGAATACCCGATCACAGGTGTCCCTGAGATGGTCTGTGTCCACAACTAATGTCTTGCTCCAGCTGAGCTGTTTCTATACTATCACTTGGCTTTCTTATAGCAAATCTACGAAAGATACGACGCAAATCTGAATCAGCAGTCGGCCACGTAAATTGCCGGAGAATATATTCCCGCTAAGCTGATAAACTAGATATTGAGATAGTTACTAGTCCAAATGGTGGATAGGGAGTTGAAACAAGCGTCACAGCCTGACTCGAGACTAAAAAATAACTAATGCAACAAGACAAAGCAAAACAGTAACGTATATTGGTCACTCATAATTATCACTAGAGATATACCTTGATGATCTAGTATTACGTCATTTCTATATCCCAGTAAAAATATGCTTTATATTGTATATAATCGAATCATGTGATAATAATGAAAATCATTTCGATTGCAGTTACGCTTATTGCAATTATCGTGGCCATATTATTCGCGTCATCGACAATCGATGTCGTCGATAATGCTGTTCTTGCACAAGACACCTCTAATTCTTCATCATCATTCACAGAACTTACTGATGGTGGAAGTATAACCATAAAACTCGAACCATCCCCGAATCCTATCAAATCTAATGAACAGACTCAGTTGAAAGTCTCATTTTTCAAACCTAATACTGAGGAGATCCAACCGCATATAGACTATGACATGATAATTAGTGAAACCAGCACTAATAAGACAGTATTTCAGGCTTCTAATCTAACGGGTCAGGCTGGAATACCAGTGCATACTGCGGAAAGTATCGTAACTATACCTTTTACCTTTCCAACTAAAGGAGAATATATGATAAAAATACCCATTTATGGAATCCTCTTTAATCCAATACCTCCTGAATCAGTAACGTTTACGACTCATGTTGAATAACATGCAATTTGAAAATTAAACCTTCCTACCACTACTCACAGTAGGAACGAAAATGTTAATCTACGTTTCTTGCAATGGCTTTCAGTACATTCCATTAACCTAGAGCTGATCTGGTCATTCAAACTTTATTAAAATTAGTAGTCTTAATGCATAACTTATAGTGAAATATGTACGAAAATCGCCGATAGGTCTTGCCGTAATTCAATTTCACTACAATATCACTTCACCGTGAGTATGTACAGCCTATCTACTTCCATAAACACAACTTCATATCTTTGTCTATTATCATATTATTCACATATCTCAAATTGCCACAGATAAAATAGATCTCGTATGGCCCTATGTTTACAGCTAGTAATTCCTATAGTTTAAAATTTTATGATCATTTGATATTGTTGAGAATACTCTCGTTGTGAATATTAACTAAATGTTGGATTATTGTACCACTATAACCGAGCTCGCACCGGTAAGGTTGGATATACCGCCTTGGGATAGGCCTTATCAAAAACCTTCTTGACAATACGAATTCATTAGGTGTTTTAGCAAAACGACAGGGTAAGATATCGGGAAGCGCATAATCAATTGGTTACTTGAGTTCGGCTCTCAAATTTGCTGGCCTGCACATCTTATGACTATTGGTCCCTATCAAGAACCGCTAGCACCTTTTCTTCCCTCTTTGGCATATCAATTACCTATCTGACAAACCATTGTAGCAATAATCTTACAGTATGCTAGCTTATTACAGTAGCATGGAGAAGTTGGATCGCAATGATATTATTCTCTATATGGGGGACATGTCGTTGGGCATCAAATAAGTTAGATCCTTGTGATAAAAAAACGCAAAGTGAATAAGTTGGCGGTGGTAGATCTCTGGATGTATTAGAAGATAAAATTCGTAGAACTATGGCATAGTACCATATCTTGGTAATGCAGTCTTACAAATCTTACATCCATATAATGGTATTTTAACTCCTTCCTTTATTGCATTAGAATCCAACTTTGCTATAATTAATTTTCCTTCGTTTTGTGCCATTTCTAATGATTTTCTTTCCCTTTCTAATGATCCATATATTATCGGAATAAATTTAACGATGGTATCGCAGATATGACAATAGCCTTCAGCTATTGTTCTTGGAATATCCATATGGTATGCTGCATGGAAGCTGTGAGCCTCCTCCTTTGTAATCCCAATCAAGGCTACAAGCCTATAGTTTATCCTATAATAAATTAAATCACCTTCATCGAATTCGTTATCTTGAAGATAGTATCTGTGTAACTCTATCAATGTTCTAGTGATTCCGACATCCTTTTCCACCTCATTATGCAAGTCATTATATGACACTATAAATCAGTTAAAAATGTTACAGGCTATTACATAGAAACATTAACCATGCGAAATGCATCTTGATTCTAAATCTGTAAAATGAATCGTCTTCAACCAACATGGATGTCACTCTAGACGGATCAGATATTAGTATCAAGGCTAAGAGATAACAATTTCAGTCGGAGAGCCGCTTTTGGGCTGAGCTCAGGGGGAATAGACAAAAGTAGCAGGTCGAGTGGGGATTTATCAATAAATTGATCAATGTCCAATGTCTAGTACATTCTGAACATGAATCTGTACATTTAGTTTAGCTGAGATAAGTGTTGAACCATTCTGCGATTTTATTAATTGCAGGACCAACATATTTTTCATTGTCATGTGATTAGTAGTATCCACACACAGACGACGATGCTTGACGACGATACTATACTGTGCATATTGGACCATTTATCATTTTTCCCATGAATGACCAATAGAGGAGTAGGTGAAACGTGGTGTGCATAGGGTACAGCATAATACGACATTAGGTTTTCAATTGACTGCGGGAATATATTAGACTTCTCCTATTTAGCCTAGCCTGAAACTGCCAATATCCTTTATGTGGACAAGAAGCTTAAAGCATTCTTACATTTTCCTCGCAGGATCTTTATGCTGTCTTGGTTCTCCATCACTTTCACCAAAATGTCTATGATCGCACGCGAAAGTAACAAAGCCTGATTTGTCAATGCGCTCTGCATAACTACCATTATTATGGGCCTACCTCTTCATTTTAGTGCATATTCTATTTCTACTTAACCCTAGAAATCTTATAAATAATGTAATTCCAAACGCATTAAACACTAGAAATACTTTTTGCAAAAGAAATGAAGATCATCCACAGATCCGATATTCTAACCATTAGTTAGCCAAAAAGTTGATAATGAAGGAGATATCTATTTATTAAACTCAACTAAGGCATACAAATTATTCACTGAAGGAAGGAGCCTATTAGAAGTTTCTATCTAGAATAATCTAGCCTTGAATACTTGTTTGTGTTACTGTCTGATACAATAGTCATAACTCATTGATGTTCTCCCCCCTTCCTAAATACAGCTCTATAATCTTAACAAGAAGTCAAATTTAGTCCATTTAAGAGCATTGATGATCGATAGCAATATTTGTGACCTTAGACTGCATGATTAGTTTCCCAATGACTAAGCATTTGCGTTTCTTCTCTTGACAGGGGTTTTTTGTTGCTCATCAATCATTTTAAAACGTGAAGTGATCAAATGAGTTAGAGAAAATGTCAGAAGTTTTACATTGCCAGTGCCGGCTCCAATTAATTGCTACTACCAGTGGTATTAGAGTATGAATAGATCTATTCTGAACCTTTGGCTTTAGCTCCTAACAATTTTTCCTCTATTGGCTTCTTTGTGGCTTCTTTGTGTTTAGCAGAGATATATAATAGAAAGAAATATTGATTAATACTTCTAAAATGAAGAAGATACTTTACTCACTACTTTTCTTCTTCATAGCTGGTTTATGTGAAATTGGCGATGGTTATCTCGTATGGAAATGGATACGTGGAAAACAGCTCTATTTTGCTAAACCAACCAATATCACCAGGATATACTCGGTCAGCGCATTAAGGGCTATTGATGACATATGTCAAGAACTAATTAAATTCAAAGGATAGGTGTTAGGAGAATGATGTGGTTAGGAATGCCGCCCATGTTAGGAGAATGATGTGGTTAACTACACTAAATATGCAGTAAAAGGGCTCGAAATCCGGGTAGGTTGAAGCGTACATTGCACTTTAGTTTCATCTAACCCGGAGAAATGTTCGGAGCTACGATTGTCATTGGCTGTTCCAAAGGAAAACGTTCCCAAAAAGAGGGGTCCACTCCAAAACTATCCTGTACAATCCATAAATTCAAATCGATTCATAATCAGTAACCATACATTGTGATAACATTCTTTTTGATACTTGTATGTGTGGTGGTATTGCTGGTCACCAACGCTCTCTCAGTCTTGACTCTTCCCTCAGTAATTGACTTTGCAAGCGGAGCTATCTCCACAACCGGTAACTGGATCTATAATACCGAAATTCTCTACGCCCTCTTTTACCACAATCGAGATTGTGCCATAGTTCGTGGAGGTGAGTTGCACAACTATTCGGCTTGTCATCTTCATTTATATGACATCTTAGATCAGAGTTTAACAGAATATGAAGAGATCGGCCGTTTTCAGTATTTCATCTGTCGTGAGCTTATTATCTATAGGTTTGATTTCTGGCCTTAATAGTTTTACAGATACAGCAGCTGACCAGTCTATGTTTCCATCGCCAGATCTCATCCGACCCCAGCTTTAGTTGATATCACAATCCAATTCAAGTGATGGATCAATTCAGACAAATACTAATGAAACGGTTGTTAACTCAACCAATATTGCTGATAATGATACAAAATCAGCAGCCGAGAAGCAAGCTGATGTCTTCGGTGTAACCGAGATTTATCCTACTAAGAATGGAGGAAGAGAGTGGTTCGTAAATATGAGCAATCCAGTTAATAGCTCAAACTTTTCGATCACAGACGACGCTAATCTGACTAAACTGCCAGATGATTCTTGGAGGATAAACGCAAGTCATGTAAGGATGGTTGTGAACACGTCAGGATCCCAAGAGAAATGGAGGGATGTTGAAATCACAGGATATATCCGCTTATCGGACTTAGATGCTAATCAGACAGGAGCCGTAAGTAACAATACAGATGCAGATGCTTCATCGAGCTCCCCCGACGAGGATGAACCTGATGATCTTGTATTTATTTCCAGAAGTGGACAACATAGCTCTGCAGTGCCATGCGAAGGTACTGCGTATGACGGTGGTCTTCATACTGATGGTTCTGTTGGCTGGAAAAAAGAGATATGGCACACCGGCGGGTACACGGATGAGAGATCTAATATGAAGATTGCGGACTCATTCCTAAATAAGTGGATAGGCTGGAAGACCGTGGTGTATAATATAGCAATCGATAATAATAGAACTGCAGTTAAATTGGAATCATACATTGACGAGTTGAATTCTAATAATTGGACTAAAATATCAGACTTCATCGATAGCGGAGGATGGTATACTAAATCCAATAATACCTATTTCTTTAGTGCTGGATGCGGAAAGGCCAGAGATCAAGTAATTCTTGAAGGAGGACCGAACATAATATTCAGAACAGATAATCTCTTATTGGATTTTAGAGACCTTAGCGTAAGAGAAATTCAGCCTTTCAAGAGCGGACTGACGAGTGTCCTGGATATAGAAGCATTGTGAGTTGGAAATTTACGTGACCATTATCATGTCTCATTATGAGAGGAAGAGGCAAAAGGAGAAGTTCATTTTTTACTACTACCTGGACATTTATGAAACCAGATAGACTGACCGATGAACAGTTTCAGGAACAACTCAAGGGATTTGATATAGAAGTTAACAATTGGGAGAAATATTTAGACGAATATTGAGATCTTTTAGATATTCTTAATTCTATTTGGGTTGGATTTAATTCAAGTCAGAATTAGGATTGCTAGTTTCACAGTCCTGATGATATAAAGGCATTTAGCAAATACGTTTTGAACTAAATAATCAATTATATGAAAAATCCACTTTAAACTGAATTTCAGTTACCCTGACTTCATTGTCGTTGGTCACTTCAAGAATAGTCTATTTTTGCAGAAATGCTCCTCAAACTTATAGAACGCGTTCTCGAACGAGTTGTTAGTTAGAACATTATATAGACATGCTGTTACCGAGAACATCCATGACTATAAAAATGTGCAAGAACATGCTAAACGTCTAATTCAATCGGCAATATATGAAATCCTCTTGATATTTCCCTTAATTTATCATTCAATATTAACTACATGTAGTTATTAAAGATGATGGATTTATGCATCAAAAATAATGTAGTTTACAAACCATACAAATCTTCTAGTTGAGCCTAGTTTCTTAACAAGCTTTTGATATGCCAGGATCGACTACTAAGTCTTCACTGATTTTCCAGATCTAGTGTCAATACTCTAACATTTAGGTACAATACCTGTGAAAGGTTAAATTCCCCTCAGATTTTCCTATTTTTACAAAAAATTTGGGGGTGATTGCCTTCAGAATCGATTTATCAACCAAAAGTATTATAGCACCTTTAACCTGTGACGAATTTGTAGTTAATTGTGCCCGAACATGGAGAATATGATCAGAAATTAAAGAAATGGTTTTGTGGTTATTGGATGGCCGAAGAAGAATGGATGGATATACATCATTATTTTCCTGCAAATAAGTTAGAAAATGACAAGGAAAAAAATAATGATGAGCTTTGAGAGCAGGGAATGTTTTAAGTTCTTTCTTTTAGGATGTAAAATCTGAACAAGAAACACTTTACCTAATTACTATTGCTATGCCAAATTTCCAAAGGAAACTATATGAATTGGGTTAGGAGGGACTTTTTTCATCCTTATCCCTAGTGATATAAGCGTAGGACTCGTAACTGTACGTACATATTTAGATTCCTGAATATAGTGATGACAATGACAAATTAAGCCTATGGTCGGGCGTAGGCAATTAATCAAAGAACTGGATTCTTTTACTCAAAGAATGTTCTGACAATGCCAGAAATCTTCTAAACTATCAAAAGCTGAAACAGAACGACGCTAGAGTGACATTTTTTAAACATTTTAACACTGTATTAGACCTCGCTATTATATCATTAATACTTACCCACAAATATATAGGTGAAAAAGCTTGTAAGACGTCTAATATTTTGGTATAACGTTTCGTATTTCTGAGAAGGAACTTTGGCTTTTAGCTTTCTGAGGTAATTTGAGATTGCTCCTGCTCCGATTTATCCCAGAAGTCTGCTTCGTCTAGGAATATGAATCTAGTACCTCAATATCTGTATGACTTGGATAAGCTGTTTTCCCTTTATGGCATCTAATTACGTGTGTTTCATAGTGATTCTTGTTGTTAAACCCTCCAATAGTACAATAATAGCACTTGCGTGGATATTCCTTAGTTTGAGACGCTTGAGACACATGAGACGAATTCTGTGAGTGCGCACTATTTGCTTCTGCAAGTATTTGAGGGAAGTATTACCTCTCGAATATAAAAACGCCCTATTACTTACCCAATATGGGTTACTTCAGCCAAACATGAATGGAATGATTAAGTGTTGAACTTACGCAGATAGGTTACATTTTTGATTACCTACATGGGTTACACTTTGCTGCTTATTCGTAGTATGTATTGTGGATGTAATTAATCTTTGTAGAAACATCTCTGATGGAGTAAGACCATTGATT
>JBAUMZ010000124.1:0-26897 GCA_049578985.1 Nitrososphaeraceae archaeon
TGGACAGTTGCCTCTAGTGGTTGGCGGAGAGGGAGAGACACCTTTCATAAGTATTCCTACTGCAGGAAATGATAGTACGAACGTTACTACAGCTGAATAGTGCAGCTAATGAGACTATGCTAGACTTTGAGTTCATTAAGACAGATATAGTTTACACCAAAAAAGCACAAGCTAAACATTTTGCCAACGGTAGCAGGTGCTACATTGGCTTTCATACCTACCTACGTGGGACTATGATCGTGGGCCAGCTCAAGAACTTTCTCATTCGAAATCAAGATTTCAGTGGAACCTCCTCTTTTCAAGTATTATGCCATTTTCCTTCGGTACCTGTTCAAAATAAGTAAAGTCATCAATGTTTTGTCTTTTTACATGGAGTGGATCGATCGTGAAAATTCGCATCGCATCAAACACCATCCCTATTCGAATCCCCCCGTTGTCATCTGGTGGGATTACTAGGACCGGCTTGTGTCGTCCCTGTCACTCCTGCTCCGCCGCCACATTTCCAAGGTATCCAACTAAGTGAAACTAACAGCAGCAAAAATAAAGATAGTCTAGCCTACTGTGGCACAGAGAAGGCTACCCATTTCTAGCGGTTCAGGTATATCCTCGGGTTCTCCTGATGTTACTTCAGCGACTTGGCTACGTGGGGCATTACAATTGGCTTGATTTGGCTGGTTTGTATTTACTCCTGTTACAAATTTGCCCGGTGCAGAGTCGAGGATTACTAGGGCCTCATGCTCCCCTAGTCCCATCTCTAGACATATGATAGTACCGATTGGAACACCTTCTCCTGAAGACATATCTTCACGAATTGTTATGTCCCATCTTGTGAATGGTTCGGTACATCCAACGTCAACTGGTGGTACTGGTTTTACTTTCTTCTTGTGATCCTTCTCAATGTCTACTTCAGGGAACGTCTGTTGAGCGGCCAAAGCCACGGAGTTTTCATCACCCTGAGTCTGAGAGCCAGTGTTCTGACATCCTACGTTGATAGGAACGAAATCATTTCCACAAGCATTTGATTGTGATGTTGCTTGGTTCTTCTTGTATGCAAATGCGCTATTTGGTAAAGCTGATGTTGATATTGCAGTTGTTGCATAACATCGGCATCCTATATTCGTTGGCACAAATTCGTTTCCACATGCGCTCGCTTGTGATGCTGCCTGGTTTTTCTCATATGCTGCTTCATTTTCTGGAGTTGCCACAGAGGCTACTCCTGTTGTTAGCAACATAGAAGCTACTACCGCTACAATTACGGAATTCTGAATTCAGCATTTCATTACTAGGATTATTTCTGCACTGCTGTGAGTTGGAACCCATGGAACCCATGGTAGAGCGCACTGGTACCAATGTACGATCTTCTTTCTGGAAAGCTGCTATGGATGGAGTACCAGATTTAGTAGTGTACTAAGTCAAAGCAAATACTTGAATGCGGTTATTGAACGTATCTGCTACAAATATGTTACCTATAGATCGATCTACTGCAATACCAATTGGAGAGACAATCTGTCCAAACTAACGGCAGTGGGCATCGTTGACCTGCATATGATTTAGCAGCGATTGTTGTAGTCTTGATCAAAGGTAGTGAATATAGCACTCTTCTCGCTCGCCGTCGTGTTTATTTTATTTCTTTATATTCGTTATTCTTTCCTCCAAATTGTCCTCGATTTGCTTGAACTTCCGGTCACACGGGAAATGATCAACGGGCATATCTGGTGGCTGTGCTGGCTGTTGTTCCGCATTCGCGTACATATGATGGTGTTTGGAGGTTTGGTATGGTTGCTTCACTTGCCTAGGTTGCCGCGGTTTGTCAAAACGTGAATTCCTCTGATCGAAATCATTTGCCATCTGTATGAAGTGCTGGAAGCACACTCTTCCAGGTTCCTCTGAAAAATAATACTTCATATCGTTTTGCATGGTGACGGGATTCATCATGTACAGCTCTTCGTTAGATTCAAACAGGCTCAGCCATTTTTCAATATTTGCAGACTCTATTGAACTGTTGATTCTTAAGACCCATCTCATTATATTGCTATAAGAATTAATCGACCAGCCGACCCTGCCTGCTCGAACCCGACCAAGGTTGTCCTGCTGCGTGTTCGTCACTGGAGTCAAGCCCGGATGCTTTCGTTCTATGTGAACCCTATAGTTCCAATGTCTGGGGCAGGTTTGGCGACAACCAGAACAACGCCAAGGTAGTCTCTTATGGGTCAAAGATCCACGCTCCTTATGATATAGTCACGAATTGTTCCTTCTGGTACACAGTCGGGAGCTTTTGCAGCTGCTGCATGTGCAGACGCTGCAGTTATCTTCGTTTTTGATTTACTAAACATATTGATTACGTATCCTTGAAATTTGATTTATAAAGCTGCAATACGATTGCCAAAAAAACTTATATGCTCTGCAACGCGTATACTTTGGCTTTTGTTGTGCTACCACTGAAGGCTTTAACCTTTTTTTATAAGCAGATATACCAACATACCAGGTTATGGGGTTCTACACAATTTTTCCATTTCGAGCGTACAAACAATAGTCTACAATAAGAGGTCGTAATTTCGGAGTCAAAAACTTAGTTGACTGCAAATTAGTACGTTCCTTGGCATTCAACCGTGCTCGAAGGGACTGCTATAGTGTGGTTTAATGGGGATGTTGAGCATGACCGTAAAATAACACTGACTAGACAAGATAGTGTCTCGGGCAGTGACAGCAGCAGCAATTTGTACTTTGACAGCGGTACGTTTGCTTACAATACAGCTACAAGTCCAATTGTCATGAATGAGACAGGATCTTTTTATTATTATGAATCAGATGTGAATAATGAGGATCCAGATTTTGTGATGAATGGAACGATAAACGTAGTGGATCAATCTAGTAGCGCATCCACTACTACAATAAATGATACTGCCACAGGTTCACTTGGTTCTAACCTAGATACGATCGGAACATTAATGGTTCCAACAGAAGACCTTTCAGCTTATACATCAGACCTAGAAAATGGAGGAATTTCTGTTCTCAGTACTCATAACTTCAATGACATAAGAGGTGATGATCAACAGACACTCATAACCTGGGGAACTTCCTCTAGTAGCACAAACTCTCTTGAAAGTGTTTTTTCCCAACTAGAGGATATAACTCCTACTCTTCCATATAGCTGATCTTATGTTCCTTCAGTGCCATTTTAGCTAATGACTGGAGAGCTAGCTCAGATAACTCAGTAGCATTTTCTGTTCCAGTTTTCTAAGCCGTTCAGGACTTGTGATATAGTCGTACAAGTTCGCTTGTTTGCTTATTCTTCCGCTGTTCTTCTTTAGCAACCTTGGTTCTAATGTCCTTCAAAAATTTTGTTTCATCTAATGCGGTTTTTCTTATCATACTTCGTAATCTACTGTCTAGGGCAACTGATATGGATGCAGAATATATAATTATGAACACCTGAACGATGTAATCTGGATCAAAAACAAGGTGACAATGTATATTACTTGCCAGATAATCTGGCTGGAGAAGAACAGAGGAGCTGCTCTGTGCCAGCTGGAAAGGCAATCCTTGCCCCAATTTTATCATAATAAAGGGTATTGAGATAGATCTATCCATAGGGCGCACCAAGTCCAATTGCTTTGTATTTCTCAACTGGTTCCGATCTCCCATCTTGGTAAAAATATCGTAATGTGGTGCTTGGTGATGCAAGCGTAATTATTGTAAAATCACCTGGATGATAAGATCATTGAAGATAATAGAGACATCATCTAAGATAAAACTGGATTGATCCTAAAAAACAAGAGCATAAAAGTTTGAGTTCAATTCCTCCTGTAACTGATCTTGCTCCAGTAATTGGTGAATTCATGGTCTTTCGTCTTTCATTCAGCAAGTTTATTTGTCCATTCCATTATTATCATATCACTGCTATAACATGTTAAGTCAAACACTATTAGAATCAATTCTACCTATTTTCTTCTTGTCATCTAGCCTATTCCTAGTCATACCTTCAGCCTCATCATCAGCATCATCAGCTGTAGATTCATTCTGGACAACCGGTTTTCCAATGCCTACTGCAAGGTCTGAAATTGCTGGTGCAGCCCTAAATGACAAAATATACATTATTGGTGGCTTTGATGAAACAGGTAGAAGCAGCTCCTCCGTACAAGTATATGATGCAAGTGTTGGTGAGTGGGTTACTACTACTGCTACTGCTACTACTAAAACAGTAGCACCATTACCAGAACCACTAGATCATGCTGCGGCCGCATCCTATAATGGTAAATTGTATGTAGTAGGAGGAGGTTATCTAAACAGAGGAGATCTATCAAATAAATTATTCATCTACGATCCTACTACCAACAAATGGACAGAAGGAAAGGACATGCCAAGTGCACGCGGTGCACTAACTGCTAATTTTATTAATGGAACTCTATATGCAGTTGGGGGGGTAGATGCATCGGGAGCTGTATCAGACAATTGGGCGTATAATCCAGTTACTAATACTTGGACAGAAAAAGCCCCTCTGCCTACAGCTAGGGAACATCTCACATCGGTTGTAGTTGACGACAAATTATATGTTATTGGAGGCAGAACTTCAGGAATGGCAACTAATGTAGATGCTAATGAAGTGTACGATCCAATAACAGATAACTGGACAGTACTCGAATCAATGCCTTCCCAGAGAGGTGGACTTGCATCAGCAGCTGCAAACGGAAGTATTTATGTATTCGGAGGCGAAGTACCTGCTCGGACATTTGACAATAACGAAAAGTACGATTCTGTATCTAAGGAATGGAGATCTGAATTACCAATGCCAACGGCCAGACATGGATTATCTGCTGTAGCTATTAATGATGTAATATATGTTATCGGAGGCGGACCACAACCTGGAGGTTATGGAAGCAATCTCAATGAAATATTTCACATTAGATAAGCATTATCTTGCTTCAAATACTATATTATATACGAGTATCCAATAACACATAGTTATTGAATACTTATATTAGATTTACTGGACAGAGCCGAAGTAATCCGGCATGTCAGGAAGAATATCAAGCAGCAGGTATACCACTTCGCACCTGCAAATGAGAATAGCCTCAAAATGTCAACGACTGAATCCAGCAATTAGATTGTAAGTCTGTGCATTGAAATTAGCTAGCACTTTTTGAAGTTTTTTACTGGGATTACCATAAACTTCAAATTTATGTATCCTAGCAACACTGAAAATCTTTGAGAGCATTGTTTTCGATTCAATGCTGATATTATGAGTTAGTGCAGCTTCTGAATTTGAATATGTCTCACATACTACACATTTTGTCTCTGTGCTATCAAGATAAAACTGATAGCCGATCGTATCTAGTTCGTTAGCTTTTACTACTCTGCTCATTTCTTGTACCAGCTTCTTATAATCCTCTATTTTTCCTTCTTTTATAATAAACTCCACCCTAAACTGTATCGGATCGTGTTCCATGACTGATACAACTAAATCGGTGCGCTTTTAACTCTATTATGTATTCTGATTTCCTAACTGTTGTTTTAGCAATATTATTATCGCCTGTAAACACTCCCCGGGAGCCTCTTAAAACACTTTAAAGTCTTTGCTTTAATGTTCGCACTCTATCTTTGTTTCCAAAGGCTAAGCCTTGAGAACACTAGACGTCTTTCCGAGTCCAGCAGGGCCAACCAGTTGTATTATAGAAAGAGGAAATTTTTCCGGATTTGTGTATGACTCTTTAAAAAGATCCCTTATCCTATTTATCTCTCTTTCTCTATGAGGGAGCTCTATTGGAATGTATCTGGGTGATAGCTTAGGTGATAGCTTCAGTGACAACACCTTTCGAGCTTCTCAGAAAGACCCTAGATTTTACACTTAGAGGAATTATTGACAGAATAAAATGCCAAACCCTTATTCTGGAAGCAGAAAAAGATGAATCATTTTCTGGACAGCCAAAACAGGTTTACGATTCTTTAACATGTCCAAAGAATTACATTCTATTTACTAAAGAGGAAGGTGCAGAGGAGCACTGTCATATAAGCGCACTCTCCCTAGCAAACCAAAGGATATTTGATTGGCTTGACAGATTCACTAATGTCAATGGCTAACTCAGACTAAAATGAGGCTTAGTAACTGCCGATAATGTACTCAAGAACATGATCGATCTCAATAATGCAAACGGCTTACCAAGGGAGGGTTATTTCAAGAGAGGGTTATCTCTATACCATCTGATTCGATGAAGAGTAGCAGAAGTGGTGACAGAGGAATCGTTATGTCAATGTCCTCATCTTCATCGGATAGCATGATGCCGATGCTTGTTTCTTCGTCTTCACCAGATGACGTCACTATCAATTAGTAGTCCGAATCAGTAATTCGCACTAAAGCGGCTTATAGAAAAAAAGTATAACCCAAAGTATTGTGGAACCATATCTAACCTGACCTTAGTCCAGGTTTCACATGGACCCTCTAGAAGGACCATGTCAAATTCACTTGAAATCGGGACAGTAGATTAAATTGGACATAGTGCTATGACCTAGTACTATATACAGGATCGCTCATTTGAACCGCTTAAGTGCTGTATGCCTCAACATCTACTATCATCTATTGAAGTCGTAATGAACCTTTTCACAATAGTTTAACTCTTCGAGAGTCTTTCTTTCACCTTGTGAAATAAGTTCTTTTACCGTCGGAGAAGAAAAATCTGCATTTTGTAAAATTGTAGGAGAATCCATTGCACTTCTAATTATTCTTGTGACAGAGAGAATTTGCGCACCATGGTTTCTTATGAGCTTATTATATTCTGATTTTATTTCTTTAACCTCATTAGGATTGACTTTGGATTGATTCGCAGCCTGCTGAGTTTCGAAAATACTGTAGAGCCGCTTTATGAGTCGTATTTGTTTTGTAATTAATCTTGACATTTTTATTGTTCCCATGTCCTTGTCACTAAATAAAATATCTTTGGCCCTGCTTTGAACTTCCGCCATGTCGCTGGGAAGTTTTTTGATCTTTCGTGGATAGTTTTCTACAACAAATATATTCTTATCATTTCTTGGAGACACAGAGAGGACCTCCCTTATCGGGGTATTGCTAAGTAGACTGCCATCCCAAGCGTACGTGAAAATGGCATGTTTAGCGCCGTCATCTTTATGATTACTATTTTCTTCTTTCTCAAGTTGTATCCAAGGAAATCCATATACTGGATAGCCAGAGCTTGCCAGAACGTGCCTTGCGTTGATCTTCATTTTCGTGTTGTCAAATATCAACGGCTCTGCTGTCAATACGTCTACTCCGGTCATCACCAGATGAGATACTTTCTGTGATTCCTTTGTTCCATCAGGACAGAGCTTCTTATAGTCTATGTATTTATCGAGTGTTCTTGCAAGCGGGGAATGATCATATATGTATGTCCAACTTCTTGTATCAAAGTCAGAACTTGATAAGAAATGTGACTGAGAGTTACCTTCCCCAAGTACATCTCTTTTCTCAGTCATATGTCTATTAACACCCCACTGGAACCATCTTGGGACGAACATCTTTGGAACACCAAATACAGCAGCATTAGCGGCAGCAGAGGATATCTTTCTTGTTGTATATCCCTTACCATTGCTTGTATATCCTGGAACATATATATCTGGGATGAGATGATAATTGCTTTCTGCTATTTCTAACCAAAATTCCTCAAGGTCCTTCTCTGGGTGACCACTTTTACTGCCTACAATGATAGCAGCATTTACAGCTCCGATGGAAGTTCCTGCGGCTATATCTACTCGTATATTCTTTCTTACTAATGCTTTATAGGCACCGCAAGCGAAAGCTCCTAAAGACCCTCCTCCTTGCATTATGAGAACATTCTCTATGATTCTTCTCTCTTCCTGACCTGGTACCCCAAATTCCTTATGTCTTATTCTGTAGCTCATCTCGTACTTTCAGTTATGAATAATCAAGATTAAAAACTCTTGGCTTTCTTGAGACCTCAGCGATCTAACACAATTATACTATTACGATCTGATCAGAATCCTTGATTTAACTACTAAGCATTTCAGTATTTAGAGCCAAGTCTTTAATCGGATTTTTGTTTACTCATTAAGAGAACGCATATGAGGAATAGTCTTATCGTGGGTATCTTCCTTCTCCACCTCTTATATAACGCATAGGAGGGCGGTTTTTCAAGATTCGTCCTTCACTGACGCAACTGACCGCAGTTGCTCTGAACCATCATCCAGTTATGCTCAGCTGTTCTCCGTTGCGCTATGAAAAATAGGCATAATTCAGGCCGCCTCCAACCACACTACATATCTTGGATGCGATCAGACCAACAACCGTGTTTGTATCACCACATACAAAACGGTCAGGAATGTAACGGTAATGCATCTCAAGGTTAGTTTGCATACTAGCCATGGTCTGCTTTATCTAAACCTCGTTCCCATTAAACCTGAAGATCTACTACTAGTTCCTTCGTTAGCCTCTTATATCCACTTTGCAAAAGCAAAACCTGCAAAGGAGAAACCTGCAATCATCTTAGGCAATAGACCGTCATCATATATAACAGAAGAGATATCTTCTCCTCTAGTCCTAAGAGTTTTTACATAAGCAAGTCTGCCAAATTCATCGACCATTTTAGCAAGGTTACCACTTATTACCTGGCTACCAAATACACCGACGTAATCATCAACTCCCAATGAAATAATTTGAACTCCAATATTATAATCAAACATGTCAAGACCATTCGGCACCTTATGGGAGATTAAATTGAAATTCTTGTCTTTAGGTTTATGATAATGCTTAGCTAACATGTCTGCTAAATAACGAGCTTCCCGTACGGCTATCTGAGCAATTGGTGGATATATTTCGCCGCGGCTATCCTTTACTGCAGCAATATCGCCAATTACGAAAATATTAGGAAACTTATCGCTCTGACAATATCGGTTTACAATAATTCTACCATCCTTCGTGTTGTCTATTGGTGGAGATACTGCAATTTCATAGCCTTTTATTCCAGCTGTCCAAATAATAAGAGAAGATTCAACCTTTGAGCCATTGTTCAGAATTAGATTATCATGTTCAACCTTTGACACTTGTGAATTGGTCAAAATTCTTATCCCTTTTGACTCCAAAATTGCTTTTACTTTGCTAACCAATTTTGGATCCCAACCTGAAAGAATATTTGGCATTGCTTCCACTATGGTAATACTCAAATTAGTTTCGAGTAACATAGCATCAGAATTCTCTCTTTGTTTTTCTTGATCCTTTATAAGGTCTGCAATCGCCCCACTAAGGCTTACTCCAGTTGCTCCTCCTCCAACAATAGTAATCTTAATGTTATTACCACTGCTCTGTTTTTTAGCTGCAATTCCTCTTTCAGGACTTTTAGACAATAAAAATGATTGAATCTTATCACGAACATATATCGCATCTTTGATTGATCTGAAGGGCATAGTGTTTGTCTTAGCTCCTTCAATACCAAAGTACTTAGTAGTAGACCCAAGACAGATTACCGCGATATCATAGTCGATTGCAGAACCATTAAGTACTACCTTGTTATCATCTGCGACGATCTCTTTGACGTTGGACTGAATGAATCTAATTTTAGTGCCATTTATTAATGAAGTTATTGGGATGGTGATTTCTTCCTCCGTCCTATAACCTGCAGCAACTAAATGTATTTCTTGTAATAACTGGTGGTATGGATTCCTATCAATAAGAACAACTTCTACAGATGATGAACTACCATCTCCTTTTCCTTTTCTATCGCCCACACTTCGCCCTTTAAATGTTTGATGCAGGTGTATGGCTAGAAACATTCCAGCATAGCCGGCGCCGAGTATCACAATTCTTATCGGTTTATTGTTTGACAAAGGTATGGTATCCATGAGCTTTATGCTAAATAGCAACCTAGAGTAACTATTTTTAAATGAATCACATGTAAAAACAACCTATTTTCTACTACCATGGTTTCATCAACAGCAATCCCTTAGATATACCCTCATGCGCTGTGTTACGTATTTTTTGTATTTTGATGTTATCACATTGGTGTTATCTTTCTATTCCACCAGACGCCTGAGAATGGGATTGCGCCTTAATTGCAAGATCACCATTAAGGATCCACTTCGCGCTCCCAAGACTTTGTCCTCCTGGACCAGCTGCTCTTGGTAATTCTACTTCTAAATCTCTGAAGCTGTAAGTGATCATCACTTCCTTTCCAGCCAATCTGTCAAAAAGTTGTCCCAACAGGTCTGGCCACTGAGTTGCCATGTTCCGTTGTTCGGCCATTTTATTTTGACTCATATTATAAAATCTTAAAAAATGACTTATAACAGTTACCATCATATATTCAATGGTGCCTAACCAGAGTATTAATAGCTGGAGACTAGTGGAAGAAGAGTTTTCTAGATCGGCGTTACCTCTTAATGACCAGACAAAAAATTATAACATGATTCGATGTATCACCGGTTTACGGAAGTTTTTAGTATAAGAGTTGAACTGAAGTTCGGTGCTATGCTCTTTAAATGGATATAAGGTCTCGTTTGCGACTCACGATAAGTCACACGACCATGCTTTCTTGATTAATAGTATACATATGCAAGTTGATTTTCTACTACTACCATCATTGAAGAAGAAAAGAAGCCAGAAAGCGTGACAGTAAACTTGCATCGTGACTTAACATACTTAGCTCCAATGCCGCAACAAGTTTCAATCCTATCATAGTTCGATTTAAACCCCCATCAAGATGACGCGAGTTGGCTGGTAGAAGTCCTTATCTATCCCCAATGATAACTAGAGAAGATATGTCGGAAAATTTTTCAAAAGTCGCCAGATGTGGTTCATATTGCGAGCCTGATATAGTCGTACAAGTTCGCTTGTTTGCTTATTCTTCCGCTGTTGTTCTTTAGCAACCTTGCTTTTTCAGTTATAAATCTCCTCGTATGTTCTGCCACATCCATTGCTACTGACTGATGAACTAATATTATGCCGTCCCTATGCCCTATAGTCCCTGTTGCTCTAGCGTTCTTACAATCCTTTTCTCGTATACATCTGGCTTTTGATGCAACGATAAAACAATCGTCAGTATTGTACTTTTCCTTATATAACTTCGCTTTCTCTATATCTTTTGGTGTTATGTTATCGCCTGTCTTCATATCCCACAAAATTGGGGTATCGATCCTCTCTCCATTTTCTGTGACCACGAATTGAGGGCAAGTGGCTACATGGATCAACTACTCCAGAATATGGAGCAAACCGGAACCCAGGTAGGAATACTTGCTACGAAGACATTTCCCACAGAAGCCCTAAGTGAAAAAATGTATGTGCCTCATATAACAAACAATCCGACAAATGGCACTATCATGGTCGTGAAACTTGAATTTGTAGCCTTAGCTTACTTTGCATTAAGACAACTTGTCATACAGATGAACAGACAAGCAGAAGAATTAGAGAATCTGAAAGAAGCTAAAACTGATGATGATGCAGAAGAAACTGTACGCGCATTAATCGAATTCTAAAATTTAAGACCATAATAAGTGACACGACTGAAGCAATAGAGATGGTTGACCAAACAAGAAAGGAATTAACCAATGTAGTAAGGGACCTAAACAAATCAATTGAACGCCAAGGTGCACTACAAGAGAAACTTAATCACGCCAAAGGTATGATTGAGAAGGAGATAAAGGAAATACTTTCTCATAAAGCATTTAATCTAACAATAGCAATGCGAATAGAGCGTACTAACTACATTAACACCATTTTTGGTAAGACAGGCGATTTAACATTAGAAACTATAAATAAATTGATAAAAGAAGGAATGTGCGATGCATGGTTCTCAATCATCCAAAAGGAGATGATTAATTCGGAAATAGCTGATAGGAACAAGCATCATTTGAATGAACTGTTGTATAAGGCGATACAAAATTTGAGAAAAAATGATTATGAAGATAACGATTCCCAGACTTATCATTCGCTAACTGAATTTGTCAAGGCGCTTGAGCATCTAGAGATATCAAAAACCGATCGATCTGCTAAAATGATAAAATCTGTTGAGGCATTTAAAGCCATTCTATGTTCCTGGTAGCTCTACACTCACCAAGTTCCGGTTTGGACAGGCAATTTGACAATTCGGTGGCGCCACATCCTTCTAGCCTTCTGCTTGAATGCAGTGCAACGAGCTTTCAGAGTCTCGCCTGCTATACCTATAAAGTCAATCCCCGTTATCTTTCCTCTTTCTTAAACACTCCCCGGGAGCCTCTTAAAACACTTTAAGCCCCGTTATCTTTCCTCTTTCTTCTGAAACTAATTCTCCTAATGCCATAATGTCCACAGATCGGATGTAGCAACCTCCGTGCAATTTAACTTACTTAAATAGGTTGCATGATCATTGGTAAGTTAGACAATCTTTAAGAAATATGTTGCGCTATCAAAGTTATAAAGATGGAAGAAAGAAAAGAAGAAGAAGAAATCCAAAAGGAAGTTCTGAAACCGATAACCAAAGTGAAATCTAAAATAGATAAGGAATTGCAAGAGTTTGAAGTAGAATCAACTGGAGGAGGAATGGGTGCAGGAGGAGGCTAAAACCAGTGAATGCCAGTGTATTTATGAGACTCTAGAAAAGTTTGAATTTTCATCTAAACCCCCTTCTGAGCCCAAGGAAAGTTACAGTAAGACGTATGATCATAAAATCTTCGTAAACTTATGAGGGCTAAGAGTGTAGAAATACACAGGTTTATTATAGGTCGTGGGGAATTCCATGTGATAACAAATATTGAAGCGAAGAAAAGGTTTCTCAATAGGTAGCAAATGTGAATGTATGTGTCATACTAAAGGCAATATTCAAGATTTTTGTGGTTATTGCGCTTCCTCTCATACGAATAGAATCCCAAAAAGAGCAGTATCAATAGCAACACATCAATAGTAATTGGGGCTTCGGTTGAATTTTCAACCGGCTCCCCGAGTTCATAGGATTGGATACTTATTTAGCACTTGGATTAAAGGCGTCCCAAACAGATAGTGCTAACAATCATTTTTTATAACAATGGTTAATACAAAAATAATTGCAACATTTACAACGGTAGCTATTGTCATAATATTTGGTGCAGCTTCTACTGCATTGCAGTTGTAAACCCATCATCACTATGACAAGTATACGCATCCCAGTGGTACTTACCCCTGTACCACCGTATCCACTGAGTGATATTTAAAATCTGTTAGAGAAAAGATAAAGACATCACGACTTGGATCGTATTCCAATGTCATGGTGTTGGGCCACCATTCGTAGAAATATGCTTCAGGCTGTAATATTTGCCATTTGATAGGAGTATCTGATACGATTGCGTTTGAGAAAGCGAATAAAGTGAGTGATGCCTCTAAAAATACAATCTCTCCTCCAAATGTTCCATAGATAATAACAGGATTATTATTGACATTTTGAACGGTGTAATTAAAGCTTCCATCTAAGTTATGTAATCCCATATTTGCAATAGAACTTCCACTATCCGGGAAGTAAGAATTTGGCACAAATTTATGTGGCGGTAGACTTAGGAAACGGCGAGCTTGAACGTATCCGGTCTGAAGATGGTCACAGGTTTTTTCGGATGTGATACAGGTAACTTCTTGATTGATAAACTTAGGGGTTCTCGTATAAAAATGAAAGTCATAATGAGGATTAACAAAGGAACCATTCGGACCGCGTGGTGATCCTTCGGTATTCCAATCAATTTCTACATATTTGAAGGGAACATTCACACCTTCACGTGATTCAATATCTAAATATTTGAAACGGTAGATGGATGATTGTGGTAGAATGGGGAGAATCGAATTGTTTAGAAACGTATCCCCTTCGAATGGATTTGGGATTTCAAGTTGCACGGATTGTAAAGAAGTGAGTGGATTTGAATCATTAGCTACAACAAGGGTTCGCCAATCGGTATCATTCGCGTAAGCGGCAATGGCGTCATCACTTTCAGGATAGTTATCATTGGGTGGTACAAGTGTGATATCTTGTGAGAACGAGGGCGCCCCAGTAAAATTCTCAGTAATTTAATTACCTTTCTGGGCATAAACCATCGGTGCTATGGCCAGTATTAATAAAAATATGTAAACAGTTGATGTTACTACTGTTAATTTGTCTGTCAGGTTGGCTCGTATCATGTTCTTCTAACTACGCAGGTCATTAAAAAGGACTGTCATTTTGTACTGATTTAATAACGGGCTCGATTGAATTTTCATCAGACTCCCTCTGAGCCCATAGAACATGGAAATTTGAAAGTTGTGTAAGGCCCCCAAAGATCGTGTCAAATTTGGTTCCCATCCCTCTGAGCCCAGGGATATCTCATTCTAGCGTCAGAGCCTTCCGCAATCGCTTTACCTCTAGAGTCAAGGACAGTACCGTTATGAATATTTCCAATCATACTCATATTTCTAATCATAGTCCACATCCTCTTTAAAGTCGCCATAACATCCATGAGTATTCAGTTCATAGTTGAAACCCCTTTTGTAGCCATCTCTCCAATCCTTTGTATGATGTTTGGAATTAGAACGATCTTTGTCGGCGTTTTCTTTGCAGTCAGCTATCCCTAGATAATATCCATCACAGTAATTTCGAGTATGCTTTTCACCAGCACAGCTAACATTCTTCTTCTGGGTGGCAGCCCAGGATGAGGTGGTTGTCAACAAAGTAGCAGATACTACCATCGCTGCGATAATTCCTGCTATTATTGTGGCATTAACATATGCTGTATTTCCTGTCATAAGTATTTTGTATATAATAGATATATAAACCGACAAGTTAGCTATTCTTCAATTAATGGGCTCGAATGAATTTTCATACGAATCCCTCTGGGCCCATAGCACGAAGTAGTAAGGGCCAGTCTGCATTATACTATGACAAATTTAGAGGTGTCTATGTTTGGTCGTGAATACTCTAATTTCATACTTTCTAGGGTTTCTAAGATAATTTGAGCCACAGCCCAATTACGAAACCACTTTGAATTTGCGGGAATAATATACCAAGGTGCCCATTTCGTGTTACATTCACTTAGTGCTTCCTCATAAGATTCCATATAATTGTCCCAATATTTCCTGTCTTCTAAATCTCTTTCTGATAATTTCCAATGCTTCGTCCAATCTTCTAATCTCTGCTGAAGTCGATTCTTCTGTTCATCTTTGCTAATGTACAAAAAGAATTTCAGTATCGTTATATCATTCTCTGTCAAGTATCTTTCGAAATCGTTAATTTGTCTATATCTTGGAATCAGCTTACTCTCTGATACTAAATTAAGAACCCGAACTTTAATAAGATCTTCATAGTGAGAACGGTTAAAAACAGCAATTTGACCTTTTGGTGGAAGGGCAGCATGAATACGCCAAAGATAATCATGCGAGAGCTCTTCTGCACTCGGAACTGTGAATGGTTTTACATAACAACTTTGAGGGTTTAACCCTCCCATTACATTACGTATAGTTCCATCTTTCCCAGAGGTATCAGCTCCTTGAAGTATTATCAAAAGAGACTGTTTATTGGCTACGAAAAGCCTGTATTGTAATTTGGATACTTGAGTAGGAAAATTAACCATTTCATTTTCCACATCTTCTCTCCTTTTCCCTGCAGTATAATTAGGATCCCAATCTCTTAACTTCACTCTTACTTTTTTTCTTGGTTTTATGAGCAATTTCTGACTCAGTTTCATAAGTAATCTAGTCTCCCATTCACGTTCTTTATTATTCATGTGGTTAATCGGATCTCTATAAGTCTCTAAGCCCATAGACTAACTGCTAATGCTTACCTTAACGCTGAAGACTAAAACCAAATACATTTCAAGATTAAGAAAATTTATCAATATTAGCGGTATTGACTCGGAACAAAAGCTAACTCTGAATGAAAGGCATTAACCGTCAAAGCAAGATCCGAAGACGGATGGCTAGCTAACATAATTACTCAATTTCTTCAATGCCAGAAGAATAGGGCAAACCAGAAGGAGATTAGTGCTGGTCCCCAGACTCAGATTTGCAGACCCATATGAAATTAAAAAAAAGGTATAGTTGCGGGACATTGAGATGTAGTAGATCAATTAAACATGTTTCGGTGTATTCATTATGAAGACTTGCCGTCCAGCTGGTACTAAATCTTATATAAACTGGAAACAAATCTAACACATATTCCATTAGAGGAAACCTAGGATAATTGGGAGTGTTAGCATCCGGGGAGGTGGCGGCTGCTCGTAAGGCTAATGAATCAGGGAACGGGTTGTTAGGAAATAAGGATAAGGATGTAACTGTATGATTTCTTGTTCAAACATTTTCTGAATCTACCATTCTCGCAGTTCGTAACACATCATACATAACACTTGTTATAGAGAATGAGTGGTTATGCAACGTTTTATTTGCAGGACTTATCAACTTATTCGGTAAGTCACTAGTGATATTTTATTACTTTCACACTTAGGACTTTGTTACTCCAATTAAGATGAACTTATCTATCAATCCTATCATAGTTCGGTTTAAACTGGAACATCATTAGGAGGAACTACAGGCCAGTTCAGTTGATGCTACCGGCTATTTCACTACCAAATTCATTGTCATTCTCATTTAATTCCTTATCAACATTCGAAGTTTCTTTCTCATTCATTTTCTATCTATTATTCGTTTCAGGTCCTTCCTCTTTGGTGATGGTTTGCGACTACTATGATTATTCAATATCCTGTTGGCCTGTGCTAACGACGTTTTGTTTTCTATGGTGTCTGAATTTGTGTAATGTATCTTAGGTTTTCTCTTTTGGTTAGTCATTCCTCTTCTTACTCCTCTTCTGTTACCACCTGCTCTTCAGCTTCTTTTTGTGTATGCCATGCTGTGTTTGAGCATTCCGGACATATCCACGTATTCGTCATCGGCAGCTGCTGCATTTTAGTTATACCACCTGGACATTTTGTGCACAGTATGTAATTGTCCTGAAATAAGTCCCTTTACTACTATCATTTTATCTTCATCATGCAATTCCACACTGACATACTGATTGGCTTTAAGCTCAAGTGCACGAACGAATGCTCTAGGTAGTATTATTCCCAATGATACTGAATTATTGAAACCTATGACTCTTTTTAACCGAATATTTCCTTTAGCCTTTGGCTTTGTCACTTCTCTTGAACTCCTGAATCTGAGCCTCTAACTGCTTCCTTTTCGCTACCTTGTCTCTTTGGTATAGCACTGTACCACCATACTCGTTCTTTAGGAAACCACCGCGGTTAGCCGCCAATAAATCCTCAAAGGAGTCTGATTTCAGCCATTCCTCCAGGTTAAATACAGTATAAGTATTTCCTGTATGCCATTCGTCTCCTGCCTCCTTGGCAATTGCTAATACAGTATTTCTATATACTCCACCGAATTCTTCGATGACTTTACGTGCGCTGTTACCATTATCCCAAGGAATGTAGAACATATTGTTCCATCCTATAGTTTCCGACTTGGTAACATTACCCAAGTCGTCATATTCTAGTACGACTCTAAGCTTTTTGAAGACACCCATTCTTGTAGTACAATACGATAGAGTGGGGGTATCTGGATTCTGGGGTGACATAACTCTTTCTAAGCTCTGCTACTCCATGGTACTCAGCTAGATTATACATCAATACCTATATACCCGTGTTTAGGTAGTGAGCTATCGCGTATGGTCTACCGTAAAATCGGAGCTGGTATATTCCCAGTACTGGTAGCGGCAACACTGGTGCTAGCGAGTCCTCTAGAATTTGCTACTGCGCAAGAAACATTAAATTCTACCACAGGCAAAATAAATCCACAGCAGACACCGGAAGATTTAATGAAACAGTGCGTACAAGAAGGCAATCGCTTTGCAGGTGAATGCGTCCTGGAGGCAAGAGATCCCGTGTTATCTGAATTGGAGGCAGATGAGGCTGCCGCTGACCTAAACTCAGGAAGCAATCAAGTTATTGACAAACTATCTTCTATGAATAGTACAGAGGCAATGAAGCTTCTGCTCGAGTTGCAAGTTGTGGAGAATATAAAAGATCTAAGGGCTATAAACATGGAATTAGGCAACCAAACAGTACCATTATCAGCAACTTTAAACCTCACAGGTGATGGATGGCCACAGACAATGCAAAAGGTAATAGAAGCGCTGGAGGCAAGAGATCCCGTGTTATCTGAATTGGAGGCAGATGAGGCTGCCGCTGACCTAAACTCAGGAAGCAATCAAGTTGTTGACAAACTATCTTCTATGAATAGTACAGAGGCAATGAAGCTTCTGCTCGAGTTGCGAACTGTAGAGATGTTGAAAGATCTAAAGACGTTGTATATGGATACAGAGAACCAAACAGCTTCATAAATGCCGAAACCCTCCTTTTTTATTTCAATCCCACTCACATGATACTTTGTAACTGCAAGGTAGAAGAGTACCGCTCATATTATGAGTACTGCGGCATAATGTCGCCTTGTGGAAATTTGTTACGATCTTCTCATCTATAACACGATAATATAAATCAGATTGAATTGACTCAACTTCGTAATCTACTGTCTAGGGCAACTGATATGGATGCAGAATATATAACTATGAACACCAAGTACGCAGACAACCCGAGAAATGATATCGTGGCCAGCCCAAATGGGGGATAGGGAATAACAGGCTAACTGGTTGATTGGCTGTGAAGAGCAAGACCATGCCATAAGCAGATATTACTAGGTAATTTTTGACTGTCTTATTCTGAATATTCTTGGCTACGCTCCCCATGCTTACCTTAAAGACACTTGCGACGATTGCAAGAGGACTTCTTAGTGGCCCTATGTAATCTATACCACGTTGACCAGAGAGAGTATTAGTGACGTAGAGTATGGTGAATATGCCGCTGACTGAAAGGACTGCCATAGATACCCCATATGCAATGACCACTTTGTTCCGATTTGATATAGACCAAGACAAAAATCTTTGACTTAACAATCCTATTAGAACTATGAAAACAACATAGTTGATCCAGATAACTGACTTCATAAGAAGACTGCTATATCCACCTGTAAAGACTACTTGCAACGTAATCGAAGCAAGTATTACAATCAATACGTATTGGGTGATAGTTATTAATCTATATGATAACTGAAGATGCAACTGCAACTGAAAGATCTCGGAAATTTAGTGGAATTATTTTGCCCGATGAACTACGCTTACTTTCATTAAACGTTATAAGTTCATTGCAATATTTGCCTCTCTGAACGATCTCATTATCATCTTCCACATCAAGGTAATAATCTTTGTATTCTTCGATCACGGTGGAACGCTTTACGACTACTGCCTACCCGGGGAGTATTAACAATCCATCCATAGCTGCATCAGGTATTCACGTATACGTTGTGTGGTCATCGAATAGCGGCAACCTCGGAAGTCCTAGTGACATCATAGATGGACATAGTACCGATAACTTATCTGAAGTATTGAAGTGTGCCTAGGGATTATTAATATCAGGCGAAGGTCATAAAAACAAGAGTATCGATCTATGGGTAAGCTAAGAGTCTGGTTGGTGTTAATATTACTTTGGGTAATTATAGGATCCACATATATCACTATAAAGATCGCGATAGATACTATCCCTCCATTTTTAATGTCTGGAATAAGGTATGTATCATCTGGTGCCCTTCTAATCCTAGTATACATTCTAATTCCTTCGCAAAACAATAACACTGGGACTAATCAAAATCAAAATGTTCAACTCGGATATCGGTACAGACTTGTATCAATACTTAACAAGAAACATTGGAAGGAAGCAACAATTGTAGGGTGTGCGTTGATACTTGGTGGACAGGGACTATTGGCATGGGGTGAGCAATATCTTTCGTCTAGTGTTACTGCACTCTTATTTTCGACAGTTCCGGTTTGGGTGTTACTACTTGGAAAGATGGTGTATAAAGAAAAGCTCAACAAGTTTACCTTGCTTGGAGTTATTACGGGTACTATAGGCTTTGTCGTATTGATATTTCCTTCCCTGGCAGCTCAATTTATAGATACAGATTCTCCTAATATGAAATTTGAATTTGTTGGAATAATCGCATTAGTAATAGCTGCAATCAGCTGGTCAGCCGGGTCGTTGTATTCATCTAAAGCCGATCTCCCAACTAACGTACTGGTTTCAATTGGTATGATGTTATTTGTAGGTGGAATTTTTCTAATTATATTGAGTATTGCAATAGGTGAGCTACAGAATTTTCATATATCATCAATTTCTACGTCATCCATGACTTCACTCCTGTATCTCATAACTGTAGGTTCAGTAGGGTGGGCTGGATTTTTCTGGGTTCTCAGAAATACATCAGCATCATTGGCTAATACTTTTGCATATGTAAGTCCAGTAGTAGCTGTTATTTTGGGATGGGCGATACTTAGTGAAGCTATTACTCCACAGATAATAATCGCTGCCGTGATAATAATGACTGGAGTAGTTTTGATTGCAAGTAAAGGGAAGTCCTGATGTTGAAGTTCGTATCTTTGACTTAGACGAGTACGTAACGTTTAGATAAGAATGCTACTCATTACCTTTTAAAAGAATATGGACGTGGGTCAAAGAGAACGCTTGTATATGGGTAGTATTTGATACCACACAAGTTAATGAGAGTCAGTTCCTTAACCAGACAGAGACAGCTCCCATAGGGAATGACCCAAACATTAGCAATCCTAACAACACAACAAGTGATGCTACAGCCGTAAATGAAGCTCAAAATTGAGCTCAAAATGCAGATTCCAGGAAATACCGCAGAACACTGACCTTGAGTAAGAACTCGAATTTTTCGTTTTCTCATTAATATGATGTCGAATCTCTCGTTCTTGTTTTGACGATTAACAGGTCTGGATTGCTTCGGCCTCAGCCTCCGAATTTCCCTAGCGGAATTCTAAGGGCACGTATTCATCATCATTCCTAGATAGTTTTCGATTTGCCTTAAAATGGACCAACAATTATTTAAGTAGACTAATGAAAGGTAAATAAATTAGAATGAAATTTCCTTTCAAACTTAGGCTCTTCCCTTTTTCTTTTTTCAATTCTCGACGATCCCAAACTAATCAGACAATAAAGGTTTCTTCAACCTCGTGGAAGGCACTTGGTGTGTTGTGTGCAATATCAGTCATAGTACTATATACAGAAACAATGATATCTATAGCGATTCCAGACATTATTAAAGAATTTAATATCTCATACAACACGTCATCTTGGATCCTTACAATATATCTAATTGTTGGTGGTATAATGACACCTATTACTGGCAAATTATCTGATATATTTGGAAGAAAAAAGATACTGATCATAGTCTTCACATCCTACACCATTGGTGTAATAACTGCCGGGTTTGCATCTGATATTTACCTTCTTCTCATTGCAAGAGCACTTCAAGGAATTGGAATATCTTTCCTTCCTGTGGCGTATGGTATCATAAAAGATAACTTCCCACCAAAAAGGATGGCAGTGGCTCAAAGTCTATTTACTTCTATGTTTGCTTTTGGTTCTGTATTGGGCATCATACTTGGAGGTCCAATTATACAGTATTACGGATGGAACATGACTTTTATTTTATCAGCACCTATATCAATTGCCATCCTTATTGCAGTAGGACGTTTAAGTAAAAAAATTGAGAGAGATTATAGAGATACTGCAAGAGAGAAACAAAGCGTAGAATCAATTCCTAAATCAATGATTAAGTCATCTCATAAAAACAGAATCGAATGGGACGCGATCAAAAGATTTGCAAATATTATCGATATTAAAGGCGCAATATTGTTGTCAATATTTATAACATCATTCTTCCTGTTACTTACATCATTCGAAAGCAGTAATAACAATAGTGCTCCAGATACATATACAGATTTAAGCCAGCTAAAACAAATCATTTTGCTAACCACAGCAATCACTTCAATCCTACTATTCATTTATGTAGAAATGAAAAATAATAATTCTCATATTATAGATCTCAGGTTATTAGCTAACAAAGTTATACTAATCCCTAATTTACTTTCATTTATAGTTGGTTTTTGGATTTTTGTACTATTTTATACAATACCGATCTTAGCAAAGTCTCCTCCTCCAATTGGATTGGGCATAACATCTGTAGATACTTCCTTTTTACTTTTACCTTATGGAATTGTTGTACTCATATTTGGTCCTACTTCAGGTTATATAATATCGAAACTAGGATCAACAAAACCTGTTCTCATAGGTACTGTTGTTAGTTCTATAGGCTTTACCTGCTTTCTACTCTTTCATTCTGTGGAGATCTCATTAGTCATAAGTTTATCAATTGTTGCAGTTGGGATTTCATTAACCACTATTGGTTCCATAAATGCTGTAATGTTATTTACACCCAAACAATTTAGTGGAATGTCACTGGCAATGACTTCGCTTTTAAAATTAATAGGTAGTGCAATAGGTCCCGCTATGGCAGCGATTTTTTTGCAAAATTTCCAATATCGCGCACCAATAAATAATGTGATAGAATTTTTGCCCTCTGCTCAATCATATAACCTGATTTTCTTTTCTTCTCTTGTTATTTCTATTATATCTATAGCTTTAGCAGTAATATTAAGACATTTTACTGATGAATAGAAGATAACTATTGTTAAAATTTTGAGTCCTGCCTTTTGTTGTCCTATCTGATGTATTGAATATTATGATTTCCTTGGTAAAGTGAATTGTTGCATTTTGTAATGACTTTAACTTAACATAGTTGCACCTTTGAATAATTGATTCGATTGGATTTTCGCTTTGGTTATAGATGGTATTATTTGCAAACTGAAATTCTGTTTTCAAATAGAGCTGGGTATAAAAACATACATACTTGTAACTGTGCTTATACTGCTGTATCAATATGTTGTAACTGTGCTTATACTGCTGTTTAACCAAAAATGACAGCGTTATTGGAGTAGAAAAGCTTAAGCCTTTCCAACAATAACGGAACTATAAAAAAGAATTCATTACTGCGCTCAACTGGGATTATAGAGGATAACTATCACTAAGATTGCAGTAACGATCAGGACGAGAATGGTGAACTTCCTTATATTATGGCTCTTAATATCTAAATGTCATACTATTACGGGTAGGCCTTCCTTATTAGACTTTCACTGATGGTTTCCAGGTTATCTCTGGCATTAATGCTTTGATAACACCTGATGTTCAAACTACGAAAGCGCGTCTAACATCTGTTCTTTAAATTGTTCAAACGTTATTCTACCATTCTCAGTCAGACTATAGATAGTCTTTGGATATCTTCCAACAAATTATTTTTCATATTTAACAAGATCTGCTTTTTCGAGATGTCTGATATAGCTTACAAGATTTCCGTCACGGATAACCAATCGGTCTCCCATACCGAACTTTTAGCCAGGTCTCCAGATCCTTGTTGCTAGACAGCTGATTGTCGAGGAGCTTTGGAAAAAGGTAGATAAAGTAGAAGAGAATTTGACTGGATCCATCGGCCAGAAGATCTGTGCAATACTTAGCTTAATCAATAATATCTGGGTGGGCTTTCGGATTTATGAATATGTTCTGAAGGCCATAGACTACATGGGTTCATATGCTACTCTTACGATTAGGTTATGTGAGAAGGAAGGAGGTATCATCTAATGCCAGCGACTATAGCTCCTAACGGGAATATCATGATCTTGGTAATAGACTAGGAACTCAACGTGAACTATATAATACCGGGTTAAGAATGTACTCAAGAAAATGTTAGGAGATGTTATTTCTGAGAGCAAAGGTAAGGTTACAGGGAAGAGAGTTTTGGAGGTCAATGCAAACGGGGCACCACGAATAGAGATATCTCAATCAGGTGAAGGAAAGATTAGAGGGAGTATTGAAATTACAGAGTTGTGGACTTATTGGGCGGAACATAGGTCAGATGGTGCACATTATGGAGAGGGGGTAGGTGTACTTATGTCAAAAGATGGCGAGGTAGTCTCTATTAGAGGACAAGGAATAGGAAGAATGACAGAGTCTGGCGGTATACGTTTCGTAGGTTCAAATTTCTATTCAACCATCTCAAAAGGAAAACTTGCATTTCTAAATAACTTGGTTGGGGTATTCGAATACGATGTAGAAGAGGACGGTAGTTATAGTGAGAAGACGTGGGAGTGGAAATGAGAGAGCCAACCTCGTGAAGTCAGGCGCGTCCAGGTATATACGGCAAATATCTACGTGGGCCCGAAAATCATGTCAAATTTGGTTCCCATCCCTCTGAGCCCATAGAGTAATAGCTACTAGATTTGTGCCGTGCCAGGGAGATCAGCTCAAATTTGATATACATTTTTACCATGAATTTTTATTGATTGAAGCAGATTATAGTGGATCCTTCTTTTTATCCCGGAGTGAGTACATCTCCTGTCTTACTTCCCATACAGCACTTTCTATCTCATTCAGTGACAGCATAATTATTTCTAAGCTTGAAGAGTATGGCATCCATTGCTCTGTTACACGATCCATTAGCATCTTAGTCCATGTACAGCCACAGCAGCTATAAAGAATGCAGCGTCTCATTAGCTTCGAATGGAGAAGGAGAAGTTTGGGGACGGCAGAAACTGAGAGAGGCAGGGCTTCTGCGGAAACATAGATACAAGAGAGATTGGAGGAGACATCCTAATCCTAAAAGCTTTATCTATACAAAAACTTATACCAAGTAGTAAACAGAATACGACATGAATGTAGACACTTCACTTATATAACTAATCGTCTAATGGCATTAATCGTGTCAAATATGGTTCAGGTATCAAAAAAGATTTAAAGATCGCAAATAGCTTAACAGTATGATATTAGCGCTAGTAACTATCTTGATTCTTCTGGCATCTACAACATTGATAAATCCCGTATCCGTAGATCTAAGTGCTGCAGCCGAGCAGATAGTTGCGATGGAGGTAACCAATGACAATAGTAGCTCCATATCTACCACTACACCAATTAAACACTTAATAGTAATCTATCAAGAGAATGTTGCGTTTGATACTTACTTCGCAACCTATCCCATTGCAGAAAACCTTCCTGGTGAACCACATTTTTCAGCCTCGCCCGATACTCCATCGATCAATGGTATAACCGTGAGTCTATTAAATAATAACACAAATTCAGTTAATCCTTTTAGATTTGATAGAGAGGATGCAAAAATAATCGCAGTCTGTGGTAACACTCATACTTATACTCATATACAAAAAACATACAATGGTGGCCTTCTAGACAAATTCGTAGGTGATGTTTATAATACGACATCTAAAAGTTGCAATCAAAACCAACCGATGGGCTCTTTTGATGGAAATACTGTAACTGCATTATGGAACTACGCTCAACATTTCGCAATGAGTGATAACTTTCATAGTACTATTTTTGGACCATCATTACCAGGACACATCCATCTGATATCAGGTCAAACACATGGTGCTATACCAGAAAATGTACCAGATATGGTATCTAATGGCACTCTAATAGGGGATATAGACTCGAAATTAGATGATTGTTCGGAAGGTCAAACAGTATCTTTTACAGGAAAAAATATAGGTAATCTGATGAACGAAAAAGGAGTAACATGGGGCTGGTTTCAGGGTGGATTTAAACCTACTAGTAGAATCGCTGTAGAAAATGACAATAGTAACAGTCAAACAGTTGCCACTAATACTACTACTGCTGCTGGTAGGGCCGTCTGCGATTCAGCCCACCTCAATATAGCAGGTGAGAACATTACCGATTATGTAGTCCACCATGAGCCGTTTCAATATTATGAATCGACCTCAAATCCGCACCACTTACCTCCAACCTCAGTCGGGATGATAGGTCGCACAGATCAAGCTAACCATCAGTATGATCTATCTGATTTTTGGGACGCCGTTGAAAATGGCAGTTTACCTGCAGTCAGTTTTCTTAAGGCTAGCCATTACCAGGATGGACATCCCGGCAATTCGGATCCGCTAGACGAACAGACATTTATCGTAAATACCATGAATAGACTTCAGGAACTCCCCGAATGGAATGACACTGCAATTATCATTACGTATGATGATTCAGGTGGTTGGTATGATCATGTCATGCCACCTATAGTTAGTCAGTCCAATGATCCAAAATATGATGCATTGCTTGGACCAGATGGTCTTTGTGGCAGAGCTCCATCAGATGCTTATCAAGATCGTTGTGGGTATGGCGGACGGCTACCTATGATAGCAGTATCTCCTTGGGCAAAAATCAATTATGTGGATCATCTGCTAACCGATCAGACTTCGATCCTACGTTTTATTGAAGATAACTGGGAGCTAGGACTCATAGGCGATCAATCATTTGACGAAAAAGCAGGTTCAATCCTGGGGATGTTCAATTTCACAGGCAATCATTATGCTGAGAAACTTTTTCTGAATCCCGACAATGGAACAGCATTAGACAACTGATATGCCTTCAATTTAAGACGAAGTTCAAGAATGCGAGTTTTCTAAGGACGTATAAAGTTGCATATGTCGGAGGGTGTGTGATCTTCTAGGACACACATCTTTTAGGTGGCAGAGTAAAATAATAAAGAATGCACCTATAGCTCGCTTGCGCAACAAAACAGCATACTCAATGTGAAGGTAAACACGGTTGTCAGTGCCATTGTCACAGAGGCAGAATTTTCCTAGTTCGCCAAGATCTACATGATGCCTCCTATCAACAACATCTTTAGAATTTCACTACCAGTTTCTAGTGATACTATACATAAAAACTAATGAAGAAATGCCATAGAATCCGTAGTTCGCTTAGCCTAGATCTGTTCATATCCACCAGGCACAGCTGAACCTGCTTCGTCTACAATTCTTGAAGTCGACTGAACGTTTAGCTCAAGGAAACTAACCTCGTGTACTGTTTTCGAGGAACGCTAGCGTCTTTTGCCACGCATCTGAAGTCTGTTCTGGGGCGTAGCTATCTCTTGAGGGGTTTGCAAATGCGTGTCCTAC
>JBAUMZ010000125.1:0-11113 GCA_049578985.1 Nitrososphaeraceae archaeon
ATACCACTATATTGAATAATACCACTATACCGCTATATTGATAGTGCTATAGTTACTATATCCATAGTAATAGTATTACTCCGCAGAGTTGGTATCGGGAAAGGAAATTTATACAGAGATACCTACCTACCCAAATTAAGCATATTCGCCATCCTTAACTCGGTCGTTTAGGAAGACAAGTACGGCTCTTCCTCCTGGCTCACTGTAACATCGCTGAAGTTTGAAGCCTCCATCTCTTATCAGACCACCTATGTCACGAGAAAGAACTTTTTTGGGTCTGACTATCAACATTAATCCTTGATTCGATTTCTTCACTTCTACGTGATTTCCATATGTAAGGATCCTCCCAACAAGATCAAGTACCCGCATCATCTTCATCGTCCCCCAATGTTCTTGGATAGATTATGAAAGGCATACATAAGATTAAAGGTCTAGTTCTATTTTCCTTTGGGTTTAATGGATTAAATCTACTTAATAGCAAGGGAATAACCTTCGTGGTAACCGACCAGTTAATGCTGCTATTGACGAGGGGCGTTTCATTGCTTCCGAGTTTCGTTATTTTACATATTTGTGTCCTAGAAAACGAAGAGTTGTATTAATTTGACACAGTACTTACTTAGATTGAGTCTAATTCGAATGAGTATATTGAAGAATAATCTTGCGCATAAACTAGTTCTTAACGCAGCCGGATTATGAATTCATTTAACTGTTTGAGGATTCGGGCGGTCGCCCCCCAGATCAAATATGAATCGTAATTGAATTTGTATAGCTCATTTATCGAAACATGTTCTGTGTCTGGACTCATAGTGGATAGCAGGGACATCAGGGGAAGATCTAATACAGCCTCGACCTCGTCAGCGAATGGAACAGGTTGATCGATATTTTGTAAAATGCTAACGAACGGGACGATAAAAAAATTTGACGTAAGAGTCTTCACGGCCTCAAGACAACCTAAAATGTCATCTTTTGTAAGCATGATGCCTATTTCCTCACCTGTTTCTCTGATAGCAGTATTTAGTAAATTCTCGTCTTTCTTGGTATATCGGCCGCCAGGAAATGATATCTCTCCTCCATGGGATCTGAGGTGGGGACTTCGTTTGGTCAAAAGAATGTGAGGAGAAGATCTGGTAAAGTGTATCAGAACAACCACAGACGATAGAGTAGATACCTCGTAAATTGGATTCCCCAGTGATGCTGGCCAACTTAAATGGGGCATGATTCCTGCAATGAGATCCGCCTTATCCATGAGTATACGATATATTATCGGAAGGTATCTATATTTCGTTTAAGGTATCTATATCTATATTTCGTTTGGTCTGACAAGTCAGATTTGAGAGTCGTCTCACGATTACTAGGTTAATAGACCGTCAGGTAGAATATACAGCTGTAGAGTACCTAGGCTCAAGGCTCAAGCGCAAACCTTGCGTAAACCTAAAGATGTACGTAGAGAAATGGAGTCCAATCCAATGGTAGTATTCTACGTTATCAAACCAAGAATCTCAAATAGGATGGAGCAAGTAATAGCATTTAATAATTACAGGCGAATTTGTTAAGGGTGAATGTGCCCCTCCTTCGTTATATCATCTTTCAAGAATACCCCGTTTTCGAAAATGAAACATACTATATTATATTAGCACAATGATGGACAAATGAGTAAAATACGATTTGAACTAAATCCTCCAAAAACAATACAGAATCGCTACTTTGAGGAACATGAATTACGAGGGTCGCTGTTATCCTTGGTTAGGAGAGCAAGCGAATTGGTTGGATTAGTTGATGGAATCCATGTCACTGATTCAGTCTTGGGGATCCCAAGAATTTCGGGTATTTCTTTCGCTCATTTCATTAGGCACACCGGAAACAGTTTACCTATTAGCTGCAGTTTAAGGGCGCGTGATCGCAACTACACCTCATTCATGCAATTTGTTGGAGACGCTATACTGTTAGGACTCGAAAGCGTACTAATTTTAAAGGGGGATAAACTGGGACATGATCTATCGACCTCTAACCTGAAACCGACCGAAATTCTTAAGGTTTTGCAAAGTGAAAAGTATGATAGATACATACACTTTAGTCTGGCTGTTCCTTCGAAGGTGACTGACAGATTTCAGATAGAAAAGAAGATACTTTCTAGGCCATACTCATGGGTTACACAATCAATCGAATCTCTAGCTGACTTGGGAGAACTCGCTGATTTGGCAAAACAGCACGGAATAAAAATAGTGGCATGTATAATGATTCCTTCAGAGAAAAACCTCAAGTCTGCACAGATGATAGGATTGGACTGGAATGAGTATTCAAAAGATCCCGTCAGCTTCATTATTGAAGCGAATAAGATTGCTGACGAAGTTCTTCTCACCTCACCAAACCATTTTGCAGCCGCAGTTGACGTTCTAAAAGTTATCTCAAATCATTCTTAGATATATCCTCAATTCCATGAGGATAATCTCAGTACAAACCGATTTGGAAGAGAAAGTGATTTGTTCGTTGTTTTATAGCAATTCTATTCGATCTTCTTTGCTGCAATCATCTCGGACTTTACTTCATCTAATATAGTACGGTAGTATGGCTGAAGGTTATTATCCTCGCTGAGACGAGGTCTTCTATAATCGACGGCGATCTCCTTCTTCAAGTGTCCTGGCCTGTTTGTAAAGACAATAACCTTATCCCCGAGACAGACCGATTCAAGAATGTTGTGAGTCACAAAGACGATCGTTTTCCTAGTCTTTGCCCAAATCAGCTGCAATTCCACCAATAATAAATCGCGAGTCTGAGAGTCCAACGCCGCGAATGGCTCATCCATTAATAGTACCTCCGGATCCATTACCAATGCTCGAGCGATAGCAACCCTCTGTTTCATGCCACCAGAAAGTTGATAGATATAAGATTGAGCAAATTTAGTTAATTGCATCATATCAAGATATCTTATCGCTATCTCATAGCGTTTAGCCTTATCTACTCCGGCCATTTTCAGGCCAAATTCAACGTTTTCAATTACTCTTAACCATGGAAAAAGAGCATTCTCCTGGAACACCATAATGCGATCTGGTCCAGTCCCAACAACAGGGTTCCCATTGAGTATCACAGTCCCACTAGAAGGAGTTTCCAGACCGGCAAGAATATTCAGTATCGTAGACTTGCCACAACCCGACGGTCCTACTAGACAAACAAACTGCCCTTCGTCAATACTAAAATTTATGCCTTCTATGGCTGTTACTACTGCCCCCCTCTTGCTTTCCACAAATCTCTTAGTTACGTCTTTTACCACAATTTTTGCCAAATGCGCTTCTTACACATTCAGTAAACACGTTAGAGTACCTTATAGACTTAATCAGATTGTACCTTCAAATGACTATAGGCAGAGTATAGTGGTCAGAACTAGCAACAGGATTCATTTATTAGTTAAGAGCAATGACATTACCTTTCCATGCCTCATGAGAGTCTAAGGGATCTCGTTGACGTGCTAGAACGAAAGGGACAACTGACGCGAGTTAAGGCTTTAGTAGATCCTGAATTAGAAGTGGCTGAAATAATGCGTAGACTCATGTATGCCAAAGATAGGCCTGCAGTTCTCTTTGAGAATGTCAAGGGCTATACAATTCCCATATTGGGAAATACATTCGGATCGAATGAGCGGTTGAGGATAGCACTAGAAGAGGATGATTTCTCTCAGATAGGTAATCGGATCGTAGATCTCACTAGAATGAAAATGCCCAGCGGTGTAATTGGCAAGCTTAGAATGCTGCCCAAGCTCTCCGAAATTTCGGACTATGGTCCGAAGCACACCGACAATGGACCAGTCAAAGAAATTGTACTACCTGAAGAGAAAGCGGATCTTTTTAATCTCCCAATACTAAGGTCGTTCAAAGGTGATGCAGGAAAATTCATCACTTTTGGCCTAACAGTAACAAAACATCCTGACACCGAAGTTACTAACTTGGGAGTATACAGGATACAAATCTTGAACGCAAGGAAGGCTATAATGCATTGGCAGATACACAAGCGCGGGGCACAGCATCTAGAGATCCAAAAAGATAAAAATGAAGCTGAAGGTAGTAGAGATCGACAGATCCCAGTCGCAGTTGTAATTGGAGCAGATCCGGCGACTCTGTTTAGCGCTGTGGCACCGGTTCCAGAAGGGATGGACAAGTACCTTTTTTCAGGAATCGTAAGAAAGAAGGGTATTAAGCTGGTGAAATGTAGTACAGTAGATCTTGAGGTTCCTGCAACTGCGGAGATAGTACTGGAAGGCTATGTCGACCCAGATGATCTACAATTGGAAGGACCATTTGGCGACCATACAGGTTATTATACGCCTCCTGAGCCCTATCCGTGTTTCAATCTGACCTGCATAAGCATGAGAACGAATCCGATATATCTCACTACAGTGGTAGGCAAACCGATCCTTGAAGACGCTTACATAGGGAAGGTTATAGAAAGGTCATTCTTGCCTTTGATACAGATGTTCCATCCAGAAGTAGTTGATTTCTCAATGCCTCCTGCGGCGTGGTTTCAAGGACTTGCGATTATTTCTATTAAAAAGCGATACCCGGGACAGGCGAAGAAGGTAATGATGGGGCTTTGGGGAATGGGACAGCTTTCCCTGACCAAGATGTTCGTTACAGTGGATCATGACGTAAATGTACACGACATGGATGAGGTCATATGGGCAGTGACAACGAGAACTGATCCCAAGCGTGATCTAATGTTTATTGAGAACGCGCCAACTGATACTCTAGATCCTTCGTCACCTCTTCTTAACCTAGGGTCTAAAGTTGGAATTGACGCGACAACAAAATGGCAACAGGAGGGATTTAATCGAGAGATACAAGTTTTAGCTACGGGTGACGAAGAAACTCAGACTCTTGTCTCTAAGAGATGGGGGGAATATGGATTCAGCTAGTAGACCATTTGTTAACAATATCATCTCATCTCCGATGAACGAAGCGTGGGCAAAAGCGAAAATATTAAATCACATAGAAATAAGGAAATACTTGGGTGTATCCTATCACGAGGATATGGATCGGTGTAATGTCGCAATTGGGACAATCTTGGAACTTAAAAGGTGTAGATGGATGGTAGTATCACAGTGATAATGGATAGAAGAAAAGGAGATAATGTTGGTCATCAGTTTGACTCGGGAAGATCTGGAGAAACAGAATTAAATAGAGCTTCTCATCCACAAGGAAAATGCACTCTTTGTGGTAAGCAGACTAATTCACCAATAATTGAGATTGTGGAAGGCACGAACTATGAATTTGATTCGCCTGATTGCGCTGGTATGTTCAAACGCCTGAAGAGTGTCTATGGTGAAAGGTTAACCAGCCTGTTGGGTCTGGAGCAGTTCATTTCCGACCCATTTTGGAATCGCGTTACTCCTGATGAGGGCGAAATGATTCAAATGCAAAAAGAGTCTCAGGTGCGTATAAACGCCCAGGATACCATTCAGATAATCGCGGAGCCAGACAAAATTATACAGGTAGCTTTTGAAATGATACGTTCCGCGAAAAAGGAAGTACTAATCATGTTTTCTACAGCAAATGCCTTTAAGAGACAGGTATCGATTGGCGGACCAGACTTGATTAAAGAAGTGACTTCTTCCAGGAAAGATCTTGAAGTAAGAATTCTTACTCCAGCAGACCAAGAAGTAGAATTAGCATCCGTTGTTTTAGGGACTAAGAATGATAACGTTCATGTGAGAAACATGGAGGCCACATTACAAACCAAGGTTACTGTCGTTGTGGTGGATCGAAAACTTTCATTGGCCGTTGAACTAAAAGACGATTCACGAGATGATATACACCAAGCGCTCAGGTCCGCGGTCTATTCTAACACAAAGTCTGCCGCTATATCGTATGTCGCAATATTCGAAAGTCTTTGGAAACAAGTTGACTTAATAGATCAAGTGAATCTACTTTGTAGGCAGCTGAAGGATCAGCAAACAGACCAAAGAGAATTTATCAGTATTGCCGCTCATGAACTTCGTGCTCCTATCCAACCAATTCTTGGCCTAGCAGAAGTTCTTAAATCAAGGCATGAGGTGCAGATGGAGAAACAGAGAGAGCTACTTTCTGTCATTATACGTAATGCAAAGCGGCTGAAGGAGTTAACAGAGAACATTTTGGACATCACAAGAATTGAGAATAAATCACTAGAACTCCAGAAGGTACCGTTAGATATCGACGAATTAGTTATTGGCGTCTTTAAAGATGCCCTGGATGATTCAGAATTTTCTAGGAATATAAGACTAGTTTACAACCATAACAAGAAGAGAAAATTTGATTCTGCCTCTTCTCCGACTTATTCTGAATCATCAGTAGCCTTTGGATCAACAGGCAAAGGCTCTGTTAAGGCAGATGGATTGAGATTAACTCAGGTAATGACCAATCTTATTGGCAATGCAATTAAATTCTCGCACGAAGGTGACATGGTTACTGTTTCAGTATCAGAGAAGAACAATATACAAGATTTTAAGAGACGTGGGAGTGGTACTACTGGTACGCTACTGGTACGAGTTGAAGACACTGGAAAAGGGATAGATCCAGAAATCATGCCTAGACTATTCAAGAAATTCTCGTCAAAATCAGAGAGAGGTATGGGTTTAGGACTTTTTATATCAAAGAACATTGTCGAGGCCCACGGTGGCGAGATTTGGGCGGATACTCCTAACAAAGATAAGGGGGCTGCATTTTCCTTTACGATTCCGATCGACTGACCCTTCATTTGTGTTACTGGATGCCACCGCATAGTGGAGTGAATGTCTTTTCCTATCCCTGCAGTCAATCAGAATCACTTTTGTTTTCCAAAATTACTTATTACAGAATAGTTCCATTCTATTCTGTAATTATTACATATTATTACAGAATATAATAATATATATATAATTATTACAGAATAGTCCCATTCCCATTAATGATATGGTAGATCTAATTATGGATGAGAACATTTGCCGATGGCTGAAAGCATTTGAATGACTCAAACGAACCCTTTTATATAATAGTAAAATATCTCTTGGTATGACAAGCAGTGAAAAAGGTAAAGTCCCTAAGATAGTGGCTTTAGAAGTTCTAGAAAAGAATGGCGTAAATATAGATCGCTTGAAGGAACTAATAACGAAAGGTGTTGGCGCTGAATTCACGACTTACTATTATTATACTATCTTGAGAATGCATTGCACCGGGCTCGAGGGGGAGGGAATAAAGGAGATAGTCGAAGATGCCCGTATCGAGGATAGAAATCACTTTGAGGCGATGGTTCCCAGATTGTATGAACTTGGTGGGGCCTTACCCAGAGATATTAGGAAATTTGCCGATCAAGCAGGGTGCCCGGATGCTTATTTACCAGACAATTGGGAAGATATTGACTCGATCTTGAAGGTCCTATTAGAGGCTGAACAGTGTGCGATAAGATCATGGGGTGAAGTTTGTGATATGACTACAGGTAAGGACCCTCGTACTTATGATATTGCGCAGCGAATTATGCAAGAGGAAGTTGAACACGAAGCATGGTTTATAGAACTACTTTCGAAAAGGCCCTCTGGTCACTTTAGACGGAGGTTCGTTGGGCAGTCGCCCCACACTGGTAATCAAGGTAGCCTCATCCACCTCTAATCTTTTTACCTTCTAACTACATTGAATCATCAAAATCAAGAATCAGAATCGTCCTATATTGACATGCCAATGTTTTATACAATTAGATTGAGTATGATAACAAAATCTCGCGCGCGTTACAATTACACAAGTTTAACAATGTAGGAAAGTCCTTTATATCAGCTAATAACAGACTAGTACCGAATAGTGCTTAGCGCATGACAAAGTGTATAGCATTTCACTCGTATAAGGGTGGTACCGGTAAGACTACTCTAGCTGGAAATTTTGCTGCTGTATTGGCAAAATCGGGCTTCCGAGTGTGTTTGCTAGATTTGGATGTTTATGCCCCAAGTCTTCAGTCGTACTTTTCGATTGAACCTAAAAAGTGGATAAACGACTACCTTTACTCTGAGGCCGATATCGGGGATGTAATGCAAGATCTTACTTCGAAAGTTTCGGAAATCGATATGGAAAGCAAGGATAGCGTAAAAGGCAAGCTCTGGATCGGATTTAGCAATGCTAGGAAAGAGGAAATATACAAACTCGAAGGAGGTGCAGATACTACACGGAAGCAGTTCTTAAGGAGGTTCATTTTGTTGAGGGAACAGCTGATAACAAACTACGATGCAGACTTTGTCGTAATTGACACTAGTCCTGGGATTAGATATTGGTCTATTAACGCCTTGGCCGTAGCAGACATTTTGTTTCTGACCCTTAAGGCCGGTGACCTTGATATTGAAGGAACAAAGAAAATGGCCGAAGAAATATACAGCTCTTTCACTAAATTTGGGACCAAGTCATTTCTGTTACTCAATAGGGTATCTGGATATTGTGCTCCGAATCCGCTAATTGCAATGCCAAATACTACCAGTGACAAATCTCAACGTTCGGCTTTTATGATCGAAACACCTCAGGATACTGACCAAATGCTTGCAAGAGAGGTGAGAATGAAGATTATGTCCTCAATTCCATGCTATTGTGATATTCAGTTCCTTCGAAAGGAATTCCTGACTGCTCTAAAGTATCCTGCTCATCCTTTTGCCAAAAAGATAGAGAGCTTGAATGAATCACTGAGTAAGACGGCGGAGCAGCTCTGAAAGACTGATGGTCTAAATAAAATAAAATAAAATATTACAACACAATACAAACTATCATTCTCGGAGTATATTCCGCCTCAGCCTAACTCCATCCTTATCTTTTTAACCAATTCATCAGTTTCAATCGGCTTCCTTATGAAAGAGCCGAAGTTAAGAGTTGGATATATTTCTCTTAAGGCAAGATAATTGAAATCAAAGCCAGTAATGAAGCAAAACTTCACATCCTTATCTATTTCTTCTAGCTTCTCGTACAATTCAAAGCCTCCTATTTCTGGCATTCTAATGTCTACAATTACCATCACATATTTTCCCTTTAGGAAATGCGTGAGGGCTAGCTTTGGATCAGTGAACCCATCCACCTTAAAGCCATTGTGTTCAAGACTAGTAGTGATTGAGAGCACTATGTCTTCCTCGTCATCGACTAGCATTATCTTCTTTAAAGCAATCCACCTCTTGTTGTTAAAGCAGAACGAAGATAACAAATTAAATTCAGCTCACAAAGGCTTGGTAATTCAAGACCACAGCAATAAAGTTGGGACACTCTGTATTGATCCAATGATTCTGCTGCATAGTAATTGTTGCCTAGTATTATATATCAATTATAGAACGAACAACGAAGAGAAAAGTGGTCGGCACTGGATTTTCGAGGCACCTCAACTATCACAATTCAGATCAAGTAATCGATCCTATCCCTCCCAGTCTAGCACTTTTCTCTAACTGCGAGATCAACATAGCTTAGAAATCTATCCCGACTCACAGGTTTCATGATGACTTGATTTGCTGCCACGTCAGGCAACAATGAAATGAGTTCTCCGGCGGCGTCGAGTGCCGTTACGAATAGGATCCTAACGGCCGAATTAATTGCCCTTAACCTCTGGTAAAGTTGTAAGCCATTAAGTTGGGGCATACGAATATCCATTATCACCAGGTCATACCTTGACGAATCTTCTTTCGCAAACTGCCTCAGCGCCACAGTAGGATCTGTGAATGTTTGGACAGTAAATCCCTGACCCTCCAGAAAGGCTTGGTACGTAAAGAGCATATCCGGCTGATCATCAACTAGCATTATATTGCCACGAGATACGTCATCGCCTTCAAGTCTAAGCCTCGGCTGCAATTCTTGTGAGAGACGAATTCGTTCCAGGGCATGATGTTCGTTTTGTCTTCGAACGTCGTGTTGGTGTAGTATAAGTTCCTTTAATTCCGGATAATTCGCTCTACGATCCAAATCCATGGGTACAACCAGATGGATTGGATACCTCTGTTTAAGCCCAATCGAAAATTCAGATATTTCTTGAAACTGGAATTGTTTTTCAAGGGAGTGGAGTTTCTTGACTACCTGATGCAGATCGCCTCCTACAACCATAGAGTTGGGTGGTGCCTTGTTATTGATCTTGGCACACAAGTTCATGGTAGGTCCAAAGAAATCCTGGTCTCTTGAAAACCTTGACTCGGCTAGTTCAAGTCTGCCGTAATCAGCGCTTATCCGATAGCTAATAGGCTGAATTCCTTCTCTCTTATAGAAGCTGTTAACCGTGCTCCTTAAATCCAATAGTGATATCCCACATTCAAGTACGTCCCTGAAGCCCTCAATGTGTTGTATCTCCGCTGTATTTGGAAAATAATAGATCATCGAGTCGCCGCCTGTTTTTAGCACCCTTCCACCAAAGTGTGCAATTATAGGTGAAACAGAGTTAACAAAAAGCGAGTAAAACTTTCTAATCTTGTCTTCATGAGCCAATGAAGACGTGATCGCTGTTGAGTTGACAATATCAAGCATACATACGCAGAAATCAGACGAGATCCCTCTAAAGATTATATCATCATGCAGCTCTGTATTATCATCACGATTTCGTGCCTCAAACAGACCGCCGTCCCTTTCACTCGGAGATTTAGAATTTGCTAGATAGCCGTCATTATCATTATTATCATCTGCCTTATTAATTCGCGCTCTATCTCCGATCATGGAACCTTTTCTTACCTCTTCTCCTGATTAAGTATTATTCTCACTTCTATAAAAGATTGCTCAACAACGTCAAGTATAACTCTAAACTGGTTATTCAAAATCAAGTCCAATTCTGTTGGTACCATGCGATAAGGAATGACAGGGAACAAGTGGTCGAAATGGTTCTTTCGTACCGGGAATATTCGTTGCAGTAGTCGTCAAAATAGTCAGTATTCGCAATGTTTACGCAAGTTTAACGTTTATAATCATCCAATCACTATAATAGCCCGATTCGAACATGAAATATGAAAGACGCTTCGGAGTAATTATCAGAAGCCAAAGACGTGTCGGAGAAGCACTTACGATCATTGGAGGAGTAACAGTGGCTGGAATCGGGGGCGGACTGGGAATCCTATCATTGGTAGCTGGCGGACTTGCAATAGCAGGATTGGGAGTAATATCGGTCTTCTGGCGATAACATG
>JBAUMZ010000126.1:0-4122 GCA_049578985.1 Nitrososphaeraceae archaeon
CTTATTGGAATAAGAGAATTGGTCAGATATTCATTCACATTCATGTTTCCACTTCTTGTATTACTTCTCTGATATTATTAAACAAGATCAAGCTCCATCGTTACATGGGATGTTTAGAGCCTATATGACTATGAAGAAGAATTTCGAACATTTATGGTGTCTATAGTGACGCATATGAAACTTTAGACACAAACAGCCTTTCGGCGTAGATGAACCAGAATATGATGCATGCAACTCCTTCATCATCTTTTGCTGAAATGATTCCGTATTTCAGTGAGTTATTTCCATTATCAGAAACTTGTAAATCCTGTTACTGTTGCTAGTCATTTGACCTTGCAGATTGGCTGGCAATTACAATGCTCCTTTCATGGGGCTGCCATATGAATTTGTCACTTGTCAAGGTCAATAAAAAAAAGGAATCAGAATAAAAAGGAATCAGAACTCATTCCCATTCCCTGACCCATCAGCCCCATTCCCAGACCCATTATCTGATGTAATGATACCGGCATGTTTGACAGAACTTGACCGTTTGCAGGGTCAACGATTACTTTACTAATATTCATATCTGGTCCTAAAACCCAAACCGTGTATACTAAATATCCATTTGTCTCGCCGATGTGTGCAGCCACGGCATGCGAATTATTGTCCACAGCACCTTCAGCTGCTGATACAGCCTAGCTGAGACTTGTCTGTATCTGGGACGCTATTGCATTACTTATTGTGGAATTGATCCTGTAATATTCTGGTCTGCTTCAGTCATTTGCATTATCATTCCCTCCATCATGTTTTGGTTGTCAACCATCATTCCCGAACTCATTCTTCCATTCATCATTCCAGAACCTATCATCTGGTCATTACCCATCGTGCCAGGACCCATGCCACCTTGTCACATCATGTTACCATTCCTCTCAGTAGTTGCATTACTTGGTGTGAAGAAAGACAGCTCTCCGCTGATTGCGATCATCAAAACTGTAAGCAATGCAGTAGTGATGATAACTAACGTTCTTGACCCCATACCCATACAAATAGAAATTAGTCTTTTACCAAATGGGATTTCTCAAGTCCTGTTGGTAGAATGAGACACAAATGTGTACTCGTAGCCGAGACAATAATTCCTTTACGGTTTGTAATATTAGAATTATCAGTTCAACAGAACGTATCGAAAGTTCCATTTTTTCGGTGAGCGAGGGGAGGTGTAGCGTGTTACTCCACCAGAAGTAGAGTTGTATGGAAAAGCCGCAACACTGCTTAAGTAGATACTATACATCCGCTTGTAGGTTCTCCAAATAATTTAATGCTGTCACCCAGATAAAGAACCAGTAAACATTGATGAACCTAAGACATTCTCTATTTGAGAGTCCATTTCACTGAAATTTCCAGACTGAAAAGTTACCAGATGAAATTACCTTGGATGAATATGCTGACCACTTTTTACGTCTATCTTAACATGGCCTGATGACGAAAAGTTATGCAGACATCCATTGTACAGCGTGAGATCTAAAAGTGGTATATGGGAGACCGGGTATCTATTCTTCTAATTCAGAGGGTTCAATTTAATAATAGTATGTTGTAATTCAGAATTGTAGCGAAACTTACCCATACTAAGTAAGGGACTAAAAGGACTGCAGCCAAAACTGATATCCTATACGAAAACAAGAGTGTCAATATTATTCCTACCAAAAGAAACGATATATCTATTAATCCATACAAAGGGGATTGTAAGCCAAAGAACAATATTGACCAAAGAGCATTCAATATCAACTGAATTCCAAATACCGTGAGAGCTTTTCTATTATCCTTTGTTTTGCCGGTCCATATCAAATACAAAGATATACCCATTAGAAAATACAATGTAATCCATACAGGTGCAAATATCCAGTTCGGCGGAGAAAAAACTGGTTTTTCCAGGGTGACATACCAGTCTGTTACAGCTGAAGCAGTAAATATCGATCCAATTATACCAGCAAACTGACAAACTGCTATTGAAATAACAATTTTAACTTTATTATGCATGTCACAGCGTACTGTATATTTTTTCAATATATGTGATTGCTATTCAAAAAGGAAAGTGAATCGTCGATTCAAATTAAAGGCGTATTAGTGTAACCGCTACGTATATTATGACTCTGCTGCACAGCGGTAAGAAGACGACGCATGCGTATCTATACAGAACGCCGGATCTAGTAAGATCCATTTCCATAGGGATGGAAAATAATGTGGGGGCATTGACGCGTACCTGTGGATATTCTCTACCCTTCAAAGGCATATGCAATAGACATTCACAGCTTGCCTGTTTCAAACCATGCTATCATTTCTTAAGATAGGATTACTGTAGATATAGTTTGAAAAGATCTAGTAAAACTACCACTGTATAATTTCTTTTGCTAGAGTCTCTGTAGATATAATAGCTTAAAAGCGGCACATTCCTTTTTGTTCTTTTCGGTCTGTTGATTCTAGTGATCTCAATTCCTAGTCAAATTAGGTGAATTAATTATGAGAAAACTGACAGTATCCACTCAAGTTTTTATTGTTGAAAGTTTGAATGTATAAAGGTAACTTGATCAATGTGGCCATAATTCTGCTCATGTTATGTCTTGCTATGACGGCAATTATTTTAGCAGATAAGGTTAATAATCTTATAGCTCCTATGACCTTTGCCCAGTTATCTAAAAACACTACGTCGCCTCTTAATAAGACTCAGGAGTGGACAAGTCAAAAGGATGCTGTGAGAATCCTTTTTACCTATCAACCTGAGAGACCAATCATAGACACCTTTACTAAACTAGAATTTAATGTTATTAACTTAACTAGTAATGAAAATCTCAAAGACTTTGATGCAAGGGTGGTAGTGACTAATGGCCAAAGATTGTTCAAATTCGAAAACATCACTGTGCCTGACGGAGATTTTTCAGTCGAATACATCTTCCCTGACGATGGTACTCACCAAGTCTTGACAAGAATAGATAAGGGAACATCTGCTCGAGTCTTAGCATCTTTCAATGTTTTTGTCCCGCATCAAGCACCACCTAGTATTCTAAATCCGTTTCCCACCTCTCCTGGAAGTGAATCAGGTGAGGAGCCGGGTGTGCTCTTGAGCAAGATTTTAGCCATAGCCTTACCCATAGCAGGAGCACTTGGCTTGATAATCATCTTCAAAATGGGAAAAGCAAAGTCATGAGACAACATCAATTGATCCTGGCGGAGCGGGATATTTTTGTAGATACAGTCTCTCTATAGACGGATCGATTGATGATGAGTACAAAATTTACTCAAAGCGGTCAAGGTCTGACAGGGTGACGACTACTACTACTACTACTACAAGGTCTGACAGGGGGGCTGTATATCTGCAAAAGCATAGTAGAAGCTCATGCTGGAAAGATATGGGCTGAGAATAATTCAGATGGGGAAGGAGCAACATTCTTATTTTCGTTGCCTTTAAGTGGTTGAAAATTGAAGTTGAATTATATCTTGCAATCCACCTTGTCATGTATTGATTCCATGGGATTGACTGACCCTGCATCTGCCGCCGACTACCTATCCTTATGGTCACATAATTGAATCAAAAAAGAAAACGTACAGACTTATATACTTCTAATTTTGCAGTAAATTAGAAAGTAAATCAGATTGTATAAATTTAAGAATGAGTGACAAGGATGGCTAAACTAGAAAGGCTAAACCAGAAAGCCTAGCCTAACATATCGTACTAGTTACAGTTTCTATTAGATTAGTTAAGTGAATTAGCTTTTCAACAAGCCTCGCAATATAAGTATTCTCTTGCAATCCTTTCACAAATTCGCTATCTAGATCTTATGCAGAAATCAAAATTATTCTAGTTCCGTTCAGTTCTTTGACCTTTCTGGCAACGAAGTCGCCAAACATATCGCCCAACCTATAATCCAATAGAAGGAGATGTATTTTGTTTCCGCAATTCTTTTGACTACGATATGTGTTAAAACCTGCATGTGACTGAATTTATGTTATTTAACTAGGCCTTTAATGACATTACAACTTGGATTATAATTGTCAACTGGCTGTCTTTATGGTAAACCAACCGACGAGCTAAGTAATCTTCCAGTAATAATTATATTCAATAGGCGAAATAGAGAATTTGGCAATGGTTCT
>JBAUMZ010000127.1:0-25303 GCA_049578985.1 Nitrososphaeraceae archaeon
TAGATAGAATTTACTGTAGAATATAATTACTTCACGTTGAGCTACACCCAAAAAAGAAAAAAATATCAATTTCAGACCATCTAGCAGCATTTGTGATCACCCGCTTTCGGGCTGCAACATACATAGGAATAAATTTGTTCATAGCATCATTCATTTTATTAACTATACCATCCCCTGGGTGAATAGACCAACTATCGTAAAAAACGCTACCTGATCGAAAACCTTAGTCGCAACGTAATAGGTCCAACTAATGGTTTATATGTATTAGGAAAGTGTTAACAACGCAGCTATTCATATATACTTAAGTATATTCCGAATATTATAGCTATATGGTCATTGTATATGTTTATTGTTTATATTATCGTAGTCATTGGGTATATTGAATGTATTTGTTGATGGATGAAATAGATATGCACTTTTGCCTTTTCTGTTTGTTTTTTAAAACATATTGTGCATGTATATGTTCATAATTTTAAATACATACAGATACAAATGGACAAACAGATCCAATGGTAGAGATCAACCAGTTCCAAGAAAGTTGCTCTATATGTAAGTCTCACAATTGGAATCAGGGGGAGGAGGAAATATTACTAATATAGAAGTGAATCTTAGTGCACGATTAAGGGGGTGTGAAAAACTGGTATGAAAATGCCAGCATTACCTAGTCGAACAATTCAATAGCAAATTACTAGAACAGCGAATTGGCTGAAAAGTTTTTTAATCTAAACCCTCGGCCCACTGTAGAAGAATTACATCTTTTCCTCAATGGTCCAGGATAGGATGTAACTCCAAGAATCCATACAAGGCACAAGGATTTGTCCCGGATCCCCAAAATCCACACAAAAGGAAGTATGACAAGGAATAATATCTAAAAATTTTAGAATTGGAAGCAAAAAAGAGTAATGAGATTATGAGAAAAATGATACAAGAACAGACTGTCAAGGTAGTCAACCCCGGACTAGCATAATCCCGACAAACAGGAGGGCTACTAGATTGAAAGAAGTGGCCAATAAAATGGGTTTCTTATATATTAAGTGATAACAAGAATAATGATTACCATTACTAATTTTTTACGATGGTTACTTATTTATTTGAACCTTGATTGAGAAGAAGAGTAATACTTCATTTAATATAGGAAGTATGTGTTCAAGCCAACAAAATTCAACATCTGCGTAGTCGGAATGGTACTGGGAACAGTACTCATAAGTCTACTTCCTTTTATGGGCCTTACTTGTAGATGGTGTACTACTGGAAGCTCATAATCCCATTTTTTTAATCGCTTGATGCATTAGTAAAAGTATTGCAAATTAAACCAGGTCTCGAACTAATCAATCTCCTCCCTGACTTTGACGTATATGTTGTCAGATGGATAGACTAATAGTTATGCAAGTACAATCATCCCATACTAGAATCTTGTGTAATTTAGTTAAGTTCCACAATCTGACTAAGTTTACGGGCAATATTATCCACCATTATTTATGAGATATCAGATTTCAGACTAGTTGTAATAATAAAGTTATATAATTTACACAGTTATAGATAAAATGACGTGAAAGAATCGGGCAGTTTAGATTCATCAGAAATACTGAAGCTAATTGAATATATCCCCATCAGTAGCAATCTTCCGACTAACGGTCGGCTTGCAGAGAATATAACGATTGACTCTCAATTTTACTTTGAGAGTTTACATCGTAATGGCAGCTTGAGGGATATTATAAGGTTCATAAATGAGGAACTCGAAAAAGAAGCACGAAAAGCACGGCACAGCAGGCAATGGATGAACATTTTTCTTTTTGAATCGGCACAGCAGCGCTATATCCAGCTGCATGAGATAGGTTGCTCATATCCGATAGAATATTTGTTATTCGATTTCTGCTTAACCTTATTGGATGCGGACTATCTTGATGCAATCTTATATCTATTACACTCCTACCATATTCTCGGTATTTCCAAATCATTCAATCTGTTATTATCTGTAATTATAAATGAACAGTTGGTATATGATAAGGATGTAAAACGATTAATCACATTACTTGCAAAGGCAATTGAACCACGCAATGCAGATCAGTATATTGATATCTTTGGGGAGGGTTTTAAAAAGCGCTACCTTTTATATAAAGAAGAATCAGACAAGAAAAAATAAGAAATATCAACTGAACCAATTATTCATTCGAAGTGTCTATGTATTAATAATATTGCAAAAAAATAAATGGATTTTATTCACGCATAGACGATAGGTCTATTCTTTTAGCCTTTAAAGACATATGAAGAACTTTTTGGGGATCGCGTCAGCAGCTACTCTACTATTTCATTTTTTAACTCATTAAATACACGCTTGACTTCTTCAACCGATGTATTATCCTCTAGTGTTGTTAGATCACCTATCGAATCTTCTCTATTTGCTATTGATTTAAGTAATCTTCGCATTATCTTTCCACTCCTCGTTTTAGGAAGTTTACTTACAAAATAGATCCCTTCTGGCACCGCAATAGGCCCTATGGTTTTTCTTACATGATCAGTAAGTACTTTACGTAGTTCTTCTGTAGGTGGATATCCACTACGCAATACTAAAAATGCAATTATGGATTCGCCTTTCTTTTGGTTTAACCTTCCTGTTACGGCAGCTTCAGCAACAGCTTTATGTGAAATAAACGTACTTTCTAGTTCCATTGTACTTAGCCTGTGACCTGCAACTTTAAGCACATCATCCGATCTGCCTAAAAGCCAAAAATAACCATCTTCATCCATTAATGCATAATCACCTGTATAGTACATGCCCTTAAACTTATTCCAGTACAAGTCATGATAGGTTTTATCATTCCTCCAAAGAGTCATCAACATTCCAGGCCATGGTTTCTTGATCATCAGATATCCCTTCTTGTTAGGATCGACAACTTCTCCATGTTCATCTACAATAACCATATCTATTCCAGGTACAGGGAACGATGCAGAACCCGGTTTCATTGGGATAGTATCATTTATTCCAGTACATGTACTTAACATAATGCCACCTGTCTCAGTCTGCCACCATGTATCAATTATAGGACAATTTCCTTTTCCTATAGTCTTAAAATACCATTGCCACACATCAGGATTGATAGGTTCGCCTACAGTTCCCAATAAACGAAGAGATGACAAATCAAATGACTTTGGTATATTATCTCCAAACTTTATGTACATACGTAAAGCAGTAGGAGTAGTATACAATATTGTTGCTCCATGCTTTTCAACTATTGCCCAATATCTATCAGTTGTAGGATAATCAGGTGTTCCTTCATACATTATTTCGGTTATACCATGCATAAGGGGACCATATACGACATAGCTGTGTCCTGTAATCCATCCAACATCAGCAGTACAAAAGAATATATCTGTTGATCTGAAATCAAAGACCAATTTTGCGGTAGCATATAGATGTGTAAGGTAGCCACCAGTACTGTGCAAGACACCTTTTGGTTTCCCAGTAGTTCCTGACGTGTATAAAATAAACAATGGATGAGTACTAGCTAGAATCTCGGGTTTACAATATTGTTGTTGTTGCTCATTCTGAATAATCTTATGCCACCATACATCCATATCATTCATTTTAATATCATTAGAGGCTCTTTTTAATACAACTACCTTTTCTAGCGAAGGGATCGATAAGGCAGCTTCATCGACGATCTTTTTTAATTCTATGATCTTACCTCTACGATAGCCTCCATCAGCAGTTATTATAACTTTGGATTCAGAATCGTTAGCCCTATCAGCTAAAGCCTTGGCACTGAAACCAGAAAAAACAACTATATGTGTTGCACCAATTCTTGCACATGCCAGCATTGCAATTGTAACTTCCGGAACCATCGGAAGGTAAATAATAATACGATCACCTTTTTTTACTCCCAGACTTTTTAGGGCATTAGCAAATATATTGACATGTTTAAACAATTGGTAATAAGTAATCGTCCTCGTTTCCTCCTCATTTTCTCCTTGCCAAATAATTGCTGCCTTATTCTTGAATTGTGAGTTCACATGTCTATCAATGCAATTTACGGAAGCATTCAGTGAACCTCCGGCAAACCATTTTGCAAAAGGAGGATCCCAAGTTAATGTTCTATCCCAGTACTTGAACCATAGCAAATTTTTTGCTTGTTGCTCCCAGAACAGTTCTGGATCTTCCAGCGCATTCTTTCTTAGTATGTCGTATCTCTTACCTTGAAGAGATATTTTAGTCCGCTGGATATCTTCGTATATCTTTGATACCTCATTAGATTTGAGGTTAGGCATTACAGTATGTTAGAAGATCCGAATAATTTTAAAACCTTATGGGGAAGTTAGTTGTATCTGAATACATCAAAATGCCAAAAATCACACTATAAGGTATAATATCGATATAGAAGTTTATTACTGTAGAATGTGTCAATATATTAAAATAAAGAAATTCAGTGTATCTAAATTGTGAAATACAGAAGCAGAACAGAAATAGTGGCAATGATCCTAGAGGCTGCAAATGGAGGAGCAACCAAGACAAAAATAATGTATAAGGCTTTCCTTAGCTACGCACAGCTAAGAGAATATCTTTCGGTACTCATTGAGAACAACTTATTGGAGTATCTTGAAGGTTCTCAAACATACAAGACAACTGAGAAGGGTCTGAATTTTCTAAGAATGCATAATGAAATAGGCGAGCTTTTACAAACATCTGCAAAACAAGGCGGAGCCTAAAAATAAATATTTTTACAAGTCTTCCCTTTTTTTCTAAAGTTATTATTCAAATTATTTGTATTTGTCAATAAATTAATTTAATCATGTTGTAGAACCTGGTTAAGCCAACTAGTTTCAGCCTCATCATCAGTTTCCTTGTGAATAGTCTTATGATGATCATTATTATTATAGTCATTGTCTGCTGCTGCAGCACTAACAGCTTGAGGCCCTGTAAGAGGAACGTCATCTTCAGGGGATTGCGAATTTGATTCAATACTCGAGTTGGATTTTGGTTGATCTGATGTAGAAGGATTTTGTACTGAATTCAAATCTATCCTCTCAAATGCCTGTTGACTTAACCTAGATATGACGTTATTGATCTCTCCTTTTTCTAAGTTAACATGTTCTATTAGGTCGTTTGTAGACAGGCTAATTTGTTGATATGTTTCTTCGGTGATCTCATTACTTCTATACTGTAACTTAGCGTCAAATAGTACCGATTTTATATTCTGGCTTTCCGCATCTATCTGGTTCAGTCTTTCTTGTAGTTGTTCTAGAACTATTTTTCCTTTATCTTCAAGGTCTTGCAATCTCTTCTGGTACTTTATATAGACCAATTCAACGTCCTCCCTCATCAAATCATTAGCTGTAACCATCTCCTGTAATGCTTTGATCCTTTGTAACGCAAGGTTTTTCTGCCTAAGTAACTTTTGTACATCCAATCTCCATTTTGGAATAAAGATTACATAATCACCCTGTACTAATAATTGCTCGTACACTAATTGCTTTAATCCTGCATAACCGCAATCTACACTAACAGATTCTATAGACCCATCAATATCGGTTACCATACCAATAACTTTTCCCATGTAGGTACCGTACATATCCTTAACCTGTTTACCAATAAACTCTAACTTTACTTCACTCATGCAAACGCTTTATTAAGCTGATATAATGGCAATGTTGTCAAAATTGTTAAATTATTTGGTAAAAGATTTCATCGCAATCCAATTCGAAGACTTTTTGCTGGCTAACGTAACTTCGATACCAGTCTACGCTATCCCAGGTGGTTTGCCCCCATGTTCCATCACATTTTCTAGGTAATTCATTTGCTGTTCCATAAACTTTTTGCGCTTTTCTTCCTCTTCTAACTCTTTCATATCCAAAGAAGGGATTCCTAGAATCTTTGTTAATGTATGTAGAATAGCCTTAGCAGTCATAGGTTGGATAACATTAGGATTATCGATTTCACCCAGAATGCACATCGCATTCAATCCTCTTTCCTTCGCAAGTCCTAATATTAGACCATTAAATCCTATAATCTGTCCTTCTCCCTCTAGGACGCTCATATTGAACTTACTTATCTTATCAGCAATCTGTTCATTATTTACTGCTCCATACACTCCACCTGAAGTAGAGGTAGAAGTATTTTGTCTCAAGGCTGCGCCTATTGAGTACAATATTTTTGCATCAACTCTATCAGCCATTTTCAGAACTTCATAGCATATCTCGTACAGTCTTCGTGGATCAGAAGGGTTAAAGTCTCCTGTAAATATTACAAGATCATATTTAGAAACCCAATAAAATTTATAACTTGACTGAACATATCTAATGATACCTTGGTTATACGTTACAAAAGGTGGCCAAAATGCATAAATTTCGGCGAAGAGGTCGGCTGCGAGTCTTGTAGTCAAAAGAGTCATTCCCATACCTGCAACATTGCCCATATCTGGTAAAGCGGCAATCATAGTTGGTTGTGAGGCAAAAGTGGGAATCTTGTGAATCTTTAAATTAAGCATACTCTACTGTTGGTAGAATTATTTTCCGAAATAAAAATTATTACAAGATGGATTTAAATATAATTTAGACTTGAAGTTTTGTCACATACATGTCAGTGGAAAATAAATCTGTTGACATCAGTTCTGAAACAGATGAAGCAATAAAATGTTGTGTAGAGTGTGGAGCTAAAATGTCCAAAAAGTTGCGGATTTGCCCTGCTTGTGGAGAAAGTCAGATTTAAAATTTAAATTTACCTATTATTTTTGTCGTCCATAGGAAGTTCTAATTTTTGTTTAAATGCTAATTCTAGTATCGGATAATCCATTCAATCTAGTGATCATTTCCCATTCTATTATTGCCCCGCTTAAGAGTAAGATTACTACAACTCCTATCTCTACTAAAGTAGACAGAAGATATTCCCTCCAATACTTTCTCTTCAATAAAGAATAGAAGAGCATACCGCTTCTGGATATTGCAAGACCATAGGCAACAATTTCCATTAATCCGAAAGGAGTAATAAGAATCAGTAAAGGTGAGACATCATTAAGGTTAGCAGACGTTGCTGCTATTGCATTAAATACCATACCTGTTGAAAAACCAGAAAAAATTCCTAGGCCTACGCCTAGGAATGGAACAAACATACCCAATGCAATCTTTGCATTATTAATGAATATCCCTATCTGATCAATATCTTTAATTTGATCCATGAACCTGTTTTTTAACTCATTTACTTCTGAGCCGCTCATATATATTGATGAACCCCAATAATATGAGATAAGAAAAGTGATTATACCAAATGCAAGATACAGTAAACGTCTCTTGATGGTAAGATGCAATTCAGTGTATGGGTATTTGCTCCTATAATTATTTGTAGTTATTATTCATTTGTTTGTTACAGAAATGTAATTAAATATGGCGCTTTCATAGTCAAGGTGGACAATTTGGATTTCGGAACAGAAATATCCAATGCCCTATGTTTTGCAATTAGTAAAGGATATCAGATACATCCTGACGCTTTTGAAATGCTCAAAGGGCTTGATATAGATATTTTAAGGATCATTCAAGACATTATTAAAGCCAAGGTAACTAGCAAAGATAATTCTATAATTCTGATAGAAGATATAAAAATGGTCGTTGATAAACATTCTAAAAATGGAGAATCTCAAAATCAAAACAGTTCTTGCGGTAAGTCTTCATCATTGTCTTCATCATCATCTTCATCATTAGATTTATTACATCTACGCAATAGTGATACATTAGAACCAGTATCATACAGAGTACTCTTAGATCCAACTCCCATAATTAATAGTGGAGAAGGAGTTGAAGGGTATACTTCGCTATTTAGAAGCAGATATGAAAAATCTATGCACATCTTGTCCTTACGTCCTGATAGTAGACGAATCACAAGAGTAAAAACTCTGAAGAAAAAGAAGACAGATACTGGAAATCAGAAACCATACATGCGATATGAGCAAATTTCGGGATCCCCCCCAACGATGGTTGTAGCTGGCTTGGTTATGTCAAGACAGTTCAAGCGTCATGGATTAGAAATAATGATAGATGATTTTAGTGGAGATTTACATGCGATGGGTACGACTGAGGATATAAAAAAAAAGGGATCGTTGATTACTACAGATCAAATGGTTATGTTAGAATTAGAGAATGGTAGGAAAAGCCAAAGTTTCGTTATAAAAAATATAATATCGCCTGATATTCCAGATCATTTACCAAATAGAGCCAAATCTGAATCCTACGTGGTATTAATCTCAGACTTACATGTAGGAAGTAAATATTTTATGGAAACCGCATTTATGAAATTTTTGAATTGGATGTCATCAGCTGACGATGAAATTGTAAGGAAGATCAAATTTCTATGCATTGGTGGCGATTTAATCGACGGCATAGGAATATTCCCTAATCAAGACAAAGAATTACTTGAATTAAATATTAATAGTCAGATGTCACATGTAATGGACTTACTCTCACGTATACCTAAGCACATTAATGTTTTTGTTATTCCTGGAAATCATGATCCGGGTAGAAGAGCATTGCCACAACCTTCTATTCCTAGGCAAAACTCTGAAAAACTTTACACATTTCAAAATTTCAATATGCTTGGAAATCCCAGTTTGATCGAATTGAATGGTGTAAAGGTACTAATGTACCACGGACAGGGTCTAGATGACATCATAGGTACGATCCCTGATCTAAGTTATGCTAAGCCTGCGGAAGCAATGAAAGTATTATTGAGGGCAAGGCATCTTTCTCCCATTTATGGAGAACGTACTCCTATTGCGCCCGAACAAGAAGACCATATGGTAATTACTGAAGTTCCGGACATATTTCATTCAGGGCATATACATGTTCTAGATGCTCAAAATTACCGTGGAACATTAATAGTAAATTCTGGAACTTGGCAGGGACAGACAAATTTTCAAAGAACGATGGGCATTATACCCAATCCGGGAGTTGCAGTTATAGTTGATCTGTCTACACTTCAACCATTTATAATGGACTTTAATCAATAGAAAGTAACCCTGTGAGAATAGAATCCTCTTTTAAGGCTTCCTTCACAGTTGAATGTGGTACGGTGATCCTAATTTTTTGTGATCTACCATATCTTCCTTGACTTATTACATCACTAGTTATTAGTCCTAATTGATCTAACTCACTCATTATTTGGGTTATTCGACGTTGGGTTAATGGTTCTTGCTCAATACGTCTACATATATCTGAGTATATTTCATATACTTCCCCAGTGTTACCGTTTCTTGATTTCAATACTGCTAAGATTATCATTTTAGTATGTGTTGTTGAATTTCTCAAAACTTCATAATTTGTATCCTTTTCAATTTTTTCTTGTGCTAACCTAATATGCTTTTCTTCAACTTTATTTGCTCTTTCTATTTCTGCAATTTCAGCTGCTACTCTTAAAAGGTCGATCGCCTTTCTGGCATCTCCATGCTCTCTACCGGCCATAGCTGCACAAAGATTAATAGCCGCACTTGAAACTACGTCTTCATTAAATGCTAACAATGTTCTTTCTGCAAGGATTCTTTGCAATTGTTCGACAGTATACGGATTGAATACCAACTCTTCCTCGCTGAGACTACTCCTAACTCTAGGATCAAGTTTATCCTTAAATGTTAGACTATTAGATATTCCTATTAGACTAATGAATGATTCAGTTGATATTCTCTCATTAGCCCTAGTAAAATTATAAAGTATATCATCCCCATTCTTTTCTACCAATGAATCAATTTCATCTATGACAAGAATTACATAAAGTTTTTTCCTTCTTTGAATAAATTCCAATATTCTATCGGTCGCCTCACCCATTGATAAGCCTGTAAAATGGACCTGTAATTTTTTTTCTCCTTTATTAATACCCATTTTTTCAGCAATTTCATGTAAGACCTTATATGCTGTATTAGCACTCTTTGCGTTTACAAATGGCACTACCAATTCTATTCCTAATTCCTCGCTCTTAACAGAAAGTCGATGTAAGACATTCTTAACCACGGCAGTTTTTCCTGTTCCTGGTTTACCAAAAAGTAATAAATTAGATGGCCTGGATCCTTTCAAAACAATAGATAAAGTATGTGCGATAGTCTTACTTTCTTCATCTCTAAATGGAAGTCGGTCAGGCACATAGTCTATAGTTAATGTTCTTCTATCTTTGACGACTAGCGACGTCCCTGAAGCAGCTTTATCAAATATACTATCAAGGCTATCATCATTCAAATTTATTTATCATTCCCACTATCATGTAAATATACCCTCACCCCTGTTTTTCCTTTCCAACATAAGAAGGATACTAAACTAATAGGTGTTAACAACAAGTTAACAAACGGTTTTAAACAAGAGAATCAATTATTATTAATTTTTAACTTAATTATATATCAATAAAAATAAAAGATAATGAGATATGAACTGCAAAAGAAATCTAGGGGTGGGGGTTCATACATTATTCAACTGTATGTTAACGCTGGTTTACAATCGTATTTCACTAACATAAAATGTCCCAAAATAGACCCCTTTATTTCCACTGGAGAGTTAATAACATTTTTAACATTGTTAACGTCCCAAAATATACCCCTTTATTTCCACTGGAGAGTTAATCTGAATTACATTTTGTGATTTGTTATTAACAAACAGCTAGAAAACGATTTAATCCCATCTTCTCATAATTTTTCCTTAACAGGTTGCAACTGGTAAAATGTGTTAATGATGATTTAAGATAATGTTAACAATATTCACCGAAATCAAATGCAGAATAGGGTCTATACCGATTCTAGATTCTGTTCAGCCCTAGTTGTGACATTCAAATCACTATCACTACGCAAATCACGTAAATGCCGTAATCCTTTGTCAGTAATGCTATATTTAAATGGCTTAGAACTTGTATCCCTCATTACAAAACCTGAATTATATAATCCTTTCATTACGCGGGATGTGTGTTCGCGTGACTTTCCGACTCGCTCATGAATATGCCTCGTCGTCATAGGTTTCTCTCTTAACCATAACAATATTTGCTCTAAAGTATCCAAGTCAGTATGTGTTTGTGAAGATGCAGGTGAAGTTTTCTCCCTTGACTCTTCAATAATCACACCATTTTGTGATATCATATCCATATCACGTCCTGAATCTTCTTTTTTACTTTCAATATCACGTGATATTAAATGAGATCTCTCCGACATTTCTAACATATCAACCTTAACTTTGAGATCTGCAATCGCTTTATCATATATATGCAGTTTGTCGGCATATTGTTTTATTCTGTTATCAGTAATTGCATTTTTTAGGGAACTATTATTATGCCTAAAGAACTTTACAGCCTTGTAAGATAAGACTATTGCAACTCCAGAAAAAAAAGAAATTACTACCAACAGTAGGGTATGCATGTCATAGCCTTCAAACATCACATCTAGATGTGATATATCATTGATATAACTCTTATTTTTGATGAATTAGTTTCTGTATTATTTCATCGACAAGTGATATCACATTACGACTGTCATTTTGGGATACTATATCACGTTTGATGCTTTCAATAAGATGTGATGTGTTATCTAATATTACTTCTATTGTTTGAAATGTCCCTTTATCAATCATATTTAGGTATCTTAGGATAATTAGACTATAAAGAACTCCAGAGACTTTTTGTTCAGATTGTTTGAGCTGTCTATAATACGCACCTTTACTTATTCTGTTAGGTGGACTCCTTCCAGAGGATTTATTATAAAGTATATAAATTTGGCGTTCAGTAAATAGAGAATTTGTAATAATGTGTTTGATTATATCATTATATTGTATTTCATTAGAGGTCAATGTACTATACAAATTGGTATAGCTAAATAATATTCTTTATGGATTTGATCTGACATCAAAGCAATGATATATAGTGCCTAGGAATGGTTAGAATGTGGAACACAGGGTCGAGAATTACATATTAGACGAGTTAAAGAAGTATGGCACACTGTGCTTTCCACTAATTGATTCAGAAAACTCTACCAATGCGGCACTTATAGGAAATAAGGCTCAGAGTCTAGGTGCATCTGCAATACTTATCGGTGGTTCATCAGCGACAGATCAGATTGAACTAGCAGAAATGGTCTTTACTATCAAGTCTAAAATCAATATACCTGTAATACTATTTCCGGGTAATGTAACTGGAGTTGTACCTAAGGCTGATGCAGTTCTTTTCAGCTCTTTACTTAATTCAGAGAATCCTTACTTTATTACTGGGGCGCAGGCTTTGGGGGCTTTGTCAGTTAAAAAATATAATATCGAGTCATTACCTACGGGATATCTTGTCATCGGTGAACATACAACAGCATGGTTTGTTGGTCAAGCTAGGTCTATCCCTTTTGATAAGAGAGGAATTGCAGTAATGTATGCGTTGGCAGCGCAGTACTTAGGGATGAGGTTTCTATACCTAGAGGCCGGATCGGGCGCGGCTAACAGTATCCCTCCAGATATGATAGCAGCAGTGCGAAAGCAATTTACTGGTGTTTTGATCGTAGGTGGTGGCGTTCGTACTCCTGATAAAGCCAAGGAAATCGCTAAGGCAGGTGCAGATATAATAGTTGTTGGAACAATGATAGAGAAAGATGATGATTGGGAGAATAAACTATCTTCCATTATACGCTCAATAAGGAGATGATAATTACGCAATAATGACGATAACTAGCGATGGTATAACTCGTCTGAGGAATACTCGTATGCCAGTTTATTACATGAATTATCAACAAGATATTCTTAGAAAAGTCGAGCAAATTTATGAATTAGCATTGAAAGCAAGAAAAATTGGTCTAGATACTTCAAACACGATTGAGTCTAAAGTTGCATACGATCTGGCTGATAGGGTGGCAAAAATGCATGATATTGATATTGCAAGTAGGTTAAGGACTTTATTAGAACGAACCACTAAAGAAAAAGCTGCACTCAAGATTGCCGAAGAAATTGCTTTGGGAGAATATGATGCGGGAGATCTTAGAGCTCGACTTGATAATGCTGTTCGGGTGAGCTTAGCTGTAGTCACAGAGGGTGTTACTGTGGCACCGTTACAGGGTATCTCCAATGTTCAACTTAAAAATAATTCTGATGGTAGTACCTACCTTTCTATCTCATTTGCTGGCCCAATACGGTCTGCTGGAGGAACCGAAGCGGCGCTCACTATGTTAATAGCAGATCACGCTCGAAAGGTAGTTGGTATAAGTGAATACATCGCAAACTCATACGATGATGAAACTGGTCGATTTGTAGAAGAACTTCGTACTTATGAACGCGAAGTAGGTAATTTCCAATTCAAGGTTTTAGACGAAGATGTCACTAAATGCATCAAAAGTTTACCCGTAGAACTTGACGGTATTGATACCGACCAGATAGAGGTTGCAGGTCACAGAAACATGAAGCGCATCTCTACCGATAGGGTACGTGGGGGTGCATTAAGAGTAATGAATGATGGTATTATTGGCAGAAGTAGAAAATTACTTAAACTCGTCGAAGCTCTCGACCTTGATGGCTGGGAGTGGCTCAAAGATCTAAAAGGGGCAGTACAAACTGGTGATGGTGACGATGCGGCCAATCACAGAATGTCAGAAGTTATTACCGGAAGACCTGTACTTTCTATGCCAAAGCGGTTGGGTGGATTTAGATTAAGATATGGCAGATGTTATAATACTGGCTTCGCAACAATTGGAATTCATCCTGCAGTCCCAGTTCTTTTAGATCATGCGATAGTTGTAGGAACGCAGATAAAAATGGACGTACCAGGCAAAGCATCAACAATAGCGCTGGTAGATGATATAGATCCACCCATAGTACGACTCAATGATGGTAGTGTTTTGCAAGTAAGAACTACTGAACATGCCTTAGTTGTACGACCAAGAGTTGAAAAAATCCTTTATCTTGGCGACATACTTATAAGCTATGGTGATTTTCTTGAAAATAATGCTGAGCTGCTTCCTGCGTCTTACGTAGAAGAGGCATGGATTCAAGAATTACACTCCCATCTATCAAATTTAAGTATTTCAAACCTACAAAGATCAGAAATTAATCCCCAATTGATTAAACTAATGAGCGGATCATTCAAAGACATACCAAATGTAAAAGACGCATTCAGAATGAGCCTGATATTAGGCATACCATTATGTCCAAGATATTCTTTTTTCTGGGAACATATTAGTGTGGATGAGGTATTATTCCTAAAGGAAAACCTACTTTGTTCCTATATTCAGGATAATAATAATAACAACGCATCGTGTTCCTATTTCTTGATTAAAAATAATTTTCAATTAAAAGATATTTTGGAGCGACTTGGGGTATATCATTTAATAGTAGATGAAGATCATATTAAGATAGATAATCCTAATCAAGTATACTCTTTGCAGAGACTCCTGTTTTCAGATTCTAGCATCCTTACAGAAAGATATGGTTTACAGTTCTATGCTAATAATAATATCAAATCATTGAATACAATAGAATTTGTCTCATATATTTCTGGAATTCGATTGATGCCAAAATTTGCTTCTTCAATTGCAGTAAGAGTCGGCCGTCCTGAAAAGGCTGCAGAACGCAAAATGAAACCTCCAGTTCATGTTTTATTCCCTATAGGTTCGAAAGGTGGCTCCACTCGAGATATTCTAAAGGCTTCAAAGATCAAATCATCCTTTTTTACAGAAATCGCAAATAGATTTTGTAATAGTTGTAAATTTCCTTCATTAGGAACAAAATGTACTAAATGTGGATCATCCACTCCTATTCGTAATTTATGTATAGTATGTAGAGAACAGATCTTGTATAATGGAAATAACAATCGTTGTAGTAGATGTGGCAGGGAAGGCAAACCCTATTCACCTGTTAGCTTTCCTTTGAGTAAAGTAATTGAGCAAGCTCAACATAAACTCGGTTTAAAGGCTGCAGAACCTTTTAAAGGAGTCAAGGCTCTGATGAGCAAAAATAAATCGGCAGAACTATTAGAGAAGGGATTGCTACGACAAAAACATAAATTGTATGCCTTTAAAGATGGAACGATAAGATTCGATGCAACCAATGAACCACTCACACATTTTAAACCAGTTTGGATAATGACCAATATTGAAAAAATTAAGAAATTAGGATATAATAAGGATTATATTGACAGAGATCTAACTTCATCCGATCAGCTTATAGAACTATTGCTGCAAGATATAGTCATACCTCTGGATTGCGCAGAGCATTTAGTTAATGTAGCCAAATTCGTAGATGAGGAATTAGTAAAAGTATATCATCTAGAACCTTACTATGGCATTTCTACTATTGAAGATTTGATAGGTCATTTGATTGTTGGCCTTGCTCCGCACACATCAGTTGGTATTATAGGTAGAATTATCGGATTCACAAAATCTCAAGTATGTCTAGCATCTCCCATATGGCATTCAGCAAAGCGAAGAGATTGCGATGGTGATGCTGACTCCATAATGCTTCTGCTTGATGCGTTTCTGAATTTTTCTTTTGATTTTTTGCCTGATAAAATTGGTGGACTTATGGATGCTCCATTATTGATTCAGCCTACTGTATTACCATATGAAGTGCAGCGACAAGCACACAACATGGATATATCTTCTATTTATCCTCTAGAATTCTACGAGGCTACATGGAATAGAGCTAAAGCAGCAGATATTACTTCCAAAATAGAGATCATAAAGAATAGAATTGGAAAAGAGGATCAATTTTTCAACTATATGTTTACACATTTCACTGAATCATTAACAACAAATGTTCAACATAGTGCGTATTCTAGATTAAGTACTATGGATGAAAAGTTGCAGATGCAAATATCTACTGCAAGATTAATTAATGCAGTCGATGAAGATGAAGTAGTATCAATGGTACTAACTACACATATCCTACCTGATATAATGGGCAACATGAGAGCCTACTCCTCTCAGACATTTAGATGTAGTAAATGTGCAGAAAAATATCGTAGAATTCCATTGCGTGGTAATTGCCTTAGATGCGAAAATGAATTATTACAAACAGTAACAAGGGGTTCTGTTGAGAAATATCTCAATATTGCACATTATATGTGTAGAGAATTTAAGATTAATGATTATCTGCGTAATAGAGTAGAATCTCTAACAACCGAATTGAAATTGATCTTTCGAGAGCAAAAGAAGGAACAATCTACACTGATTGAATTCATGAATAATAATAAAAATAATTAAAGACGATTGATTATTTTGATATTATTATTATTATTATTTAGATCTATTAACTAGACTAATATATTCATATGCACCTGTTATATTATCGAATGTATAATGCACTTTCTGAAACTCTTTTCTAAAATTGGATACGTCATTTGCAACAATAGTCTGGTCCTCCTTTTCAATCACTACTCGTTTTATAAAATGAGCGATATCTATCATTTGATCTTCTTTCATTCCTAGCCTAGTAACCTCCGGAACCCCGATCCTTATCCCGCTTGGATGCATATAATGTCTTCCCGCTTTAATGTCTCCAGGTAATAGTTGTCTATTCAGAATTATATTTGCATTCTCCAAATCTTTTTCAACGGTTCCTCCATCACCAAACTTTGAAACATCGACAGCAATTTGATGTGATTCGGTATATCCTCTCTTTTCTCCTAATACTCCAAAACCTAAGCCTGCAAGCTGTTCTCCAAGTTTTTGAGCATTCGCGATTACCTGTGTAGCATACTCTTTTCCAAACTCTAGTGATTCAGCCAATGCAATTGCCTTCCCTGCGACATGGTGAAGATGGTGACTACTAGTATTACCAGGGAAGATTGCCTTTTTTATAGATTCTGCGTATTTCTCATACGAAACTATAATCCCTCCTTGGGGACCCCATAAAGTTTTGTGTGAACTCATCGTCATTGTATCCACTCCTTCTCTCAATGGATCTTGAAATCTACCTCCGGCAATTAGACCAGCCACATGAGCCCCATCGTAATTAATATGAATATTGTAATCATGCATAAAGTCAGCCAATTCCTTTATAGGATGAGGGAAAAGAAATAGACTGCCTCCAAACATTCCTAACTTTGGTGTCTTACCAGATCTAGCCATTTCTTCGATCTTTTTCTTTGTTGCATCTACATCAATGGTCATTTCTTCCTTTGAGAAAGGATAATGCTCTATATTCAATCCATGTACCAAACCAGCAGTACCAGAATGTTCTTTCTTGCCATGTGAAATATGACCGCCAGTGGGTATAGATGCAGCAATCATGTAGTCGCCTGGATCTGCAAATGCAGAATATATTGCAAGATTTGCTACTACTCCGGATGTTGCCCTACAGTCCGCAAATTCTGCACCAAAGACTCTCTTCGCTAAATCGTTACATATTATCTCTACTTGATCAATATACGTACAACCTGCATAGACTCTCTCGCCAGGCCATCCTTCCGCATATCTATTTCCGAAATCAGATATAATTGCCTCTCTTACTGCTGGACTCGGTATATTCTCACTAGCAATTAATGGGATAGAGTTGTTGAACCATTCATGATGCTTTCTTAATAAACTTAATACTCTATCAAATAACTCATTTGCATTCATATATTTACTATTTTCGTTTTCTGTCCTAATTTAAAATATTGCATAAACACACAAATAATTTGATCGATGATACGGCAAGGGTTTTCTTGTGCTATTGCTTTCCATAGATAGTAATTCATTTAGTAGTTTTCCTTTACGTTTGTAGATGGAATTAATTTTTATTACTTTAATCTATTAGTCCTGATTAGAACATATTGATGCATTGGAAATAGCAATTGCTGCTTTGGCTTAGAATGTGGTGGTGAATTCCATCTACAGCCACCAGTAGGACGCCATTTTGACCTATAATCTCTCCATTCAAATGTGTTAGTATAAAATCTGGAAACATTTTCTTTACTAGATAATAGCAATTCGAACCTTTACTAATACCGATGTATACCGTACATGTCGTACCGAATAGCCTGACATATTTATGACTCAGAAAGATTTTCAACGACATGCTATATGAATTATATTTACAAATTATCTGATGTATTATGCACTAAATATATAAATAATCATTATCTTTACAAATACTTTCAAGAATAATCATACTTAGGATTAGATCTAAAATCATAGTATCATAACAATAATTTAAAAAAGGATAAGTCTTGCTAGGCTTTCTGACAATCATTTTATACACTACTTCTTTTATCTAGGCTCTTTACTGCATGAATATGGAAGCATATTGCGTTAAGTGTAAGTCAAAAAGACTAATGAAAGATGAAAAAAAGGTCACAATGAAAAATGGTAAACCAGCTACCCAGGGCATTTGTACTACTTGCGGAACTAAAATGTTTAGAATAGGTAAATGATACAATATAATACAATACAATGTTTTTGCAATCTTATTCGATCGTAAATATCGTAAATATTATAATATTGTAAATTAACTTTTCAATTTTTTAAGTTAAGTTGCCTTATTAAGGCATATAATTATGGACTTTTGGATTATATGGTCAAAAAAGTGCTTAGAAATAGCCAGAGGACAAAATTGAGCTGTACGGATTACTACTAGACCGAATCTAGCTTACCCCTTTCCTAATTATGATTAATTAATTATGATTTTTATCATTGACTACAAAGTTCATGTCGCTATCATTGCCATTACTACTACTGCTATTATGTTCTATTTTAATGTCCTTTTCAGTTACATCCATTGTTGTAAGTGGTGGTACTAATTCATACATCTTGGTATAGATGTGTAGTAAACGCATTCCTTTTTCTGTTGTTCTATATGTCTGCTTCCCACCTTCATATTCAATAAGTCCATTATCCTGCAACATTGTAAGATATTCTCGGAGCTGAGCAAATGATAGAAATGCTTTGTACATTATTTTTGTCTTGTTTGCTCCTCCTCCATTTGCAGCCTCTAGGATCAGACCTACAATTTCTGTTCTGCTTCTGTATTTCATAATAGAATCAAATAGAACATGTAAACTAAATATTTATGTGAACCTTCTATTATTACTGATAATTACATTAGTATGTATTTAATTAAAATATATAGCTGTTGCATCAATCATAATTATCTGATCTTAGAAGTGATCATTCTACTAGAAAAATAATATATCATCGATAATTATCATGCCATGTCCGTGCAGCTATAGAGCGATCTATAAGTAGCCAATGATATCACTAGTATAATGCTCTTTTGCTATGTGCAGAGGATTCTAAAACCAATTTTCTAGATTGCCTACACTCACTCAAATTTAGCGCTTCATTCCTAAAAATATCAGTTGTTATTAGTATAGAATAAGGAGTGATTATGAATCCTTCATACAATGTCTTTACCAATATAAGTGGTCAGATGACCTCATCGCCGAACATCGTAAAATTAGTATAACCTCTCAAGATATTGATCATATTCTTTTACATATCTTTTCATAAGCCATTGGACAAATGTATTATCAATCTTCTTGACTTGAGACCTTTCCAGCGCTGTATAATATCTATTCCTACCTTCATATTTAATATCTAACATAGGATAACCTTTTTTAGATAAAATAAAATTCATAATAAGTCTAGATATCCTCCCATTTCCATCTGAAAAAGGATGTATAGTCACAAACTTTAGGTGGGCTAACGCAGACAGCTCAACTGGGTGAATTTTGTTCTTATTTCTACTATACCATCTAAAAAAATCTTGAAGCATAGGATAAATTTCTACTGGAAGAGGTGGTTTAAACTCACTACCTGAGATACCTACTTGATATGTTCTTATTTTACCTGCAATATCTGATTTTGTTTGGTGAAATAATTCATAATGCCAATCTAAAACTAACGAATAAGATAAATCCACTTTTTCCTTCCTGCTATATTCTAGTATCTGATAGAATACTTTTTCATGTGCTCTGGCTTCTAGTACGTCTTCTTCTGGCCTCTCTTGCGATGGAGTTAGTCCTTTTTCTAATAAGTTGATCGTTTCTCTTAACGTAAGCTTTGATCCCTCTATTCTTTGTGTATTATATGTAAATCTAGCAGCAAACATTTTTAGCTCTTTTATTCTAGAGGAAGAAGGTCTCTGTTTGATATCCTTGGAATATCTTTTTTTTATTTGATCAAGGAGGGGGTACCATTCTTCTTCATAGATGTTCCTTAAGAGATTTCGTTTTATTTCCTCTATATTACTAGGTATTTTTCTTCCCAAGTAGACTTGTTTTGTCTTAACCTTTGATCCTCTTCTTATTGCATGTTGAAGATAGTAGTATGTACCATTACCTTTCCTAGTTTTCTTTACATTGACCATCTATCTGGATAAACTGATTTACCCCTACATATTATATAAATTTACCACATTTTTTTAAATGTAAGGGTAATAACAATGATTAACTATCGAAAAGACGAGATCGATAATTCAAAATGAAAAAGAAGAAAAACTTCTACGGCTTGATGATTGGGATTATATTCGTGCTTGGAGTAGAAGGAATATTTGATATATAACTAGTCTACACAAACTAGAACCAATTCTCTAGAGATTGATTGCGGCTTGATATTGATTTCTTTAGTCTGTCTAAAGCTACAGTCACTCGTTCCCTAGAGAAGTCTTTTTCTCCGCAAAGAAAATCTACTACATTACTGTAGTCGACATCAGTATATTCAATATTATTGATCTTTGGAACTTCAGGGTTTAGAAATATGTCGCGAATATCCTGATAAGGAATCTGTACTATTTTATCTCTTATTTTATCTATATTTTCTAATTTACCATATTCTCTAATCAACTTTAAAGCAGTCTTGGGACCTATTCCAGCTACACCTTCAGGATTAAAATCGGTACCTATTAAAATTCCAATATCTACCAACTGTTCGTGAGTCAGTCCTATTTTGTCAAGTACGTCTACATGTTTGATAATTTCTGGTTGAATATCCAAATATAGATTTCTATTAGGTACTTTTCTCTTACCGCTAATAGTGAGATTGCGTACTAGTCTCTTCGCTCCAAATAATATTGAATCATAATCTTGACTAGCTGCACAAAAAGCGTTATCAGATTTGGTCAAATAAGCAGCTGCTGCCTCTCCTTCTGATTGGGCTTGAACCACGGGTATTCCCAAAAGAGCGAGGATTATTTTTGATTCTTTTACCATGGTCTGTGTTAAAACGGAAGTGGCTTGACCAAATTTCCTTGCGTCTTCAAATCTTCCTTTTGTTATCGCTTCCTGGTATTTTTCGACGGCTTCTTGCTTAATACGTTTTCTTCTCTCGATTTCTTTTGATTTTAAATGATGAGGCTTACCATCGAAAACATATATCAATCTTAGATTTTCAGCTAGCAAATTTATGTTACGATAAAATAAACCACTCAAATGGCTGGTTATATTTCCTTTATTATCCGTAAGTAATTCTCCAGTTTGACCCCTAATTGTGGAAAGAAATTGGTAAATGGTATTATAGGCATCCACAGCAATTACTCTACTTGATAATTCCGTTGTAAAAATAGGTCTGGGTGATACAAGCAGTTTAAGATCTAAACCCATCTTTCTTAAATTATGAGCAAGTAAGATTTACCTTTTTCTCTTTTCTTGATGATTAATTATGGTACATTTCCGAGCTATAATATGCAATATTAGAATGTTATTATCTTGTTTCAAATACTATATTATATACAAGTATAGATTAACACATGATATTGAAGCGTTCCCATATTAGAATTGTCAGACAAAGCCAAAAGAATTTAACATGTCAGGAAGAAAATGCAGCAGCAACAAAGAATGACTCTCTTTGAACAAAAATTACAGCTAGCAACAGAAGGGCTTGAGCCACACTTTTTGGAACACCTGAAAACAAGGATTTCGCCAGATAACGCACTGATCATATCAAAATATGTTTTATCTATTAGGACAGAAATTAGTCTATCTAACAATTATCGACGTACTATCATATCGTCCTTGAAATTGCTTTCCGAGTTTTTGTGCAATAAACCATTTAAAGACGTGAGAAGAGAGGATGTATAAGAAAACACGATTCCGATGATATCCTGCATAAGTGGATAGGTAGTTACAATCTTAGATTAACATACTTCACCAGATTTTTCAAATGGCTGTACTATCAGGATATGGAACCCTCTAAAAGACCAAAACCACACGTAATTGAAAATATATCGCTATTAAAGAGGAAGGCAATCAATATACAAGCCCTCAGACTTGTGGACAGTAGAAGACGACCTTCTGTTTTTGAAATACTGCCCTTCAAAGAGGATAAGATGCTTTCATGCTATGTCAAGAGATACCAGTTGCAGACTGCACGAGCTACTCAAATTACATATTAAAGATATAATGTTCAAGAATGAATCTACAGGGAATAGGCAATATGCAGAGATCCTAGTAAATGGGAAAACAGGTTCAAGACATACTCCATTGATTGATGCTCTTCCTTATATCAAGGACTATGTCGACCATGAGCATCCTTGTCCTAGCAATCAAACTGCCATATTGTTTTGCGGATTTAAAAAGAGCCGAGGAAGATCAATTGGAGTAATTACTCTTTATAAGATTTATGATAGATATAAAAAACAAATATTTCCAATGTTGCTTCAGGATCCGAATGTTGCAGAAGATGACAAGCTTAAAAAAAGATAAAGGAACTATTGAAAAAGCCATGGAATCCATATATTAGAAGGCATAGTGCATTGACCCAAAAATCGTTATTCTTAAAGGAACATGTGTTCCGTATGCATGCTGGATGGAGCCTTCGGAGTCAGATGCACCTAAAGTATTTGCATTACTTTGGGAACGAGTCAAGCGATAGCATATTAGACGCGTATGGCATAATTACTAAGGATAAAGTTCAGTCTGATACCCTGAGATCAAAACAGTGTCCTAACTGTAGTGAACCTAATAAACCAGACTCAAAGTTCTGTGCCAAATGCAGGATGGTTTTAACGTATGATGCTTATAGTGAAACTATTCAAGAACAGAAGGAGAAAGGAGATAAACTCAAGTATCTGGAAGAAAAATTTGATGTAATACAGTCGATGATGGAAAAACTTATCATAGGTCTTTCGAAGACAACCGATCAACAACAGTTTAATACAATAGCTCAATCAATGTTATCTTCAGGAATATTGAAAGCCAAGCCCTCACTACAGCATTAGGATTCTATCCCCAAACCTGTTTGTTCTTGTGAACAATTAACCGCTTTCTATCGTAATCTTCCGACATAGAAAAAGGCTTTGAATCTTGAAAAATCTCGATGTTACGTGGGATTTGATAGTCTTCGTCTTTACACCTGCTCAATTCTCCTTTCTTATTTTTGTAAACCCGGAAGTTTTCCCCACATGTAATATATTCCCCGGTGCTACCAGTATCCTGTAAAGCTTGCATAATTAATTTTGTGGCTTCTGAACAATATACAGGAATATCGGGTCTTAGATAATGAATGTACGCTCCATGATCAATATGAGCATGACTGAGCAATATAGCATGAAACTCTGTATCTTCACTTCCATCAAAACCCATATGTTTTGAATAATCCTTTCTGTACAAGCCCTTAAGCCTTGGCAACAATTCGAATTCAAACAAATCACCCATTCCATTGCAAATACGGGGATTGACAAATTCGGCAAAGTATTGATTAAATTTACTAATCTGCATCCCAAAATCTAAAAAGATTCTAGTTCCTTTGTCTTCTACCAAAAATTTGTTTCCACCAATTTCATGAATGCCTCCATAGAATGTTATTTTGGTTTTAGAATTGGATGACAATAAGGAATTAAGGAATGCCATCGATATTTCTCTTTCCATACAAGTAACAATTTTCATCATTTTTTAGATAAGTTGTTATTTTTATATCTCGATTACGCATTGCTAACATCAGACTTACCTTATAACACCTAGGTATACAGCTCCATGAAATTCATATCGCTTAAACAAACCTATTGGAGGACTGACTTTCGGGATCGTATTCTGGAACATATCTAGTAGTATAAGATATGAAGGGAATATCATGACCTGAGCAGTATTCTGATGGACGTAATGGAATATGCGCTTTCAGTGGGAGATATTTGACAAGGCTACTTGTTCTTACTACAAATATCGACTGGAGAACAATCTGTGATTCTAAAGTTCTAGTTAAGACAAAAGAAGGACTTACATACGGCATGCGGCAATGCCTCAGATGAATACAACGATAGTTTCGTGCTAATTAGCTTTGGTACATCGAGGTGGAGAGAATATCTCATTCCGAAATCAACTGTTGAAGGACATGACGGTAAGCTATGCATCTGACCATTAATCACGAACTCCTGACGAGCTACGCGTACTAACTGACATTTCTCCTCAATTTTGTTGTCAACCATAAACTTCCTTATCATTGCAGCAACAGTATGAATTATCATAGGCACCATTCTAGTGCATTCCACATAGATGAGGCGCGTCTTCGATAATTGGTTCTAAACATAAGATCCTTTATAGCCAGGTTATCATGGTTGTAGAGTGGTATTATCTGCCGTACAAACTGGACACAAATCGCCGTGGATTTCTGCGAATATCTTCAAATATCTAATCCCTTTAGGTGGCAATTCAGTAGGTACCAATTACTTTTTAGTATCATAGGACTCAAATAATATTGATAGGATAATATTCTCACTGAATATGCCAGTTATGATATTGCGCATAATAGATTCATTTCAAGTATCACACTAGAAGAACAAAAAATTGAGAAGAGGATCATGAAAAGAAAGAGAGTTAGAAGACAAGGATATCCGGTGGTTATCGGAAAGAATAGAATCAATAAACAAGGAATTTAAAGAAAGGATTGGATTCTCGCTAACTGTTGAAAAAGCAGACGAGAAGGCAAAGGGTGAAGATATTGTCGATCCGAAATATGCTGATGCAAGCCCATCAAAATTCTCCTAACTGGTCTCTATACCTGTATGCAAGGTACTTCTGAGGGAATTCCTTCATAGCAACACGTTATAGAAAGGATGTAATTTTCCCTCAACCTTTTTTCAGAAGCAATGAATGCCAATCTGTCATTATTTAGTATACAGATTTGCCACTCTTTCAAATGAGTTATACGGTACCACAAGATCTGCAAACCGAGCAGGATTGATTATTTTCGCCAATATTTCTAATCCAGTTATTGTTCTTGGGCCCGGTTTGCTAAAATATTCAGTGGAGTTCACTGCATAAACTTCATTCTCCTGAATTGCTTGAAGATTAGCCCATTCGGCATTATTCTTCAATACCTTGGATTCTTGTAATGTTCTGCTGAGATCAAATCCACATGGCATAAGGACTATCTTGTCTGGTTGAAATTGTATTATTTCCTCCATCGATATACGTCTGGAT
>JBAUMZ010000128.1:0-3088 GCA_049578985.1 Nitrososphaeraceae archaeon
TGTTCTTTCATGTATCAAATTCATAACTTCTTTAGCCATCCATCCTGATTGATTTTCTGATAACTCTCTTCTTATCATACCAGATGTTTCTTCTGACATTTCTGGAGGCCTACCACTTCTATGCTTATTCTTTAATCCTTCCAAACCACCATTATCAAATCTCTTGAGCCATTTGTAAGCCCACCACCTAGATCTAAGGAATTCCAATTCAGCTATGCTGGTAGGTTCTGACTCGTCTTATCAGCAAAATCCTTTCTCGTACGTCTGCATCTTTTTCATTTCCATAGGCTTTGTTCAAAACTGCAGTTGATGTGATAACAACCAACAGATTATGTACGCGACGCCCTCAAGCTAAATTTGTACACCTGGGTGTAGTCAATATCCTTAGGCAGTATAGTACTAGTAGGTCGCACAACTGTCAAAGTAACTCGTTTTTCTTCTGCGAATTTAGTACTGCTTAATCTTTAGGGTTACCAATAATTAATTTATTATCTCTCAATGTTATAACCAAAACTTTATTCTTGATTAACCTGCTTTTAAGTTCCCTATCAATTGTTGCTACGGCACAATTATGACTACTTGAATATTTTATGATGGCCTCGTCGGCGTACTTTGATGGGGGAAGACTAATCAAATTGAATTTAGACCCTATCAAAGATAGAGCTGCCCTAGCCATCCTTGATCGCTTTGGACCAGAATGCCGTTCTAACTGTCTTAATTCGTCAGCTACTTTATTAGGAACAGTGAAATGCAGACTACCTAGAAATGATTCAATACTTTCAATATTTTGCAACGGGATGAAACCGAGGACCATCATAAAGCTGGTATCACATATTACCTCCATTATCCTGATGATATCTGTCAGTAAGTATTAAATCAACTGTCCACTAGTCAACCTGAAGTAATCTATCTGCCTGCCTGCCAGATCTTGTGAAAACTAGACAAATCGATCAGTGTGTTACTATGATAGAGATTCAACGGGAGAATTGTATTTACTAGGCTATCAAGAGACGTTGCGAGGAAGGAAACAAAATATACCTCTGCATTGGAAAAAGTAGATAAAATGAAGAGTTAATGCGAGTCTTGCTAATCTGCATACATTCCAATTAAAGGACTATATGTAGGAATTGGTTCCAATATCTCTTTTTTCGAATGTAGAGTTAAAAATCTGGTCAGGATGTAACACGGATATTCCTGTTACGTTCCCTAAAATCTCTATTAGTACTATCCAGCTTGGGGCATCTAGGTCCACCGGATTGTGTATTTCCCTAGCAATAGTGCGTATAAGCTCTAAGGACCTTAGGGAAGAATTGTGCCTTTTTTCGACTGACAATTTAAAGGAATCAGAAGAGGATATTTTCCTTTTGAACAAATCAATGGCCGCCGTTGCAATTTCAGACGGGTTCGAATTTGTAACGGATTGGATTGGAATAACCCTCAAAACATACCTAAATCGCCAGTCTTCGGAACGTATTATACCTTTGAATTTTTCGATTACCTCAAGAGGGTCCAAGCGGGTATTACCCGTTATTAAGCCTGAAATATTTGTAACGTCAAAAAAGGCATCAGAGTCTCCAACATCATCAAGCAAATCCAGCACCTCATCTATGGCATCAGATTCTCTATATCGAAAGGTTGTCGCTATTAGATTGAATTTATTTAACATAGTATTTTCATTAGAATTAAGGTTCTTGCAAGAACGTCGAACGTGAGCTGTATTATGGCTATTCATTCACCTCGTGCTCTTTACTCTTCATATTTTTAATTTAAATTAAGTACCTCTAGTCCTGGCATCGAGTCACCTGCTAGAAATCGAAGAGTTGCACCACCACCTGTGGATACATGACTAACTTCTCCCTCTGAAACACCCGACATCTTCATGGCCTGAAGGGTATCTCCCCCACCAACTAAGGTCTTAGAACCACGCCAAAACGCAAGGGCCATGCTTTTTGCAATATTTATAGTACCGTTTGCAAACATCGGGATTTCAAAGGAACCCATAGGGCCATTCCAAAATATAGTACCAGATCTGCTTCCTCCTATCTCTGAAGAGTATTTTTGAGCGGTTTGAATCCCGATATCAAACCCCGATGAACCTTCAGGAATATCTCCTTCTACCACTACTGCCGAAGAACTGTCGTTCATTGAAGAAGACACTATGTGATCAATAGGTAGCATTATTTTTTCACCGTAGGAAGATAGAGCCTCAGATGCCCATGCCAAATGTGCATTATCTATAAGTGAATTTCCGGTTTTTGATCCATTTGCAAGCAGAAATGTATATGCAGTTGCTCCTCCGAGTAGAAGCTTATCAGCTTTTGGTAACAAATTCTCCAGTGCGCCAATTTTGTCCTTTATCTTGACTCCCCCTATAACAAGAATCAGCGGCTTAATTGGATTATCTCTTATCATGGACAAATATTCAACCTCTCTCTTCAGGTTCAACCCAGCTGCTCTCTTATCAAAAAGCGAAGCGGCGCCGTAGGTTGAAGCATGCTTTCTATGAGAAGTACTGAACGCATCGTTGACATAAAAATCCCCCAGTGCAGCAAGATGATTAGAAAATTCCTGATCATTGAGTTCCTCTGATTCATGAAAGCGAAGATTTTCTAATAAAAGAACATCTCCTTTATTCATAGCGTCTATTTCCTTTTCTGCTACATTCCCAACACAGTCATTGGCGAATTTAACTTTATTGGCGGGAAGTATTTCTGAAAGTCTCTCAGTGACAGGTCGTAGAGAATATTTTTTCTCGAAACTCGTCGGGCGACCTAAATGAGACATCAGAATTAATTTTGCTCCACGCTTAGTAAGATATTCAATAGTCGGAATAGCCATTCTAATGCGATAATCCTCACCGATTACGCCGTCGTCTATACTTACGTTGAAATCCACCCTCATCAACACCTTTTTACCATAATAGTTCGAGTCATCGAAATCTAAAATACTTCTCATCATATTCGGTATGTAAGTATGGAGTTCGGATTATAAGCCTTGTTGCGGATTTCAAATTGCTGTCTCAGCACATTGGTTCAATAACATGTCTCCTCAGATATTTAGTAAAAACAAAAGTGGAATTATTCGTACT
>JBAUMZ010000129.1:0-43799 GCA_049578985.1 Nitrososphaeraceae archaeon
CAAAAAATATCATACGAAATCGAGAAAGGCAAATCAATAGATACTGGGATAGACCGCTTTGGAGCACTTGTTGGAAACAACTGTACTATTAGCACATCTGTCATAATCATGCCAGGAAGGCATATTCAAGCAGATACATTTGTGAAACCTGAAACGACCGTAGCCAAGAGTATAGGTTATTAGTCGTCAAGTGGAATGGGCTGACAAGTAACAAGATTCACAATTCAGCAAAGTTGTTTCTATGGTCATCAACCGATTGGTTTAATCTAATAGGCAAGAGCTTTTTAAAAATGATTTTGTTTAAAAAAACTTCTATCTAACCCTCAGTTATTCAATTATGTGCAAGTTAGACCATAATCTCCGCTTTAAAGTTCTGAATAAAGCGGTATTGACATAGAACCAATCTCCTAGTCAATTATTCCGGAATCTATATAAGAATTCGACGTAAATCAATCAGGTCAATGCAGTCACAGGTGGAACCTAACCTTTCGTACTTCATAGCGAAAGCACAGTCTATCAAGGGACGGACTTTCCAAAAGAAAATCAAAGTGGCTATTCTTAGCAGCTTTACAATCAATGGCTTAGAAGAAGCCCTTCGAGTTAAATGTGCAGAAAGCGACATTACTTGCTCGACTTATATTTGCGGATATGGACAGTACAATCAAGATATTTTCGATCAATCGAGTAAATTGTATGAATTTTCTCCTGATATTACTTTTGTGATTATTGACACTAGGACTGTCATGTCTACTCTTTTCTATTCCCCTTATGCTACACCTGTCAACGATAGGAGAAGTTACATTGATAAGCGCGTTGCAGATTTCGCGAATTTGATCCGAACCTTCAAAAATAGAACGGACTCAAAATTGGTCTTGACGAATTGCAGTATACCGACATATTCACCGTACGGGATCTGTGAAGGAAAGTCTGAATATGGTCTCAAGGAAATGGTTTATGATTTCAACGCCAAGTTGTCTGATGCGTTCAGAAGCGACCCCCAAGTATTCATATTCGATTTCAGTTCCTTTGTATCCAAATACGGCGAGGTCAATGTATTAGATTATCGACAGCTTCTTGTTGGGGATATCAAGGTCTCCTTGAGTCATATCCCCCACCTAGCTGAGGAGCTAATGGGATATGTCAAGGCGAATCTGGGAGTAAATCGGAAGTGTATAGTACTTGATTTAGATAACACCTTATGGGGTGGTATAATTGGAGAGGATGGGTTTGATCGAATTGACCTTTCATTAAAACCACCTGGCATGGCTTTCGTGGAATTTCAGCGTGTACTTCTAGCACTTTATCAAAGAGGAATAATTCTTGCCATTAATAGCAGAAATAATGAAGATGAGGCTTTAAGAGCTATTAGAGAACATCCGTACATGGTTCTACGGGAAGAAAATTTTGCAACTATGAAAATAAACTGGAACGACAAAATATCTAATATGAAAGAAATAGCGGAGGAATTAAACATTGGATTAGAGAGCATTGCCTATTTTGATGATGATCCCATAAATAGGGAATTAATGTTAAAGGCCATACCACAGATTATGACGGTCAACCTGCCAGATGATCCGTCTTTGTACGCCTCAGCCTTGATGAGAATTAATGATTTTAACACCCTCACCGTGACTAGTGAAGATAGAAATAGAGGTGAGATGTACAAACAGGAACAGAAAAGGATTGTATTAAAGAATTCTGCTTCGAATTTGGGAGATTTTCTTAAGCAATTGGAAATCAGGGTGACAATGAAGAAAGCAAATGGTTTCACGATTCCGAGAATAGCTCAGCTCACACTCAAGACCAATCAATTCAATCTTACAACGCGTCGCTATCAAGAAGAAGATGTCCAAATGTTTGCTCATGATCAAACGAAATGGGTCGGGTGCGCGCAAACCATGGACAAATTTGGCGATAATGGTATTACCGGCGTATACATTGTTAACAAGAACTATGCAGAAAAAGAATGGATCATAGATACTTTTCTGTTAAGTTGCAGAGTAATGGGGAGAGGCATAGAGGACGTGATGCTGGGATATATCTTGAGTAAGGCGAAGGAAGTAGGAGTCGAAAAAGTCAAAGCTGAATTCATACCGACGAAAAAAAACAAACCATGCGAACAACTCCTGCCAAACTTTGGATTCAAAAAGGAAGGGGAACAATGGGTGTATAGCTATCACGTACCCATTAAACAGACAAGTCATATTGAACTAAATGAAGATTAATGTCTAACGATCTTTTGTATATTGTTGCTAATGTTATGGAGGTACAGGTTTCTCAGATTGATGATGAGTCGGGACCCGAAACAATCGAAAGTTGGGATTCATTCCGTGGATTGATATTATTTGAGGAACTTGAATCGAAATTTAGTATGAAATTTACTCTTAATGAGTTATTAAACATCAAGAAGATAAAGGACATAAAAAACATACTATCAGTACGCGGTGCGTCGTTAAATGGATGAAGCTACCATCTCACAATACACACTGAAAGATATCGAGGAAGGGCTTAGGAAAACTTTCAGAGTCAATATTACGGAATCTATGGTCAATGAATTTGCAAAAATTACCGGGGATTATGCACCAATCCACATGAGCGAAGAGCATGCTCGCAAAACTGAGTTCAAGCACAGAATATGCCACGGTATGCTTATCGGATCCTTCTTCTCACGCTTGGTAGGAATGCATCTCCCTGGAGAGAATGGGCTCCTACTTTCCTATTCTGGCAGACATCTTTCGCCTTGCTATCTGAACCAGGACGTCATCGTTGATGGCATAATCATAGGCAAGAGCGAATCTACCCGAATTATTACCATCAAGGCGACCATCAGGGACGAATTTGGAAAACTCTTGGCAGATGGGCTGCTCAAAGTATTGGTTTTAAAATAAACTTGTAGATGACCAGTGAATTTCACGCAATGTTGTCTGAATGTACAGATGAGCCTACTGTGGGGAGTCAAATTCATCTTTCCCACCTCCTAAAGTTCCCGTCTATAAAGTCTCCATTGCACAATAGTGCATTAAAAGATTTACACATATAAATTGCAAGGTGTGTAGGCCTATTCAAGTCATTGCCTTGGACCGTCAATATTATTAGGATAATGAGGATAATGAGGCCATAGTTGCCCTTTATTCATGCATTCTCATTGAATCTATTATTAACAAACGTGTTCAGTGTACTCCTGCCAGTGGCAACCAATTTAGACATTTTTCAATAATATTACTATTTCTTCATTCATCTATTGAAACACCCCGGATCGCCAATACATTCTTTATATCTCTTATCTTTGTAATTTTTAGCAATTCATTAAGAGTAAACTTGACATCAAATTTCGATTCAAGTTCTTCGAATAAAATTAATCCACGAAACGAATCCCAGTTTTCAATGGTTTCAGGACCTGATTCATCATCGATTTCTGTAACTTCGACTTCCATGACATTTGCAATTATGTTCATAAGATTGTTGGACATTACATCGTTCTTTCCTTCTATAAATTGATGAAAATACTGACCAAACTTATGATTCCTCACGATATTCTTGTTCGAGTCTGGACACCAAATTCTCCTCTGTCTTTCACACGGTTTCCGATATTGTCAATCCTATTCTTTCCTTTTCCCGCAGGGGCGACTTCGCCATACCTCTCTCCTTCTAAGCCCGCATCTAACACACTTAACTAATTGAACACATAGGTTTCTATCTATCATGCATCTTGTTAGACTTAATGAATCATGTGAATAGCATCCTCTACACACAAAGGAATTCTTGATTTCACCGTCAATCTTACTACTAACTATTATTCTGTATTCACCTTTTTACATAATCCAACCATATTTTGCGGCCAACACATTTAATGTTTTCATCAAATGGCATATTTGGGGAAAAGTATTTCGACATCTTATGTGGGGTCAGACTGTACCTGTAAATTAGATCTCTTACGTATTCGCCAAATACCGTATACTGGTAGAACTCTCTCCTCCACTCTGAGCTTATGCTTGGTTGAGGCATCCAATTCAGGAAAAGGCAAATTTAATGATAAAGTCGAGGTTAGAGAAATGTGTGCTGATGTCTGTTTTAGGAGACCAGGTAATATAGTCTATGGTCGAATACAAGGTATATTCATAGTTCAAGACATTACCAAGCCTGCCACAGCCACTGCCTGTGATTACTCCTGAACCTGATTTAGGGGAGAAGAGATATGTGACTGGATTATATTTCATGGCGTCATCAATTTCTGAATAATCTGAACCACTATTGGTGTTAACGGGTATCTACCTCTATTGCTGTATAGAAAATGCTACTGTGATATTGGTGGTCTAGTAGATAGAAATGCTAAGTGAAATTGAAACCGGTACTACTGATTAATTCGAAGATGATTTGTCCGTCCAATCTGTTTTGTTAGGTACTTCGATTGTTGATATAGGTGACGGAAATCCATACTAACTTTTCATTGAAATCCATGAAAAGAGCGTTTAGTTATTAAAAATTTCATCTACCGATAATTCTTGATTACTAACGCGATCCTCACACATCTGTTCTAATGATATAGTAAATCCCACATGTAAACAATCATCTAAATTGCAGTATCTACAAATTGGAACACCTTCTATAATTTCAACATCTATTTCAGATTCTAAATTCTTATCATATAATATTGTACGTTTATCCTTGATAAATTTCCTTAAAATGACGGGCATATCCATAGAATAATTAGGTTCATACTGCTTATTCATTGATTCTAACCACTGCATAAATGCGGTAGTTCCGTCGTCTAATGTCCCAATACTTCTTGCTGCATGACCCACTTTCACGTTACTATCACTAGCATCGCCAGCTCTATCGTTATCATCATCCATTTCTGAATTATTGCTATCTATTTTCTCATCAACACATTCATAGCTGTTCTTTCCCATACTGGTGTCTCCTTTTCCTTAGTTGAACTATAACTATGATATATTTGAATATACCTATACAAATTTGAGAAGCACCCATATAAAGTAGTTAGTTAGAAATACCAATACCATTCCTGGGCTACTTTAAATTTACATAACTAAATATACGAGATATATAACTAAATATACGAGATATTATCCGATAGTTTTTTATTTTATTTAATTTCATAATGATTTATTGAGAACGGAGAAGAAAAAAGGAATAGTAAAAAGTCATTATGATGACCAAACAATTGAAAATCTGAAGAATTACTATATGGTAGAAGATCACCATTTCAATGATCTATTAAGATTTATTAAAACACATGGAACCCGTCATGATTCCGATGATCGAGAGAATCCTATCAATCTACAATAACCAGTGGTTAGATAGATAGAATCTACAATAACCAGTGGTTAGATAGAACGGTCAGCTCGAGTTAGGAGCTAACTGATCTATGTTAAAGACATACTTCGCGCCCACAATATTTTTGCATAACATCCTCTCAGCTATGGTGTATACCTTCGTAGGAAGTGTCGGGCTTCTATTTTAGAACCCCACTGTATCAAAGAATAGGGACGTGAATCTCGGGCCTTGCTAAAAAACTTATGCTTACACAATCCCAATTTGCTATGGATGGAGAGCAGGTCGTAAATCCATCCAGTAAGTAATCTGAAAACTAGGTAGCCTTCATGCAGCTAGCGGTAGAATTATATGAATATCAGAAATACATTTTCTACTGAGATGGGTACACAAATAACTCACAAGAACGAATTAGGAGTCTGTGTAGTGATGTTATTGATTGCAATGTCTAGTGGTACTTTGCTGATCCAATCGATACGTATAGGAGAAGTACATGCACAATCAGCTCCCACAGAAGTCTCGATTGCGAAAGGATCATCAGATCAAAACAATGGCCAATTTTATGTGCCTCCAGAAACGCAAATAACTACAGGCGGTACAGTCAAATGGATGAATGATGATAATACTATACATACGGTGACTCAAGGCGGACCTCCCTCAGAAACAAGTAGTGATTCAGAACCCCAGTTTGATTCTGGGTTTATACAAGCAGGAATAACATTTGAACATACTTTCTCCGAGCCTGGCACGGTTGACTATTACTGCACACTTCATCCATGGATGACTGGGAAGGTGACGGTAGGCTAATTTCAATTAGCTGATACAAGCCTAGCCCTTCTATTTTTCCATTTGGCTCTTTTTTTGATGACAACTTATTCTTACGCATACTGATGACGTGTTAACACTTTTCATTCGACCACAGAGATATATTTCGCGGTAGTCCTTCGAGATATAATCACCCCTAGTCCTTCGAGATATACGCATCGCAACTTGGATAGGTAAGGAGCTGCACAATGGCAGGATACGCTGACATTCTTGGATTCTTGACGTTCTTAAACACCTTCTTGAAGAGTGCGGCAGATTCCCGTAGTTCAAAAAGGGTATAAAGTTGTCGTGACTGCACAGATTTGGTCCCAAGTTATCGAACTAAAAAATGAAGCGATGGCAATTGCTGAAGGGCCCATAAAAAGAATAATATTCTGGTAAATTACGATTTATTCATGATGAATGTGAAAGCATCGATAGTCGTAATTTCAGCGGTAGTTTTTTCATTTCACCTATTCTATGGAGGTAATTTGATGTTATTTGTACACGCATCCCCTTCATTGCCAACAATGGTAAATACCTCAGTTCCTAGTGCTGAATCGGTCTACATATCAGAGTCTATGAAGGTTCCTCGGTCAGCAGGAACATTTGTGATTCTCATTCCCAATGAAGCGCATGAGAACTGGTCTGATGAGCAACATAAGCTCATATCTGACAAGAACTCGTACTATGTCCCGACCAATTTGATAGTTCCAAATGGAACATCTATTGTCTTTCTACATGCTGACGCTCCCTGGGATACACCAAATCCTCATACTATTGAAATACAAGATAGCACTGGTAATGCTGTATACAGTACTGGCCAGTTAGACTATGCACAAAGTTCCGAACCAGTGGTACTTCCTTCTCCAGGTATCTACAATATCATTGACAAGTCCTATGACACAAAGGAATCAAGAATAACAGTATTAGATAATGAGACATCTGAAGGTGATCTCATACTTGGAGGATTCTACACTCCAACTAATCAGGTCGAAAACACTGAGGATAATGACGGTGGATCTCATCCTGGTTCGCTTCAGTATTATAGAGATGCTTTTAGTATGGATGGATTTGATATACTGAGTGAATATAATTTTGCATATGCAACATGTGATTACTGTCCTGGAGAATATTGGCCTGATAACAAATCAGGGGAACACACGTTGTTCATCTATAGTACACAACAACCGCTTACGGCAGCATTAGAAAAGTTAGGGAACCTGGTCAAAGATAATGTGTACATTTAGACAAGCAGCCATAGCGCATAGTTGGGGGCTAATCAGCTAGTGGTTGCTGCTTAAGTGAATCCTATTTAATATTGGTTTCCCTTATCTGCTCTTCACTCCTGGCATCAATAAAAGCTGCTACCATCGGGTGTAGGGAAGGATTTAGTACAAATCGGGAGACACACCTGTACTAGTGAGCTAAAAACTGCCGAGCAAGCATGTACAACACATAGGCGAGTACACAATGGATCATAATGTACACTTCAAGAATAAATAATGATTTTAAGGCGTAAATAATTATAGCAAGGATGCTGAAATATCTGTAAGAAGAGTCGCCGATAGCTAATCTATTCATTTAGATAGATCTATTTTCAATGATTCTTTGGAAACTAATTCCTCAGATTCTTCTTGCACAGCAATAAATTAATTATTTCATCTTCTGTACCACTGTTATCACTGTTAACCCAAACTTGAATGGTTAAAGGAAATGGCTATATATCATCTACGTAAAAAATACCATAACTTGAAGGAGTATCATGGGTTGGAAATCTTAGAATGAATCTTCGATCAGTTACATCAGTGATCATGACAGTATCTGCATTTGGTACTTTGTTATTCTCACACCAGGCTATTTATTTCTTTTTTGAAGATGCTGGCAAGTTAGTAGTAATCGCACAAACTGACTCGACAGAATCACAATTTCAATTATCCAATCTAATCGAACAAGGTTCGCCATATCTGGGGAATTTATCAGCTCCTATTACTATTGTCGATTTTAGTGACTTTCAATGTCATTTATGTGCAAGGTACGTAAAAAATACCGAGCCCCTAATTAATGAAACATATATTCAAACAGGACAAGTAGCCTTAGTTTTCAAACACCTACCAAATAGAGGATTTGATTCCATGGGTGCTCACCTAGCAGCTCAGTGTACTAACGAACAGGGAAAGTTCTGGCAATTTCACGGATTATTATATGAGTATCAGCAGGGTATTGATTCAGGATGGGCGAATGAAGATAACTTGAAAAAGATTGCATCTCAAGTACCAGGTCTGGATATAGTACGGTTCAACTCTTGTTTTGACGCTCAAACATATAAGGAATTTATCGATAGTGATGTCAAACTTGCTAATTCACAAGGATTTTTTGATACACCTTCTTTTATTATAGTAAATAGCATTGATGGTTCAGATCCAGAAGTAATAAGGGGAGCACAACCTTTTCCTCCATTCGAATCTATAATTGAAAAGAAGCTAGATGAATTGAAGAAATAATGATTTTGTTACCATTATCAGTGAAGGTCGTATTTTCTACACCTACTTACATACTATTAGCTATAGCTGTTGCAATTCCTTTTTGGATACTCTTTAATGTCTTTGACCAGCTTATCTTCTTTGAGCCAATTTGGATCTTTTATCTACCAGATGATGCGATCGTAGGATTTATCTTGACTACGATAATTTCGATTCTAATGGGAATGTTAGTCGGTATGAATATTTATGTAATAAGGAATTCCAAGCTGAAGATTAGTAAAGCGTCATTATTTTCTGGATCATCATTGAGTATCATATCCGGTGTGTGTAGCAGTTGTTCATCTGTAGGTTTCCTTTTGATATCCACGTTTGGTAGTATTGGTGTCATAGCTTCTAACCTGCTTACAATTTATCAGATTCCATTAAGAATAGTCTCTCTTGCGATTCTCATCTTTGCATTATACTATATACATAAGAGGATAACCCAAAGCTGTGTGCTAGATATAAATGATGACAATAGCATGGGTACTGAACAGAAATATCAGAAAAAATCAGATACCTGAACGAAGGTCAAAGGAAGGAAGAAGCTGCTGTGCAAACATTTCGGAATAACGAGTAGATCTACCTTCAAGTGAAATTGGTGATATCTGGATATGCAGGTCTAAACAATATGTGGGTAATTGCTATCCGAGAAGATGTCATTATCCAGTAGACTTGGATTTGATGGACTGGCTGGTTGGGTTCATATATCTACATTATTATTCTCTAAATCAGTAATCCTCCCAGTATCACTATGATCATCATCAGCAATTATAACGAATCCCTTGTCATCTAAGGATAAAAAGGAGCAAAATCCTTGGTTGAGTAAATGTATGATTAAAGGTTGGTTTTAGTTTTATTATTCCATAATCAGCTAATAGATCAAGATCATTATTACCATCACTAGATATAGGTGTTGTTCCATTATCTTGGACGCGTTGATAAGGCGTATTTGATGATTCACACAATCTGAGGTGAACCAACTAAGTTTATTTCATAGTACTAACTGATAATGTAGTACATCAAAGAATCTTACTCCTGTCCTGAACCTGGGAAGATGGTAATCACTCTGTTATCTCTTGTTATATCTGGCTGTGAAATCGGACCAAGAACATCTAGTTGCCCGTTGCTACATACCAATATAATAAAAAAGAATCGGAACGAATATAATCAATGATATTTTTTGACTGAATCAACTTCAATCTTCGTATTTTACACACTATCTTAGTCTAAAGTGAAATAGTCATAGAAACCTATAAATGTTATAATACTTTTTTATATCATTAACATGACGAAGCTCGACTCAAATGATCACGGCGTAAAGGCATCTAAACTAGCCAATATAAGTTTACTAGTTTTTTCCATCGTCGCAATTGGATTACTGAGCATATATGTCATAGCAAATAATGATATGAGTTCACATCAGCAGAAGATACTAGCTCAGGAAGAGGAAAATGATGATGAAGACTCATCATCATCGACATCGACAGCAGAAGTAATTGATACTATCGCCCAGCGAGGAACACTGACCTCTTCACAAGATCCATTAAGAGGACATGAAAGTCATCAGGCGACAGTAATTCTGCCACCAAGAGATGACGGGGGACTTTATTCAGGAGTCCTTACGTATACTGCCAGTGTTCCAGTAGAAGTAGCCGTAATCCAGGTATATGACTTGGATAATGTGACAACAGCAGAAATACCTGAAGAATTTGGGGCTATACTCACTTCACCAGCTCCATGGAGCGAAGGGGATACTGTCACACCATTAATGATGTCTGTTGACTATGCGAATTCACCGACCATATCAAGTACTACTCCATTTGTTGGAAACGTCCTTGCATTGCATACCTCTAACGGAGAACCATTCGTAGCTACATATTCGGTCGTCGCAGATGTATATCAACCTGAAGTAGTTAGTAATGTAGAAAGTGCTGTGAATACAACATCTACCAGTTAGACTCACTACCTCCAATTTTTTAGTACGACGGGGAAAATTGATTGCGAAATACTAAAGAATCTACTAGGACGGACTAACTTTGCAAATGTGATGCGCCAAGAAAGCACAGGATCCGAATTCACCATATTCGCAAATGGTGAAGAATATGTCCAAGATGACGGAAAAGCTTTTTGAGAACGCGTCAACTCCAGAAATCGTAGCAAAAGTGATACTTGATGCCATATCATGAAAAGCCTGTGCTCAGGAAAAGATGTTGAATGATGGAAGGAAGCTACTGAGGCTGATAATGAATTTATCAACTTGACGAAGCACGAATTTGGCGTTACTAGTAACTAGAACCAGGATCTCTGTCAAACCATCGTATGTTCATAGCTGCCATAATTCTAATGACTTTATTACTTCTCAGCCAGCTTGAGTCGTAAAATAAGAAGGAGGTTTTAATAGTCAATCAACTATGTGACCCAAGTTTAGTCGTAAATGACGCATATATCAAATGTTTTCTCCGAAGGAGTAGCTTTTAAAGATTTGATGCCACCATGATCAAACCAGATGAATCCCCTCGCATATTTCTTTGTTCATTTGTACCACTCTGGACCACCTGTTAGCAGGACTATTACAATTCAGCTTTCACTTTATAGAACTTCCAAAGATTGGAGTACAGATTTTATAGATCCAATGTAAACCAGCCTTTAAAATCTTGCTTTAGATAAATACATCATATTCGTCCAGCTGGGAAGGCATCCTTACGTTCATTCCTTTAGTGGTCTCAATTCATTATATTTTTACAAATGTAAAGGCCTAGATTTATACATCTTGTTTTTCTATTCATTCTGGAAAGAAATCATGGCAAAAGATCCAGTATGTGGCATGTTTGTTGAAGAGAAGCCAGATACAATACAATATAGTAAGGACGGGAAAGTATACTACTTTTGCAGTAATCAATGCTTGAATGAGTTCACTGAGCCTGAGAAAGAGCTAAGGAAACTCAAAGTACATGTCACCCTAAGTATTGCACTTACCATACCTATAGTATTCTTAAGCTTACCTCATATGTTTCCTGGACAGTTTGGTCCTTTGCTTCCAATGGAAATTACGAATTATACTAATTATGTGATGCTAGTATTAGCTACCCCGTTACAATTCTGGATAGGGTGGCGTTTCTATAGAGGACTATGGGACGGGATAAAGGCTAAAGCGTCTAATATGGATACGCTAATTGCAACTGGTACAACGGTTGCTTATCTGTATAGTGCAGTGGTGACAATATCACCTGGCTACTTTCCGTTTGAATCCGTATACTTCGAGACTGCAGCAATTATTATCACTCTAATACTAATTGGAAGGCTACTTGAAACAAGAACAAAGGAGAAGGCCTCTGAAGCTGTAAGAAAATTATTAGATCTCCAACCCAAGATGGCCAAGATCATAAGGAGAAGAAGAGGAGGAGAAGGAAATTCAGAAGAAGAGATAGAGATCGAGATCCCAATAGAACAGGTGCAAGAGGGAGATGTTATGGTCATAAGACCTGGAGAGAGAGTACCTACAGATGGAATTGTAATAGATGGATCATCGTCTATTGATGAGTCAGCTGTAACAGGTGAAAGCATACCTGTGGATAAGAAAAAAGGTGATGAGGTTATAGGAGCTACGATAAACAAGAGTGGCCTGCTAAAGGTTAAATCGACTAAAGTAGGACAGGATACAGTACTTTCTCAAATTATTACATTAGTGGAGGAGGCTAGAACAGGTAAAGCAAAGATGCAAAGATTGGTAGATCAGGTAGCTAAGTATTTCGTGCCAGCAGTATTAGCGGTTGCCATTGGAGTGGGCCTTGGATGGTATTTTATTGGCGATATAGGTATTACTTTTTCACTTTTAGCATTTGTATCTGTAATAATCATTGCATGTCCATGTGCTTTAGGGATTGCAACACCTGCAGCATTGATGATGGGTGCTGGAAAGGGAGCTGAAAATGGAATACTGTTTAAAGGAGGAGAATATCTGGAAATAGCAAAGAAGGTAAAGACAATAGTATTTGACAAAACAGGGACCTTGACTAATGGTAAGCCATCTGTAACTGATATAATCGATATATCAGGATTGGGTGAAAACGAATTATTGAGGCTTGCTGCAATTGCAGAATCTGGTTCAGAGCATCCACTGGGTCAAGCGGTTGTAAATTATGCAAAGGAGAAAGGCATCTTGGCATCGAATCCAGATTCATTTGAAGCGGTATCTGGACATGGCCTGAAGGCAAAATATGCAGATCACATAATACTTATTGGAAATAGAAAATTAATGGATGAAACTCATCTTATGGTTACCGAAACTAGTGAATCACAGCTCAAAGATCTTGAGTTGCAAGGGAAAACAGCTGTGCTTATTGCTGTAGACAATAAAGTTGCAGGATTAATTGCACTTGCAGATACTATAAAAGAGAATGCCAAGGTAGCGATTGATGCACTCAAATCAATAGGAACAGAGGTGGTAATGCTTACAGGGGATAATCAAAGAACTGCTAACGCCGTTGCATCTAAGCTAGGAATTGATAGAGTTATTGCGCAGGTAATACCACAAGAAAAAGAAGAAGTAATCTCTAAAATAAAAGATGAAGGAAAAGTGGTGGCGATGGTTGGTGATGGAATTAATGATGCGCCAGCACTGGCAAGAGCTGATTTAGGTATTGCAATAGGTTCGGGTACTGATGTTGCCAAGGAGACTGGAGGTATTATCTTGATAAAAGATGATATAAGAGATGTTGTTATAGCTCTTGATCTTGGAAAGAAGACTGTATCCAAGATAAAACAAAATCTATTCTGGGCATTTGCGTATAACGCCGGATTAATTCCGATAGCTGGCGGTGTCTTGGTACCGTTTCTAGGTATTGGAATATTTGGATGGCTCCCTATGTTAGCTGCTTTAGCAATGGCAATGAGTTCGGTGACAGTGGTAGGTAATTCGATATTGCTTGGAAGATACAAACCAAAGCTTGCACAGAAGAAACCAAAAGATGAAAGGGTCTATATCCCTGGTGATCTGAAAGAGGCCTATTCATTACAGCAAACATCGAGGGCTTGGTAGTTTCCGAACTGTATAGATTTAGTTCCCTGGCGATGTTTGGACTAATCTGGCTGGCCCCCTCAATAATGTTCAAGAATTATACCATGAATTGCATAAAAGATAGGATAAATAGAAAAACATGAGAAGGTATTAGATTTTCTTAACGCTTGTCCTATTCCTTTGGTTGCTGTCAGTAAGTTCGACCATTGTCTCTATGGTTTCCTCGTCTGCAGGCGTAGTATTATTTTCGGGTTTAATCTTTTCTGGATACATGATTTTATTTCTTTACTTATTGTGTTTTTGACTAAATGTTAATAGACATAGAGCACATAATCAAGTTTTGTGAAGCTCGATTCTGAGTCGTGTTCATGCGCGTGTGCCATACTACTATAATTGTCTTGCGCGCTCTACTATTATTATGATTAACTGCAGTGATGATTAACTGCAGCTTTTCTTATCTACTATTATTGACAAACCCAAGAAGTGCAGCAACCATTGAAAAACAGGTGGAGCTTGGAACCGGTTTCGAAATCGGTTAGTCAACAGGCAGACTAGCATTTCTCAACAATCTTGTAGGCATATTCAAGAATGAGATAGATCGGATGGGGAAGACAGCAACCAAGACATGGGAATTGAAATAGTGGTGTAATCTCAGTATAGCGTGTAGTAATGATGTAGTGGGGGGCGTCGATACAATTGTTTGCCAATGATACCGCTGGTTTAATAGACGCATTAGGGATCCAAAAACCTCTTAACTCCGATGAAGTGGACATAAATGATGACAATAACAACGAATCTTGTACTAAATGACACATTTGGTACTAGTCATTATTGGCGCAGGCTCAGATCGATATATCATCTAGGTACGCTTCATACGGTATGGGTCCAACCTCGTATGTATTCGTCTTCCCATCCCTTTATATCACCGAAAATACCATATTTGTAGTTAACTTTAGCCATACCTATTGTCATCTGATTACCTGTTTGCTTCTTTTCTAAATCAATCGTCTGTTGGATCCGCTTAAATACTGTGGAATAGATATTCTAATTCATGTCATCGACAACGTTAACTCTTGCTCTAGCTACCACTCTTGCTATAGCTACTGCGGCCAGCAATATTGATCCTCTGTTTGGGCAGCTTGAACAGAAGAGTTTTACCACTCAGATGTCAGGTACAGAAGAAGTTCCTCCCGTAGATACAACAGCGAGTGGAATAGCTCAATTTGTCTTGAGTTCAGTCAATATTACCTATCAAGTAAATGTTACTGACATATTAGGTACCACAGCTGCCCATGTTCATGCCGGAAATGTGGGAGAGAACGGACCTGTGCTTGTAACTTTATTTGAGTCAGATACTCCAATTGATCAGCAAAATGGTGTTTTAGCTCAAGGAAATATTTCCGCTGGTGATTTAGAGGGTTCGATGCAAGGCAAACAAATTGCTGACTTAATAATGGCTATGGGTGACGGAGAAACATATGTTAACATACACACACAAGACAACCCCAATGGAGAAATACGGGGCCAGTTATGATGTTAAATACCAAACATAATTTCTAGGTCAAGGAATTATATTGGCGGCAAAAATCGGGCCAAGATTATTGAATTGCTAAAAGAACGTCCATACAATATGAATCAACTTGTAGGATCTTTAAAACTGGATTACAAAGCAATTCCATACCATATTTTTTCATCCAATCATCTTGAAGCGAATCTGTGAAATTAAATTTCAAATGTAGTAGCTACAAAAATAAAGGACTAGGTATATATCTTCCTCAAGCTCCAAACTCAAATTCATAGATGTGGACATGATATGGAAAAAAGTAAATAAATCTATTTTTCTTACCCATTTGTAATAGAGACAGTTTAGATGGAATCCCTTGCATTAGTTACAACGATCATATCAATTGCAAATATAGCATTGCTGCTTATGCTAATAACAATATACGTAAAAATATACAAAACTAGTAGAGCAGTATATACGATAGGACTGTTATTCTTTGCTGTTATGTTAGCACTTCACAACGCAATTGCTGTTTATGCATATTTTGTGATGGCTCCATTGTATTCAGGCGAAATATTGCCATACTTTGTAGCAATTCACCTCGCTGAACTCGCTGGAATAGCGGCATTACTTAAAGTAACATTAGACTGAATATGGGCAACTGGTAACCCCTCTATTTCTAAGTAATTTCTATTTGCAAAGTAATATTCAGACGGATAAAACTTGGAAGGCATCTGGATAAAACTTGGAAGGCATCTGGATCGGATCTGGAAAAACTGCTTAATAGAATACGACGATCATACCACTTATGACTTATTTAGGAAAACAAAAGATACTGACGATTGGTACTGTCTTGGTGATATCCATTTTGTCTGGATTTCCAGCAGTTACCTCATCGACTGTATTCGCACAACAAGATACCGACGTCACTCCAGCACCTCCTTCCATTGGCGCAGATGTACCGCTGACATACTTTGGCCCTGCCCCCTCAGAAGTCAATCCATCATTTATAGGCCCACTTCAATTACTTAGATCAGGTCCAGTTGATCTTAATGCAAGTACTGTCACGTTACCTCTGTACAAAGGGCAATTAGTCACTGGAGAAACTGTGTGGTATGTACTTACAGATACAACAGATAAAGGAAACGCCGAAGCCTTAGGACTTAATTGGTCACCGAAACTTACTTACTCAACTCTAGGAGCTCGTGTTGCAAATCTAGGTCCTAATAATACATTGGTATTTGAAAACGGAACAGTAGACTTTAGTCCAGAACGTCAAGTCACGCCAGGAAATGAAAATGCATTCCCACCAAGTCAAGCAGATCCTGGATCAATAGGTGACAAAGACTACACTCCATTAGTGTTAGTGAAGAATGCAGGTGGTCAAATTTATAATGCTCCCATAGTTGCATTCAATGTAGATGAACCGGACCTTGCGGCTTTCTGTAATGGAGACCCAGATTACTCAGTTGTGCATGACAAGGTGGTAAGTATCTGTCCACAAGAAGGCACTGTTACTCTCTCCTTAACACCGGGATTTAGCTTTGCCCATCCAGTCCTGTATTTGAGTCTAGATGCCAGTTCACCACTAGCAGCCGCTCTTGAAAAAGCGACTTTTGCACCCCACCTAGGTTCTATAATCGTGGGTCATGATGATAGTGCTTTCAGCGCAGTTGAACGAATATTCATTACAGCCAATGGTCCAATAGGCGTAGATAATCCACAGAGACAAGGATTGAACAGTGCGGTGATGGGTGAAGGATCTCCGCTAAACGTATTTGGAGGAATTCCAACCATTGCTACAGACTACAGTCCATTATGGGATGCAAACCTAGGAGAATGGACACAGGAGGCAATTGATAATGGGTACAGGTCACGCGTAACCGAAGAATTCCAGATACTGGGGCTTGTTCAAGACGGATGGGTAACTGGTCCTGGTGGAGCGCCATATGGTTCAGTGGGAATAATTATCAACTGTCCAATAGTCTTCCGGCTTCTGTAAAATGGTGCCAAATCCATTTTTTTATCTGTTTGTTTAATTCGAAATGCAGATCAAAACAGGTGTCGCATAGATTTTTGACTACATCTATAAATTTATCTAGGTTGCTTAAGTCGAGTCTTATTCTGTGATTTCTATTTTCTATTTGTATAATCTGGCCTCATTGGCATTGTAATGAACAAATATCTTGAAATTGACCTGCAATAGTTTTGCTAGTTGGCCTATGTGTCATCGATTGTCTGTCAAAAGTTTAACGATCGGAAAAAGGTCTCATCTAGGAAGTTATGTATCATTTTATAACAAGTGCTCTTATCGAATATTCTAAATTGCCCAAATAGACTGGCTATAAATATATATAATGAATTGATGTTACAGGCTTGATGTTGTCAACTAGCTGGAAAAATGGATTTAAGTGGGCCTATCCATTGGCAGCTATTATTTGTGTACTTCTTGTATTTGGTACGCTTTGTGATGTAAGAGCTCAAACCAGTTCTGGAAATATAACTTCAGAAAATGAAACCTTGGGAATATTTAGTATAGATGCGACTGAAGTAGTGGCAGGTGCAGGAGGGTATTTGACAACGGTAAATGCAACTGTTGATGCACAACCAGAGACCGGAAATGTGTTTGAAGGTTGGCTAGTTGATTCAAACGGAGCATTTTATGCATTGAGTCTTGGGACTTTTCGTGATGGAGAATTACATTTCAGCCAATATATGACCAACGCCTTTGTTTATGATGAATTCATTGTGACTCAAGAGCCACTCAGAGATAGCAATCCAGACATTACTCCCCCGCCTCTTGGTTCAACTAGTCTCAAGGATCCATTTAGTGAATAATTCCAACACATAATGCAGTGTTGCTGTAAGTAATCAGAAGAATCCTGAAGATTAATCCATTTAAGTAAGAAATCTAGGTCTAAATGAAGATGACGATGAATAGCTGGTAACATCGATAGTTGATGCGTCAGGTCTTACTATAACAAAGAAAGGAGCTAGTGGTTGCCACGGAGTGAAGCGAAGAGATGAAAATCACAATGGTGGATGCAGGTAGAAGACGGATCGCAAAGAAGGTAATATCTTGAATCAGAGTATTAGGTGAAGATCTACTTTCACAGACAGCGTACCAAAATGACTCGCTTTACATTCGCTCCAGCGAAATTCCTTGTAAATATTAATATCAGGTACAGATTATGAGACTGCTCTGTCACCTGCAAGAAGTGGTATGCAACTATGCGTAGCGTGAACAATTCTAAAGAACTAATCAAAAATGTCAAGAATGACCACGCAAGTTGTATAAAACCGGTCTGGTCTGCCCTGGGTGAGGAGAAAGAGGATGTCTGAGGGTCCTTGGGTTGTCATCGAATAAAACAAGAGTAGCTATACTTGATTCACTCGACTATTGCAACACTATTGATACACTGGACTATAGAAAATTCGTGTATGCTCTACTGAATTTCCATTAAAAGTGTGTGCCTATAACTTTGAAAAAGGCAGATTTTTCATCATTATCATGTCTATTACCAAAGCTGCTGTCCAAGAAAAATTCTTTCCGCCAAGACCTACACCTGTGGTAGGATCATAATATTCCCTAAATCCCTGATTCTTCACGAGATTAAATACTCCTTGACGTATTCGTTCTGCTCTTTCATTGTATCCGTAGCGCAAAAGACCCAACCATAAGGCCCAATTAGTATTTATCCAGATTGGTCCTCTCCAATATGTAACTGGTTTGAAATAGGATTCCTTCTCATCTGTGCTTGCAATCGTATCATATTCTGCGCAAAAATCCGCATCACTTATCCATTTTACAAGAGCCTTAGCCTCTTGATCGGATATCAATCCTGAGTACATCGGCGCAAGAGAGGAAATTGTTCTTTTGACGATCCATTCGTTTACAACTAGATCGTAGTCGTAGAATAAACCATCATTCTCTGAAGGAAGTGAAAAGAATTTGTGAAAATTCTGTTCTGCCCTAGATATCCACTCTAATATCTCTCCTGCATCCTCACCTATAATTTTCGCTATCTGCGACAATATCTTGTTGGCAACATATAATATACCACTAAATGATACATCCTTAATCTTGAAAGGAAATTTTTCGTATAATACTTTCTCATCGTAGTTAGAAAGTTTCATCAATTCGATTAGGTAAATGAATTTGTTATATTCTTCATTCGATGGGATGGTGTCTATAGCTCCATCTACCGCAATAACGTCCAGCCTTTCAAATTTTGGGAGATCCGTAACATCAATCCTCGATAATGCATCATCCCAGACAGGAGAATCATCACGTCCTGATTCCCAAGGATGAAATATTGTCACCAGACCAGACTTTTCAGGATCGCGTTCATTCATAAGATACCTATGAAAATTCAATAAGTTTGGATAAACCATTCTTAGAAATTCCTTAGATTTCTCCTTGTCTTTGCTATTGTAGTAAATATAGAAGCAGGCAATTGCGTGAACAGGAGGCTGAGTCATTCCGGAAGTCCCGATATGTTTTGGCGCATTCGGAGAGCGCCCAATTTCATAAAATGCAGCGGATGGAAAGTAAGTCTTTTCCTTCTCATTAAATACTATGTGGGGGATCATTCCATTCTTCCATTGAGCATCAAATAGATACTTGAGTTCCTTCATGGCACGATCAGAATTGAAATAGGAGTTTCCTATTGCAATAAAGCAAGAGTCCCAACTCCACATATGAGGATAAAGGGTTGCAGATGGAATTGTGAACTTACCATTCCAATTACCTTCAAGCACTCTCTTCGCGCCTTCAATTAGCTCTTCTGCTTCCAACTAGTATCCAAGCGGCGATCTTGTTTATTATATTTTCTCTTAGAGTTTTGACATAAATTTCCCACTATTAATTATTCACAAGAATTGTCTCTATTAGTTATCATATCACAATTACAAGTTATTGATGTAATTATCATTTTCTTCACACAAGGAGAGCAGTAGTATATGGATCTGCTTTGCCGAGTGAGAGTATAGTTAGGATCGATGTGTAGAAATATTCTATCTCTATGATATTGTGATTAGTAGCAGTTTGTTTCGCTATTTTTCCCTGACCTAGCATGGACTGGCCGATACGGTGGTCGTGTTAACGTATATAATAGAAAAGGCATTCACAGGATTAGCTTTATCGGCTTACATCCAATAAAAGATTTTCATATCGTCAGAGCAGATTAGGTCGAAACTCTTTTAAGATTGAACCTTGGTAAAAAAGGAGAATAATGCATGGAATATTTTTGAACAATTTTGATCAAGAGGCATTAGCGTTATGGTAGATGTTCAACTTGCTGGGGATTTAGGCTATGGAATACCATGGTTACAAATGGTCCTGATAGTAGCTTCTCTTCTTGCTATCGGTTTTTTCATTTATGTTATCATGTCTACCAGGTCTAAGCATGCACTATTTGCAGGATTCGATAAAGCAAAATACGAATTGAATAAGTATCATGCCGAAAGATATTGGGCAATTTTCGTTGCGGGACTTCTCATATGGTTGTGGTTTCTAGGGTATCCATGGATGCCTCCGATAGCATCTCAAGAAGCAATTGAAAACCCAGATGAAGTGCATACCATAAAGGTCACGGCTGGACAGTGGTTCTGGCAACTTGAAGATGGAGATAAATCATTGGACGACTCCAGTGGTCACTCTCCAATTCCAGTCAATATAAAAGCAGGAGAGACTGTGAAATTCGTAGCAAGATCTCTTGATGTAAATCATGGTTTTGGCATATTGTCTAGTTCTAATAGTATGGATTCGCCAATGATGCAAATGCAAGTTGTTCCTGGTTATGATAACATTTTCTACTTTACCTTTCATGAACCAGGTGTTTATACAATTAGATGTTTAGAATATTGTGGATGGAACCATCCGTATATGGTATCCCAGATAACAATACACGCCGCTTAGTCACTTCAATCAGGGGCCTGAAAATGGAAATTACCGACAAGAATATGTTGCATCTAAAGTACGAGAATGACGAGGGCCCTGCCCCTGAGTACACTATTTCAAAAGATCTATCTAGCCTAACCCTTATGTTTATCGTCTCCTCTGTAGTATATTTTCTAGCCGCTGGAGCTCTGGCCATTGTAATGAGATTAGTACAGTCAGGAATTATGCTCATAGGAAATCAGCAATCAATCGGCTTATTCTATACTGCGTTGACTGTCCATGGTCAAGTTATGTTCTTTGGATTTATGTCTATGCTTACCGTTGGAGTCAGCTATTACCTGTTGAGCAAGTTTGCTAAGAAACCTTTATACAGTATGACTTTAGCAACAGTTTCTTTTTCCTTGTTAAATGCAGGAACGATTTTTCTCCTAGTATCTGGAACGATGTTTTTTGGTGCTGGTTGGTACAATCTCATGCCTCTAACATTTCAACCGGGCAATGCAGGATGGAATACTTTCTCCGGTATTATATTTTTGATGGCCGATGTAATGATAGCTATGGGGCTTGTAACATTTTGCATAGTTGTTATCGCAACCGTATTCAAAGGTAAAATTGCCGCCGGCATTCAAAAATCAGAAACAGGACAACAAACAGTGAATGATAGACACAAGAATGCAATAGACGTTGAAGATAGTGGAAGAATCGATCTTCTTCCGATGTTGGACATTCCAAGTTCAACAAGACTAGTTTCTACACTGGGGATAAGCTCATGGTTTCCTAGGAAATATAGGAGAGCCGTTCCTGCCGTTTCTGTAGTAGTTGTGGGGGTTTTTGTAAATGCGACAGCACTGATGAGTTCGAGTATCGGACTCTTTACCCAACTAGGGATAGGATTCTCATATGTGTTGAATCCTAATTTCGATCCAAATTGGCTCTTGGCTAAAGATGCGTGGTGGTTCTTTGGACATCCCATCGTGTATTTCACTCTTTTTTCATTCTTGGGTGCTGCATATTATTACATTCCTAGATACGCCAAAAAGACCGTGCCCTATGACAAATGGGCATATAGATCATGGCCATTTTACTTCGTGTTTACGGTGATGGTCTTTACACATCATACGTATATGGATATGCCAAATCCGGATTGGCTAAAGATGCTTTCTCAGGCTGCTACATTCGGTGTAATATTTCCATCAGCCCTTACGATCATGACTATTATGATGTATGTTTTTCGTTCTAGAATTAAGTGGAATTTAACATCAATGTTCCTTATGGCAGGATTTATGGGTTGGGCAATTGGTGGCTTTACGGGCGCAGAAACCGGTTGGTGGGGCACTAATGTATACCTACACAATACTCTCAATATTGTCGGACATATTCATCTGGTTCTTCTTGTAGGAAGCGTCCTATTTGGTTTAGGTCTAATCTACTCAATAATTCCTGATTTAACACGAAAAAAACTTAACATCACTTTGGGACGAATCCACTTAATTTTAACCGTCGTGGGCGGATTTGGAATTGCACTGTTGTTCACATACCTTGGATTTGTTGGTTTTGTTAGAAGGGAAGCTGTGGTTCCAGCAGAATTTGGGTGGGCTATGCCCTGGCTCTTCTTCTTTGCCACCACTGTTGGCATAGGACAGCTAGTATTTATCTATAATCTGTTTAACACTCTGAAAGGAAAAAAGCATTGGCTAAAGAACAATGGTCTTTATTATGCGGCTGCGACTTCTACTGCATTAGCAGGGGTCTTGCATCTAGTTTTAGTACAATACTTTGTTGGATTTGATTCACTAACATCAGTATTCTTTATAATTTCAGGAGGAGCACAAATCTTTTGGGCAGTACCTTACATTAGAAGATGGAGCAGATTGTGGTATGTAGTTGGAATATTGGGTACATTTATACTTATAATATTATTTATTAATTCTCAAGCCGGGACAGGTCGGGCGTTTGACTGGAAATTTGTTTTATTATATCTTGTTGTAGGTGTTGCCCAGCTATTTTGGATAATTCCACTGCTAAAGAGGTGGACTCGATCAAGGTTCTATATTGGAGTGTCTCTAGCAGCATTTGTAAGCATACTCTGGATAATTACAAACTCTCCCGAATCTGTTGAAGGAGTAGAAGCACCTTATGATGATCTTTCAATTATGATTGAAAGTCTACAGTTGATTTTCATTATGACTAGTGCTACGGTGCTAATAAGAGAGGGTACACTGTGGCCCCGGAATATCAAAGGCCCGCCTGCAAGGATCCTGATTCTGGGAAGTGGTTTTGGGGGTATAGAAGTTTTGAAAAATCTGCTACAAGAACATGGAGATGATAGGACAATCCAGATAACACTTGTCAGTAGAGAAAATTTCATTCTATTTACTCCTATGCTCGCAGATGTAGCTACGGGATTGATAGAATATAGACACATAATTACACCTGTTAGATCATTCAGTAAAAATGCTACTTTCTACCAGGCCAATGTAGAAAAGATAGATCTTGACAGTAAGCGGGTTACTTTTAGCCGTAAGATAGGAAATGAAAGTGATCCTCATGAGTTTAACTTAGAATATGACTACTTGGTTATGGCACTTGGAAACGAGACAAATTTCTATGACAATAAGAATATTGAAAGGAATTCCTTTACAATGAAGAATATTGATGATGCAATAGCTTTGAGAAACCATATAATAAGCATGCTCGAGCAAGCTAATCTAGAGCAAACTAATAGAGATCTAAGAAGGAGCCTGATGACATTTGTAATTGTAGGAGGAGGATTTTCGGGGGTCGAAACGGCAGGAAGCATCAATGATTTTGTCAAGGAAAGCATAAAGAAAGATTACAGAACACTTTCCGTCTTTGACACTAGCATAATAGTCGTCAATTCTCATGATGTCATACTTCCAGAAGCCCATGAAGAATTAGGCAGGTTCGCACTCGAAAAAATGAAGAGTAAAGGTATAGAATTTATATTGAATTCTCATGTTACTGATGTGGTATCCAATACGGTAAAGTTAGATAATGGGACAATAATACCTAGTTATACAGTAGTTTGGACTGCTGGAATATCTCCTTCTCAAGTTATTCGAAGCATCCATTGTGATCATGACCGAAGTGGGAGGGTTTTGACAAATAACTATTTAGAAGTAGAGGGGCGCCCAGGGGTGTATGCCTTGGGCGATTGCGCTTCAGTGCCCGATCCTTATACTGGAAAATTCTATGCACCATTGGCTCAACACGCTATAAAGGAAGGGCAGGCAGTGGCAAGAAATATTAGCTCTTCACTAAAGGGAATGTCTGAAAGATATGTGTTTGATTACAAGACTAGGGGAATGATGGCAGAAATAGGGACGAGAACTGGAGTAGCGATTCTTTTTGGTTTCAAATTGCACGGATTCATGGCATGGCTAATCTGGCGTTCCTATTACCTAGTTAATCTTCCCACCTTGAGAAAAAAAATTAGGGTTATATTTGATTGGACTCTGGATATGATCGTAAGTCCTGACGTATCTATGATAAGGAGTAATGAAATGAAAAAGGATAGTGTTGACGATAAAGGTGACGGCAAAAATGACAACATGAGACAATCCTCGAATCAAGAACCAAACAACTAGTTCGAATCTAGATAAATATCCATACACTATCATGAATTTAGCTTTCTCGAGTGCTAGGATGTTGGAACGACATTGGTATATTTATATGGCTGGTTCTACGACTGCCTATACAGCTCGGTTTGCCGTAACACAGTTTCCCAGCTGAACTCATGATCCTAATTATACGGCACGCTGCTGATCCTAAGTTTTTCAGATCATTATCACCAACTAAGTAGTTAATGTGGTGTTGCTGCTATTGTTGCTGCTGCTGGCAGTGCTATTTGTTGAACCAATCTGGAGATTTGCTATCATCCAAGGGTGGAATATACAGTGATATGGGATCTTGCCTGATCCTGTCACGGTAGCGGATCCAGATGAGCCAGGTGAGATGGTGCCTGTGTTGAACAATTGACCGGAGTCCGGGGAATTGTTCGATTGGCCTGATGTTGACGTATGTGCGGCGATATCTTGATTCGTCCACGTAACTCTTGAACCGCTAGAGATGTTAACCGTCAGTGGTTTGTAGTACTCCTTGTTGAGGGAGCTCTCTTGGGCTGCTGCTCCGTTGGGTATAGTAATGGATACACCAGTACCTGTCTGTGTCGATGATGGTGATGACGCTGCGGGACTAGCACCAGAAGCAGCTGGTTGTTGTTGAGCAGAACCGCCACTTTGATTCTGATTTTGATTCTGTGTAGCTAGCATCGTAGCATAGATTGATGCTATTGATGCTAAAGATAGAGCTATACCCACCCCAAAGATAGCCTTGGATAATTGTGGATTCAATTTATGTTATACTTTTCTTTAGACTATTAATATCTGACGGGTGATGCGGAGAGAGAATGTAAAGCGATTCGTAGCTGATAGTTTATCAGCTGATCGCGACTTATAGAAGCTCAATATAGGGACCATCAGTTGTCTTGCCCTTTAAACGGAATTAGCTGGCCATGATGGGCTTATTGCCAAAATAAATATAAAGATAGGCCTGTTAGGATTCTGGTGCACCATTCACAGTCGATGGTGTTAGCATCTATAGTGATGCTATCAATATTGTGGGGATCTAGCTTCATAGCGATTAAGATTGTGGTAGATGAAGTCGCACCGCTTGTTGCATTCGGTATGCGCTTTTTCATCGCAGGCAGTTTGCTAGTAACAACCCACTATATCATACTTCATACTATTCGTAAACGATCCAATAAACAAGATAATCAACACGCCACAATAAAAAATAAACAGTCATGGAAAAGCTGGATATTGTCAGCTTTGTTCTTCATAGTGGGAGGACAGGGGTTATTAGCATTGGGAGCTCAGTATTTATCCTCCGGAGCGGCAGCCCTTATTAATTCTACGATACCAATTTGGGTAGCAATATTTGTATTGATATTCTTCAGGAAGATACCAACTAAGTTGAGCTCGGCAGGAATCGTTGCTGGTTTTGTTGGACTCATCATCCTTGTCCTTCCCACCTTGGAGGAAGGAGAATCTAGTTGGATTGGTATTGTATTTTTGACAATCAGCTCCATCTCATGGGCGATAGGCTCACTCTATTCAAATCCAGTACGTGATCTAGGTACTAGAAAGTCTATTCTTTTACCTACCGGAATGTTTATGCTAATCGGAGGCATAATTCTGTTGTCCGTATCATTGTTGATAGGCACAGATGAGATTTCAGGTCTACAAGTACTCTTCTCGCCAACAAATAACATTCTGATATCTTTTCTATTTCTTACGCTAGTATGTACCGCAATTGGGTATTCGACTTTCTATTGGCTTCTTGAATCTACTACACCTTCACTAGCAAATACATTTGCTTATATTGTACCAGTGATAGCTGTATTTTTGGGATGGGTTATCCTGGATGAATCGATAACTACTCAAACAATAATTGCCACGGGCGTAATATCAGCAGGAGTGGCAATGATGATGATTAATCCATCATACAAAAAAATCGATAAACATGGTGTCAAAGGGAAGAAGAGCTAGACTATTATGGGTAATAGCAGTAATATAGCTCTGGCGAATAAGAATTGATATTGAAGGTATTGTATTCAGTATACTAGTTTTCTAAAATTACCAAGAAATTCCTCGATCTTTGAGCTTAAGCCGATAGCTCGTGACAATAATTCACTCTCGGTGATTCAACAGATAATACTGCAGAGCATAGATAGACCATCTGCCAAGGCTTAGCGGTTAAGTGCAGCTTTAACACAGGTTTATTTATGAACTCTTAGTGACTGGTATATTGAAAACTAGGATATAGTGTCATCCCACCATCTACAAAGAGTGTTGTACCTGTTATGTAACTTGCTTTGTCTGAAGCCAAGAACTCTACCGCATTTGCCACTTCATCTGCGCTGCCAATTCTACCCATAGGAATCTGAGTCAACGTTTTCCGTCTCGCTTCTTCGTTTTCATCAAGTAGGATATTCATTGGAGTTTCTATTGCTCCGGGGGCGACTGCGTTTGCTCGTATATTAGATTTGGCCAGCTCTGATGCCATTGTCTTCGTCATCATTTCAATTCCTGCTTTAGAGGTAGCGTAGGGAATGTAATGCGGTTTGGGTATCACTTGATGAACAGATGAAATGTTTATGATACAACCACCTGTAGGATCCCGTTGTTTCTCCATGTATTTTATGGCTTCTCTACTACATATAAATGGCCCAGTGAGATCTATCGCTATTATTTTTTGCCATAGATCCAATGTTGTAGCTTCCATCGATACGTCCTTCTCAACTCCCGCATTATTTACCAAAACATCTATCCGTTCATAATTATCTATAGCTCCTTTAATCAATCGAATGCAATCATCTTCCCTAGAAATATCAGCTTCTATCGCTGTAGAGGGACAACCTAAGGATTGGATTTCATCAGACACCGCCTGAGCTTCTTTTATTTTTCTCGCATTTGTAACAACTGCAGCATAATCGCCTGACTTTGCAAAGGTAATAGCTATGGCTTTTCCAATCCCCTTACTCGATCCTGTTACAACTGCAACTTTCTTGGTCATAAATCCTTGATCTTGATAATCTTAATTAGTAACTATTTATTTCTTCCTCACCATTAGTACTCTCACCAAGGATTCAGATTATATGATGTAATTTGAATAACTCAAATGATATCAAGCTCTTGTGCAATTATTGTATACCTGTATTAACTGAGGAAAGGAGGACAAAGAAGCTTCCACACTCAAAGAGAAAGTTATAATGGTTACTTTTTAAGCACTTGTTCTATGGATAGCTTACCAACAGATGCGATGAGAATAAGCGCCCCGCCATGAACTATCAACACTCCGAATAAAACACGAACAGGGAATTCAATTCCAAATACGTCTGCGTTTCCAACAAAAATTGCAGCTCCTGTAGCAAGAACGCCTAGACAAATGCTGAGGATTCTAAAACCCTTTTGCTGATGTCTGGCAAGCGCACCCTGTATAATTCTACCAAAGCCATTGAACATGACACTTATTGAGATTGAGAATAGCAGCAATGGTATTGTAGAAACAGTTGTAGGGGAAACAAATGCTATGCCTGCAAAAACTAACGCCAATATTCCGAGGCCTATATTTGTTAAACTTAATTTTTTTGTGCGGCTCAATGCCTCTTTTGATTGGGATGAATTTGCACCTAAACGTATTAACATCCAACCTGTAACTACTCTCTCAACTCCAATAGTTAGCAGCACGATTGAAAGTAATGTGATTATTGTAGATAATTGTAGTGTGGGAAAACCAAGTAAGATTGCTATGACAGATAAAATTAGAGATATTGTGCCAACGCCTATTTGTAAAGAACGGAACCACTTAGGTGGTTTGTCATTTTTACTCGTATCTTGCAATGTTGATGTTGAGTATTTACTTGTATTTAATCCGTACTTATTTAGTCACTTATCTGCTATTACATCCTTTACTTATTTAGTCACTTATCTGCTATCATATCTAATATTATCTTGCACAATTTCAATGATGAAGCGAATTCTTTTAGAAATTGCTTATATCCAGGGTGTTTCAGTACAAACATAATGGAAAAATCAAACCTAGAATTCCCCCCAGGGCCAAAGTCGATCATACCAGGAAAAATGGTACGTCAGTTCGCCCGAGACCCAATCAATACTCTTACAAAAATAGCAGATGAATATGGCGATATATCTCATTTCAAGTTAGGACGTCAACACGTATACCTGATCAATGATCCTGATTACATTGAAAAGATCTTGATTTATGATCATAGTAATTTCAAAAAAGGTCCACGTCTTCAGGCTGCGAAACGAATTATTGGAGAAGGTCTAGTTACTAGTGAGGGAGAATTTCATAAAAAACAGAGAAAGCTGATCCAACCGTTATTCCTTCCCAAGAGAATATCAGCGTATGGTGCTATTATGACCGATCGGGCTGTAGGTATGATTCAACAATGGAAGGACGGTGCAATAGTAAACATTCATGCTGAACTTATGAAGGTTACACTATCAATAATTTGTAAATCAGTTATGAACTATGAAATGGAATCCAAACAGGCACAAGATTTTGCAAAGGCATTCGCCATTACCAAGAAATATTCTAGTAGACTGCAACATCCTTTAGGGCATGTATTAGATCATGTTCCTATTCTTCCCAAGGTAGCACAAGCCAGCCACGCCAGAAAAACACTTGATTCTATAGTATATGGATTAATTTCTGAAAGAAGAAAGGAAAGACAAACAGGAAAGGATATTGCTGCTAACGATCTGTTGTCCAGACTTATACAGGTACAAGATGAAGACGGGAGCGTTATGTCAGACAAGCAGCTACGTGACGAAATAATTACGATACTGATTGCTGGTCACGAGACCACTTCAAACGCATTGACTTGGACATACTATCTGCTTTCTCAGAATCCTCAAGTTGAGAAAAAAGTATTCGAGGAGATAGATTCCGTATTGGAACGAAATGGAGAAGAATATTCAAAACCTTCAGCTGCAGATCTGCCTAAATTGAAATACGTTGAAAAAGTGTTTAGAGAAGCTATGCGTATTTATCCTCCTGTATGGAGTATGGGAAGGTATGTGGAAGACGATTATGCGTTGGGAACATATACAATTCCAAAAGGATCATCACTTATCTTCAGTCAATATGTGATGCATCATAACTCTAAATACTACGATAAACCAGAATCATTTTATCCTGATAGATGGACAGAGGAATTTAAGATGCATCTTCCTAGATTCAGCTACTTTCCATTTGGAGGTGGGATCAGGGGGTGTATTGGGGAACCCTTTGCATGGCAGGAAGGAATACTGCTAATAGCTACGATCTCCAGTTATTGGAGTTTGCGTCTAGCGCCTAATGAACGGGTAAAGCTACAACCTGGCATAACGCTCAATCCAAAGAACGGCATTAAAATGAGGCTTAAGTCAAGAAAATAGGCAGATAGATCCCTTCTTTATTTAATTTTTCCTCCTAGGCCGCGCCAAGCTGAAGTCCAGATCTATACTATTGTATATGTAATGTTTTATCTATTAAACTCTTACTGGATAACTAAAACACAATGTACATGGATCAAATAGTATGCAATGCTATGTCTACATGGATAGTGTCATCAAAACTTTCAGCTCTATCTTTGATCTCAATTGTCCTCTCTATAATCCCTTTTTCGAAAGATGAATGAAGTTCTTCAATATAAGAACAAGCTTGAGGATACCATGATCCGCTCCCCTCTAACTTTCAGTAATTGGAATGACATAGTTTGGTGGATTAATTTTTCAGATTGTTACACATTTACGAAACGTAACCATAAGCAGCATCATAGGTCCGGTGTTTATATGATTATAACGTGTCTGACATTCATGTTAAACATCATACCCGATACGTTTCGCCAAAGATCAAGAGTGATGATTCAAAGCTTTGAAATGAATGTAACGATAGTGTGAACAATATCGGCCATCGCGTCCTTTTTTATCATACCTGTGGCGAAATGAGGTTTTCCCCCGCCTCTTCCATCTAGGCTAGCTAATTCCTTAACTATTCTATCACAATCGATATTTTTTAATGATTTATTTCTAGCAACAGTCAGTGTTGCAGTAGAAGAGGATGAATTCTTATCGCTATGTGCATTAGCAATAACTACGATAGTATTGTCGTTGATGATTTTGTTATCAGCAAATGCTCGGATCTCTGAATCAACTAGATCTTTGAATATACTTTGAAATATAGTTATTTCATTATTTCCTAGAGTATATGGTTTTATACTATCAAGACTCTCTCTGCTATAAACCCTTAATTTTCTCAATAAATCTTCATTTTCATGTTTTAGTTTACTTACTGTATTTTCAATACTATTAATATTAGCGCCAACCACGTTACATACGTTTAGTAGCTTTTGTGTTGTGTATATAGCGGCCTCCTTTGCCTGTAACCCAACGGAAAAATCTATCTCTACTATATCCTTACTATTAGAAATCCTAGTTACCAGAAAGAAATCGCATTCGGCTAGATTAGCTAAATGATCCTTAGCACAGGCTGCGAGATCATGGTTTTCTATCTCTATAACTCTTACGTGATCGGGTCCTGTTATGCGCTCTTCATTTGCGCGTAACGTCGGAAATCGTTTCTTTGCTTCATTAAGTGATGAAAAAGTGTATGAAATTACTTTTCTTCCCCTGTTTATAAGTTGATTCAAATTCAATTGAGCTTGTAATACCAACTCCAAATCTAATTCAGGAACTCTCCTGATTAACACGGTGTTATTATCCTCGCGATGGTTCACCTTCACCACGTTTAATGTTTGACCTGCCAAATTCTGTAGGGCTCCAACAAATGCATGTTCTGCTGTGTGGGCACGTGCAAAAAGATATTCACGAGAGTTCTGCATGTATATATGTCCTCGCAAATTTATGAATATCTCACATATATACGGAATTAGCTATTGACCTGGTTATTAATTAGCGATATACTTGGCTTTATATATAAGTAATGCGGCAATTATGGGGAGCAATTCAGAATAGGACTCCAAAGAGACCTTTCTTTTTTAGACGTAGAAATGTAGTATGATTTATCGTCGGACTATGCCTTACACTTTTTGTGGACATAATTGCGTTTGATTAAGTATTGGATAAAAAGAAAAAACAATTCCTGGATATCTCTCTATTTCCCTTCCTTTCATCCCTCATGCCTTATGCATGTAATATTAGAGTCATCTGGTATATGCCAATTATCCAGGCATATTTAGTCGTTCGTCTTGAAGATGTGTAAAAAGAAAGACGTAATAATAGCCTCGTCATTTGAAACAACACGAATAGAAAAGGAATCTGTAAAAACTGTGGTGATGATATTGGCCAAGACAGCGATTCTGATATGTTTTGTTCTGAACAATGTGGAGTTGAATATCAAATGGAACATGACAGAAAATAACGACATGTTCAATACGTTAGCCTATCCAATAATTATTCTGGTCCGTTACTGACCTAGCTTTCAAACCATTGACGCTCTGAGTGTCATTATCGGTATACAAAATATAGTTGCTTTCATTTACCACATACCATAATCCCCGATCACTAAAACATGGTCGCAAACCCTGGGATGTATGGTTACTACCTCATATGACTGACGATCATTATCTATAAGCTCATATCTTTTCATCAAATGCTTCTCAATTGTAGCGTTTCATCTTTTTAGTTTATCTGATTTTTACATATCTTAAGCGATTGGGCAATAGTAAGTAAGGCGATTGGGCAATAGTAAGTAATAGATAACAATTCGGACATTATATTTTAGCTTGTGCATAGGGTTGGAAAATACTAATGCAAATATACAGGTCTAGTGTGTAAGGAGGGAGAACAAATCGTCTGTTTAATTTCTCGATATTATATCACCCTTTGAAGTAGATAAGTAGCTTAAAGCATTATAGTAGATCCCTCATGTCTATGCCTTTATCTTGTTTCTTTTACGTCTTTCAGCTTTCGCATGCTTTTTGCTTGCTGATCTCCTTTCTGTATATGCTCTAGTTTTAGATCCTTTCCGATGAATCATTATTCGAATCGGTATGACTAGAGATATATCTGTGTCGCTGCAGAGTGTGGAATCAATTGATTATATTAACTCGCCTGCTCAAGTCTACCTTTTGTGCTTAATGAAAAATGATTTCACGGTTAAATTAACTCTGTTTCATGCATATAACATAACATTGTAATATAACAATCATTGCGTGATATCCTTGAAACTGTAACAATATCATTGTCACATTGATACATATGTTCGTCCGGTAAGCTATATTTTCGTATGAGACATATATCGATTTTGTACATTTGGACTAGTATTATTACTAGTTTTTCATCCTCATTACTGACGTTCTTCTTAAATCCCTATGGGAAGTCGCGCAATAACCACAAAAATCTTGAATATTACCTTTAGTATGACACATACACTCACATCTACTACCTACCGAGAAATTATTCCTTCGTTTCAATTATTAGAATCAATGTATAATCGGTGCGAGCCATTATAATAGCATTACTCTATGCCAGAATTTAAATCTGGTTAGATAACACTAACAAACTCAAGTTAGATCCTTATATTGAGTCACAATTCGAGATGTAATAAGATTTCAAATCGACCTACTTCCATATAAGTGATGTAGTATGCGAATCATGGGAATTCTCGAACTTGGGATCCATACACTTAAGTAGTTAAATGACATACCGTACATGATGAAGGAAGAAGTTGTAGTGTATGCTGTAATAACGACAGAAGAGATGTTTGTTAACGTCTGACATTGTTTCTAAGAACGTTGTTTCTAAGAATAGTGAACGAATAGCTTCAATATGGATAAAATTTGCTAGGTTAATTGACAGTTGTCTCAAATTAACTTGATAGTTGTCTTAACATTATAATTAGCAGACATCGTGACTAATTTAGTAAGTCTGTGTAGCGAGAACATACTAAGCATGTTAACATATAAGTTAGTCTAACCAATATAATATAGTATATATGTTGTGTGATAATCTTTCTTGATACAAAACAGTTTTCCACTAAGACAATGGCATGTCGATCATATGGAAAAAATAGTTCTAAAGTTTGTAACGGGACTTTCTCCAAATGCTACCGCTTGGGAGAAAAAGATCTTTAAGCGTTATGGCAAACTAGCCAATGTTTGCAGACAAATAAATTATGACATCAAACAGGGGGCAACAAACGATCAAGTTCTGTCGTTTTTACAGAAGATTAGAGATGATTCTTCCTTTTCTTTTCTTAGAGCGATTAATGGTGCTCTAGATAGATTAGAGGAATTAGAGAACGAATTTCTTCCAGACAAAAAAACATACCACTGGTATTAACTGTAAGCTTGAGGCATCTTTGGAAGGATGTAGTTGCTATTGTGAATTTGGACTGGCAGCAAGTGATGATGCTAAATCGACAATCGTCATGGGTCACAAAAGACTTGAATTATGTCAGGCCGAAGTGTTGGTTCTCCCCCAACCAAGGTTACTACAACAGTATTGAAACGCCGTAGAGAACTATTTCTCTGAGCAACCCATGAAAAACTTTTGCCTTTCGTATCTCGAATTAGTTGTTTATGAATGTAATACGAATTGGCTATCTGCATTACCTGAGAGCGATTGTAATACTGTTCTAATGCTATGCGTATGTTGAGATATATGTAATTCCCTTTCCAGGCTGTCAAGTCGCTCCATTGACTCCTTGTTTATCTGGATGTCGTGGAAGAATGAGTCTTTACGAATTCTTGAGAATAGTGATATTACCTGTTCCTTATTTGCGCCATGCCTTATGTCGTAATTAATATTCTTAACTATATTTGATAACTTTCCATATTTTTTGTTCATTCGTTTTTGCCAATTGGACGCGTCTACTGGAAGTCCAGTTACATACCGTATAATCAACTTTTCCATATGCTCTTCATGCCATTTTATTAACGGGAAACTATTTTGGGTCAAAAATTTTGTCTGGATACGTACACGTGACAAGCGTATATAACCTTATAAAATTCTTAGTTTTTGCCTTACTACGCTACCAGAAGAATAAAAAAGCTGATATGCAATTCTCAATATTAGGATGCATGCTATGAAATTACTTATTAACCTAACTGAGTAAAGGATTTTTTGAAGATGGGCATAAAATTGGTGCATCATAGTTATTTATGTTGATTTTCAGTTTTGATGATAAAGCAACTTGTTATACTATTATTTCATAATTATGTAATAATTACGTAGTTCCATTTATTAGAACACTGTATGATTTGTATTATATAACGAATAGGTGTCAAAAGTTGACCATCAAGATGTTCATGTATTCTCTATTCAACCTGTCTAAAGTAACCAATGTTTTTTGTGGGGATATCATATTATTTTTGTCTATCGTTACCCGACCACTTCTGAAATCGATTAGTTATCATTATCATCTGTTATCTTCTCAACACCGTGGTAGTTCACAAGCCTTGACATGCCATACTTTGGTAGTTCCAGACCGAATAGTGTGCTAATATTAAGCCTTTTGAAGTGAATGCGGAGATGATGAAAATTATGCAACCGATCGATTTGCGCCTTGATCAAAAATGGCGATATTTACCAAGTAACCGACAAGATAAACAAGTAGGAAGCGATTGAGTCACTCGAGATCCATGTTAGCAACTCAGGCATGATATGAAGCCGATCTACATGGATAACAAGCAGTTAACATATTCAATTAAAGGTATAAAAAATTTAGAGGGTGTAGGCAGGACCATATGTTAGAGCAAGTGTCTGCCATATAGAGTATTATGAGTTCATAAAGCGATACACCAGTTATCTCAATCAGAACCGTTTTGTGGCAATGCAAATGTATACAATGTATTTGGAATACCTCACAGTATGTCTTAAACTGTAGTTCAATTACCTGACGATACCCGACCCCATCATTTGTGTCAGAAATGTTCCACACACCCTAATATCATGATCATCTTCGGAATATCTAATGAATCGAATTCATGGATCGTCGTAGACCTTTTTCATCGTAAAATGATACGATTCCAGCGGCAATTCTCACATTTTCTTTCAACTTATCTATAACCGATCCAACAGAAATGTAGATCAGCACTTATATGAGGATATAGCAAAGGGGATGACTAGTGGCATGCAAAGGTATCTGCGTTAATCATAGAGCGTTGAGACCTCATGGGGCTGATATTAGTAGATATGCCAAAGGACAGAAGAGGTGTCAGATTTGCTGTGTGTTTGTCATTTGGGGTGGTCTGCATTGTCCTTGTTGTGGAACTAGACTGAGACTAAAACCGCGAATTATGAGGTTAAAGCAGAGATTAAATGCTAACCTTCATGAAGGTATAGCGAAACGGTACTAGTAATAATGACCCACTATCGTTGGCAAATCCTTTACGACCATGAAGAATATATCCTGAATTGGCGTATCTATTTTCCCTGATAGCCCACTATAGAATGGTGTGTCTCAATCCTGTGTCATGATGATGACGTTAATAGTTGCCCAATACCATCACCATTACCCCCGTACAAAATAGCGATTATATCAAAGCAGGAAATACAAGACTTCTTAAGTAATGGTTGCTAAGTAATATTCATGCCATATTTTCAATCAAGTTCACGGGACGGACCATCGAATCCTAAGAATGGATACCAGAGAATAGTAACAAATTACGAGGGGGTCAGCCACCTACAAGTTTTTATGAATGGGAGCTGGATGCACGACTATAGGTGTAAAGAGCATACTAACAAGGATTGCAGGACAAAATAGGTATCTTGGAATACCGCTAGATAAACAAACTTTCTTGCAATGAGGCTAGATAAACAAACTTTCAGTTTACACTTCTGGCTAGTTTATTGATTGATTCGCCGCATTGTAGTATATTGTTATATCAATTGTTCCATATGCATAGACAATATGATCGATAGTATAGGTCGTTATCACGAGACTGCACTGCTGCTACTGATTGTGATAAAGTATTCAAACGTAATGATTACGAAGGCGATGCGCCTAACTGACTCTACATATTGCTTTATAATTACCCTATGTAAAGAATATTATGAGTAGCAATTTAGTGAAAAACCTGATGATATAGATGCTAATGCTGTCTTTCTCTTGTCTTGATTGTGGTTAGTTAGATCATGTGAAGAGTTAGAAGAACATGAGTCAAAGCATCAAAATCTATCAAAGACTTAGATACGAGTCTGTCGTATTTCTATTCTCAACCATAATCATAGGTCCATAATCATGGGCCTAATAACTGACCAAATATTTGTGATATTGAAGTTACCTCTGACCCCAACAGTCTCTTTAATAGTAGTTACTTCCCCTTCGACTGTCTATCTGCCTCCGATAAGATGTGACAACCAAGGAAGCAGTGTTCACATTGTTCCCTCAGCATTAATTTTTGCAATACCTCTCTGGTTCGGAGTCATCTAAGTCCCAGTCCCAATTCCAGTAATAGGTTCCTCCTTACTAGTTATATGCAAATATTTTATCGTTAGGGTTGCATTACCAACTGCTTGCGCGCAGTCAAAAAAGATTGTACGTAAGTCCATTCAACATTATCTATATTCGCTGCAACAGTACCAATAGATAATCAAGGGATCATGCTGATGAAGCCGTCGTTATCAACCTTGACATATATGTATAGTTATATGCTTCCTAATGGTATTAAGGGTTTATTGAAGTACCAAAGACTATTACTCGAACAAATTGAATAGGGGAAGAAGACAAACAGCTAACAAGCATCTAAAGATACTTATAGTGTTCATGGTTATATCTTATTCAATTATGTTTCTCCCAAGAGGTAAGGTGATAGTAATAACGAAATTGATAGTGCTATCATGTCTAATATCACCAATAATTACGAAAAGCGAAGCATTGGCGCAGAATCAGTCCCGTTCCGATATACTAGATTTAGACGTACTAGGTGTCTCCGCCTTCGTTCCAGAGAATAGAAATATCTATACAATAACAGGAGAAGTTTTTAACAATAACACATTCCCCTTCAACGGTGTTCAAGTATCAGCAACATTATACGATAATAATGGCCAAGTAGTGGGTGTAGGTTCAGGATTCACCTCACCATCAGGTATTCAATCAGGTCTAAAAGCTCCATTTAAAATTGATATCTTTGGCACTGAAATAAGGGGAGGGGTTGAAGCAATTAATAATTTCACATTGCAAGTTGCCGGAGACCTTCAAATACAACTATTCCAGTAATATGTATACGTTAGATATTACATATTCTATATTCTTGTCATAACTTCATTTTCCCTCTAACCACGTAAATTTTAGCTAACTTATTAGAGATGAAAGATACTCGATCAAAATATTAGAGTTTTTTGTTAATAGTCATCTAAGTACTAGATTATTTCCTGTTGCTAGCAGGATAACTATGAATTTATTGTTGGCCTTACACTTTGATCAAATCTTGGATCTGTCCGCTTATAAGTAATAAATCATACTTCAAGCAGTTCGGCCAAATTTAGTCAGGTAAGTCAATCTTGAATTCTCAATTAATAACTTCCTTGGTATAATTAATAACCAAGTAAGTTGAGTTCAGCTAATTATCAAAAAGTCGTTCCCAAATCTTATGAGCATAAACAGATTAATTTACACTGTTCGCGGGTCAATTTAAACTGGATAATTTATTCCTGAATTTAATATGAATGCACTCAATTGTCCTAAAACATCTAGTTGAGATTTACTTTTGTGTATTTTCGTGAATAGCTGTATCATTTTCTGAAATTTGAGAAGGCGGTTCTTCCAGTGGGATATATATCCCATCATCTTTAACTATTAATTCTAGTTTATGTCCTTTTCCCAAATTGAATCCGTCTACAACGGGTTTTGGCAGTACGATAACCGAACTGGTACCCAAGCCTGTGACGGTAACCGTGTATTTCGTCGGCATTATAATTGGAATTTATAAGTTGTTTTATATTTAATGCTTATGTATAATATGTATAGGCAAATATATATCACTTAAGATAACCATATTAATGGACATACATATATCATGGTATGGTTACAGAATCGGAATCACAACCTTTATCTATTCTGCTTGTCTCTCCAGAGTTCCCACCTATGTCAGGGGGTATAGGACGCTATACTTACGATCTCAAGAACAACCTAATGGAGATGGTAGTGTGAGCGCTGTGATGGGCGAGGAAGTGGAGAATTTTCTGGGATAGCTCAAAATAACGCGAGAAACTCAGAGATATTATTGGATTTGGTTGATAAGACAAAACCTGATGTCGTGCATATTCAATACGAACCAGGAATGTGCGGTTAAGCGTAAAGCTAAGGCATTTTCAAAGGCATTGCTAGACCTTGATATAAGCTACGACAAATACGTCAAAAAAATCGGGGACTTTAAGAAAGAAATTGCTTGACAAGAAGTAGCCAAGAGACATGCTGAACTATATCGTCAAATCGCGAAAAGAAAGGAACAAGCAGTTGCTTACCCTTTGCAAAAGAGTAATCGGATCATCTTTTTTGAAAGTTCTGCTTTGACATTCTTGCCTTTAACTTCCAATCTAAAACTAGATTTTTTCAGAAGCTTATAATAAATCTAGATTCATACTTCAAGAAGAGCTACCTAAATCTATTTCGTCAATCTGACTTTGTAAGGACTTCATAACCTAGAAGGCTTAATCTTTTTACAATATCGAGCAATAACTTGTACTCTCTTTCTTCGTCTAAGTTCATCCCAGTATATATTAAAAACCCTCTTCCGAACTTGATCGCAGCAACAGGATAAACTCTACCACCCCACAATGATTCAGGACAATGCACTAGAGGTCGAACGTTATCCGATAATTGTCTTATAGGTCTGTAGACTTTAGCTCTAGTTTTTGGTTTGTCATTGCCTAAGATTTCATCAAACTCAATTTCGACTTCTATTGGACCTATTATTTCCTTCTCAGGACGATCCCATTCAGTTTCTGTATCAAAGTATTTCTTTAGAACCAAAGCTTCCTGAGGAATGGCTAAACTCTCATTCCTGGATAATACAGGCATTACTTCATCGTAATTAATTTCTACGTAACTTGAAATTGGAATAAAATTAATCACCAGATTGTGACTTCCAGTATTTACATCCCAGCTGTAAACAAAAGGTTGACCCCCTGAATTAACAAAAATTCCACCATCGTGTATATAGGCTAGGATTGTATTCAAGCCTACTCCTTCTGCACTACCTAGTTCTGGATAAGCTTCTCCAAAGGGATTTATTACAATTGAAAAGGCACCATTACTTAGGTTCGAGATTGGTGTTAATGACACTTGAAATAGATTGGATCCATTATCATTTTTGACATCTTTTAGGTCTAACATCCACTGAACAGATTTCCGATAATTTGAATGAGGATAATATGAACATGGTTTTTCTTTTCTTGCTCGAACATATCCTGAAAGGATCCCTATCTTAATGGGAGGATCAAATATCTGATAATAATGAATTTCTCGAAGTTTGTTTATCAACCAACTTACTTTACGTAGATCTAATTCAGTATTTTCTTGATCCAGATTGAATGCAGCCTCCAGAGAAGTTGTTAAATTAGTTCCTTTTTCATAATAACCATATCTTATAAGATCTCGTTTAATCTTTGGAAATGCGTTTAAAATATTATATACTTTTATTCTTTCATCATCAGAGAGTAGATCACTGGATATCTTCGCCATATCTGCTTCTGATTCATCATGCTTTGGGTCAAAATAGCTCTTCGATAAGATAGTCAATGATTTCCAAAAGAACTCCAAGGAATGGAAAAGCCAAGCATAGCATGAAGGGTAACTATACACATTCAAATTATATTCTGCATTTCTAAAACCTGAAAAACACTCCCGGACAAGAAAAAGGTAATACTCCTGCTGATCTTTTTTTAGGTTATTTAACAACCTCTTCGGATTCATATTTTGAGAGACGCTTAATTATTGACAAGCAGTCAGACCTATAATGATTACTTGAACACATGTCAGGTAGCCCTTAGCTGTTCTATACTATTTACATAATCCAAATTGCCATCCCTTCTCCTCAGTCAAGAAAGATTAGTGACTATTTCCGGCTTAGGTCTCTTGCCTGGTTCTATGTCTTGAAGAATCTACGTAAATAGCCTGTGTAATGATTATAGGTGCCAATCCATTTGTGCAACGGGTCGACGGATTCCAGCTTTCTCTAACTATCAAAGAATTTCATAAGATCATTCCTCAATCTGCAATCTGAAAATGCTTTGTTAGATTTGATATCGGGGGGGGAGATTGATTAGAGCAATTATGTAATTACATACAGTTAACGCATTGTTCTCGAATATGCTTCTAAGTTTATTTCGGAAAAAATCTAACAAACTTTCCATAATCTCACCGTTTTTTTTATCAAATTTAAATAATCATAATCATCTCTCATTATCATAATCAGGTGATTATTTAAATAATCTTAATCATCAGCGCTTACACAATCTGCTTTTGATCTTGTTGTACCAATCAGAATATATCAATACAAATAACTGTTACCCGAGTATATAACTATGGATAGCATTCCCATTTATATGATAGGAAATCGGAAATTAGAGGGAAATATCAAATGACATCCGTAGAGCAAAGGAAAAGCATACTTAATTTATACAATTCTGGCATATCCCCAGATATTATAGCACTTGAAATGGATTTAAGTCAAGATAATATAATGAATATAATAGAAGAAGCGGCAGTAAATCAAGAACCAGAAACAACAATAAGTACAAAAATAAAATCAGACAAGCGACCAAACGCACCACTAATAAGTAGTCTCTACCTCGACACGATAGTAAATATAGATCTGGCTATCAAACAGGCACAGCGTCGTGTATGGCAAGTTTTAAAAATAAAATCAGATTTTGATATATCTATGGAAGAAACCCAGAATATTCTGCAAAAGCTTGCCGGTTCAAAAGGCACATTTGTTATTCTGCATATCGATCTTGTGGAATCTACAAAGCTATCAATGATTCTTCCAGTTGATAGTCTTACCACAATAATTCGAGCATTTGCTCAAGAAATGTCTATGATGATAGCAGCCTATGGAGGATATGTATTAAAATACGTAGGAGATGCGATTTTGGCATTTTTTGTAGTTACGGAATATGATGAAGAGAAGAAGCATGAAAATAATGTTTATCTGCCGTGTATCAATGCCGTCAATGCTGCATGTTCAATGATCAGAGTTGTATGTAATGGCATTAATCCAATATTGAATCAATATGATTATCCTGAATTACGCGTCAGGATCGGTGTGGATGTTGGAGAAAGTGCAGTGGTACAGTACGGTTGGGATACACATTCTAAAAATGGAAAGGTTGTGATGAAAGAGGCTCATTTCGATGTATTGGGATACACTGTTAATATCGCTACAAAAATGACTTCCATGGCTAAACCAGATCACATTGTGATAGGACAGATGGTCTATGACCTACTTGATGAAAAGCTGAAGCAGGAATTTAGATTATTACCTATTAGCACAGAGATGTGGAATTATGTAAGCAATTATACGGATGGAAAAATCTATAATCTTTATGAAAGTATAACCTAGGAATAAGAACTCATCTTCTAATATTTGATCAATTAATGGAACCGGATTGATATGTTAATATGAGATGTTAAAATTAGATCCGCTAGTTAATGTTGATACGAAACAGCACAAAAGAGTGAGCGAAAATACTACATATTACTGTTTGGTAGTACGGTGGCTGACAGTCTCATTAAATGTTTACGGGGCAGCAGTCTCAGCCCATCTTCGTGTACTGAAAGAGGCAAATCTAATCACTAAAAAAACGAGGAATAAATAGATTTTTTTCGTTGAACGAAGGCAAATCCTTAGAGGTGCTTAAATTCCTTGAGGAATGTATAACTTGAGTTCTCTCAAAGAATATGTAGAAATTAGGAGAAGAAGAGAGAAGAAAAGTAGTACTGATCATTCATCAGTATAGGTGACAGATGTTCCAAACTAGCTAATACGAACGTTTGCATGAACCGTTTGCTCAATATCACGATAATGCTTTAAGCCATATTCTTCTAACCATCTGTAACATGGGAAAACTCCTCATAGGCTGCTCGGGTTGGAACTATGGTAGTCTACCAGAAGAGAATGGAGGATGGATAGGAGTATTTTATCCTGACAAAGAAACTAAGAGATTGAGACATTATTCTGAATTATTTGATACTGCAGAGATGGATGCTTCATTCTATGAGCGATTCTATAACAGTATGACAAAGGGTACATTTATTGGTATGAGCAAAGCAACCCCTGCCGAATTTCAGTTTTCAGTCAAAGTTCCCGAAACTATTACTCACAAGAAAAGGTTGGACATTAAAAAGAATGTTCAAAAAGATTTCGAAGCATTTCTTGAAAAGATTTCACCATTGAGAAGAGCTAACAAACTAGGCGCGGTACTAATACAGCTACCACCAAGTTTTACGGTTAGTGAATTTAAGAATGTCGAGTCATTTCTCAATGAGTTATCGACCTTTTCTAAGATAGGCAGCGAGGGATCTCATGAGTCTGGAAGTGGTATGGGCGACGATTATCAATATGCCCTAGAATTTAGAAATCCTTCATGGAAAACAGAAGGCCCATGGGAATTACTAAGACATTATAATATCGCAGCAGTAATAACAGATTCACCGAAAATAGAAAACCTTGAATTTCTATCTGAAGCTATTGTGACTACAGCTGATCACTCTTTTGTTAGGTTTCATGGTAGAAATGTTAAAGGTCATTATTGGTATGACTATTTGTATAATAAGGAAGAACTAGAACCGTGGGTTGAAAAAATAGACAAAATAAGGGAAGAGACCAAAGTTCTTAGGATTTACTTTAACAACCATTATGGAGGCAAAGCTGTTATTAACGCGTTAGAATTCAAAGAAATGTTAGGGATCAAGCTATCAGAAAAGGAAGTAAGCAATTTGGAAAATGCTAAATCATATTTAAAAAAATTGAATTGAATTGAATTGAATCCTTACTCAAATTATCATTACTTAATATGGACGAGAAAATAGATCTCTTGCGTAATTAGCAGCCATAATCTGACAATGCTATCTATTTTGACTGTATTATTAGATTGAAATCCTGTTAGACTGCATCACTCTGAAGTTCAGAAGACCGGATATTATATCAGATATGTTATTGTACCTTCTCAATCTGTTTCTGAACTTAGTACCCAT
>JBAUMZ010000130.1:0-13365 GCA_049578985.1 Nitrososphaeraceae archaeon
AGAAAGAGAATTTGATTGAAGAGTTAGTTATTACTGGTAGATTTACAGAACAAGATGTTATTGAGCAGATCAAAAAGGCTCAGCAAAATGGATTAATCTTTGAACGAAAAGCGAACATGTACGCTCTAGGATAATGATAATGATAGGGCTGGGGGAAGTTGGGATAGCCAAGCGTGAAAGCGATAAAATATCACTAATGACTTGAATTAAAATAGAACCAAGTTGTATTACTTATTCAATATTGAAGTAGTAGTTATATTAACCAAAAGCGGTATTATAATACAGGATATATTAGCTGACTATCTAGTTGAAACCTGAGTCGATGATCAAACTAGAAAATATTCTGTGCTATTTTCAATCCCTTTCATCATACTGCTTCCACAGGCAATAAATAGAGCAAGATTAGAATTAGCAAATTAACTGAAGTTTAAATTTGATCAGACTCAAATAGATAAGTATTAAATAATGCAATTCTATCCATAATGATGACTAAGAATTGAAATTAGAAGTAAATCAGCATGTCTGATTCTCGGTTATTTTGGAGATAAATTATGAGGTATCGGGAAAAAATACTGAGTGAGCATCGGTCTAAATGTTATCCTTTTTTAAAATGGGCAGGTGGTAAAACTCAGTTATTACCTAAAATAAGTAGGGTTCTACCTCAATCTTATGCTCGATATTTTGAGCCTTTCTTGGGTGGAGGAGCACTATTCTTTTATATGATATCAAATAATAGTATGAGATCTGAGGCGCATCTTATTGACATCAATAAAGAGCTAATTAATACATATAATATAATAAAATCTAATGTCGAAGAACTTATTGTGATCCTTTCTAAATATCAAGAAGTGTACAATAAATCACCGGTAAAGTCTTACTATGATTTGAGAGACAAATTTGATCGTAATGCAACCAGTATAGAAAAAGCAGCGCGAACCATAGCGCTTAACAAGACTTGTTATAATGGACTGTATAGGGTCAATAGAAATGGAGAATTCAATGTCCCGATGGGAAGGTATAAAAAACCCGGTATTTGTGATAGCGAAAATCTAAGAAATATAAATAATGCGCTTCTTAACTCCAAGACACATCTCTATTTAAGTGATTATAGAACGGTGCTAGTTGATAAAACCAAGGAGGATGATTTTATCTACCTAGATCCACCATATGATCCTGTAAGTACAACAGCTAAATTCACTGGATATACCAAATGTGGATTTACAGATAACGATCAGAGAGATTTATCACAAATATTCATGAAGTTAACCGATCGAGGATGCAAAGTTCTGTTAAGTAGTTCTGACACTCCGTTTATTAGAGAATTATATAAGGACTTTTCAAGATACACGCATCGGGTCAATGCTTTAAGAACCATTAACAGTAGCTCTTCAAAGAGAACCGGGCATAAAGAATTACTTATCAGCAATTATGATACCAATACGTAATTACTTAGATAATGTACTAATAGGTTGTTATGGAGATTGTGAGAATCCAAATCACGAGAAGCATATAGATAACTATCTTAGAATCACATAGCAAAAGGAATGTGCTTGATGACGCAATCACAATAGTAGGTCCAATTTCAAAAGTACAATAAATTAAAAAAGTTAATAGGATTTTTGGTTATTGTGTTGTGGTTATATTTTGTTGAATTGGCTCTTTTCCAGTATATTTCTGATAGCTGAGGGAATGTCTTCTATATTTCCTTCAACAATGGGTTTGATAAAGTTCAATCCTTGTTCTTCAAGTATATTTTCACCATTCGCTGATAATATAAATGTGGCAAAGGCGGTAGTTCCAGCCAGATTTTTGACTGTGACAGGTATTGTAAATGAAAAATATATCGGTTCTCCCAATACTGTTTGACCCTTGCCATTCTCTAATGTGTATGAAGATGTATTATAGAAATTAGAAAATGTAGGATCCGCTAGGTTGATCTTGGGAGGAAGTGTAATGTATGGCAGTCCTCGGGCGACTGCCTCATGTTTGTATGCTGCTACTGCATCTAATTGACCTTGTTCCAGAATGGTTTTGAGCGTTTCTTCTGGGAAGATCTGTTTTGGGTTTCGATCTTCTCCCAGTATTCTTTGTTTTATTCCCGAATCATTATAATATTTGTTGGCAAGTTCTGCAGTTATGATCATATAATACCCTTTTGGATCTAGCTCAGGATCTGTTCTTCCGAACTTAAGATCTGGATTAGACAGAACTTTATACCATGGAATTTCTCCTGTACGAGCCTTTTCCAGGTCGTTGAAGAAACGACTATCAGAGGAATAAGCTATTACCATTTCTGCAGCGCCAAACTTCACTAACCAATCAGCAAGAGGATCAGTGGCATTCATTAACTTCATTATAGGAATGGTGCCTGCACTTACAAACACATCAGGTTTTCTTAAACCATCTAGTATCATGTTTGCTATTTGTAATGATCCACGAGCTTCTCCTTGATAGGGATACCCAATATCGGTCTGGAATGCTGGTCCTAAACTTTCTTCAAATATCTTAACAAGGGAGGCAGCATATATTACAGAGACAAGATCCTTTTGATCTGGAGATACCTTCGAGTTATTTGCTGTTGCAATAACAATCGGGCTATTTGATAGGGTGTAAAAGGCCACAACAGAAAGAACTATCAGTACAAGAACAATAACTAGTCTGACATTCCTGGTATTGAATTTAATAGACAAACATTAGAACTCCCAACAAAAATGAAAACCAATCAATAAATATTTTCAACATTCTGTCTACTATTAACTTTCACTTCGTTAACTGAACAGAGCGTGATAGACTATAAAGAGTTTAAATATTTCTCCAGAAATATGTCAGAAAATGATGATTTACAGACAAAACAAGATTGATATCTCCAAATTATGTCCTGGTTTAAGATGAATCCACAAGTAAAGCTTGGAGGACCAGTGCTTCGGGTTATCGATCTGCAGCAGGAATTAGAATATTATCAAAAATTCAAAATGAAGCCATTAAGAAGATTTCGGGGAGACGATGGGCATGATATAATCGAGCTTACGTTTGACATGGACAATAATGCGGTTCCTCAAATTGATAATCCTCCTATTCTGACACTTTTACACGATCCGGAGGCGAGCAGACCGCATCACAAGTCGGCAGGTTTATTTCATTTTGCAATTCTCACTCCTGACAGGAAGAGCCTCGCCACTACATTTGTATCTCTAGAGAACCAAGGGATTCAGTTCGTTGGATTTGCAGACCACCTGGTCAGCGAATCGTTATATCTTCAAGACCCGGAAGACAATGGAATAGAAATCTATTGTGATAGACCGAGAGAAGAATGGCAATTTGATGAGAATGGACATGTTCAAATGGATACAATAGCACTTGATCTTCGGTCACTACTTTCTGAATTATATCAAAACGATGACACGATAATGAAAGAGTCAACACGTAAAAACTTAATGCCCTTTCCAAGAGGTGGAACAATTGGACATATACATCTGAAGGTTATCAACCTTGCTACTTCAACTAACTTCTATTGTAGGATACTTGGGTTGGACTTGATGCAAACCATGCATGGGGCTTCATTTCTTTCAGTAGGAGGATACCATCACCGTTTAGCGATAAATACTTGGTTAAGCTGTGCAGGTATTTTCCTCAAGGGCGGGGAGGCAGGGCTTGAACAATTCACTATTCATTTTTCCGACAAAGGATTTTACAGAGATCTTATCGCAAGGGTCCCCAAATCATCCTCTCCTTACACAGTAAGGTCAAATGAGGTCAGGATCATGGATCCGGATGGCATAAGAATTATGCTTCGCTATAACGGTCAATGATCGACTTGTGAGTTTACAGTCAAACAATATTGTTTCTATTACAAAATACAAACAATATATCTTATATTGTTTCTATTACAAAATTAGGTAGGTAGGGGCATAGCTTATGACGGTCATAAGGTAACAATTAGTATAAGTAACCAAGAAATGAAGGTCACGTTTTCAGAAAGCTAGGTTCCTAGGTCAAAGGCTCTAATTTTGCTAGGAGATAGATAACACATACAGATCTTAGGAATTTTGGGTTGAAAAGATAAAGCTAGAAGATTTTTGGTATGTGATTTTGTTTTTATGTATTAATTTGTTATAAAAGAGACAACCATTTCAGAAAAACAGTTAATAACAAAATCTAATTCAATAAGGTTTTCTATTCACCAATTACCTTTACTAACACTCTTTTATTTCTACGACCATCAAATTCTCCATAAAATATTTGCTCCCATGGCCCAAAATCAAGTTTTCCATTAGTGATGGCAACTACAACCTCACGACCCATTATTTGTCGTTTTAAATGTGCATCAGCATTATCTTCCCCTGTTTCATTATGTTCGTACTGATCTGTCGGAGCATGGGGTGCCAATTTTTCTAACCATTTATCGAAATCCTGATGCAATCCACTTTCGTTATCATTTATAAAAACACTAGCCGTAATATGCATCGCATCTACCAAACAAAGTCCTTCCTTTATTCCACTTTTTTCAACTATCTTTCTTACGTTTGAAGTGATATTAACAAATGCACGCCTTGTAGGAGTATTAAATGTAAGATATTCCGTTTCGGATCTCATATTAAGAAGATAAATATAAGGTGTTTATTAAAATCTTAGCTTGCTCCAGCATAGAGGTTATAATTCCAAATAGCAAAGTTTAGAAAAAAGCTTTGAAATCATGCCATATCTCCTTGTCATATAGCCCGATAGATATTTTGTCACCAACTACTGCAGTGGCCTTAGTTTGGAAACTTTTTTCTTAAACTGTGGCAGTTAGAGCGGGACTTCGACGGCTACATCAAATTTCGTATAATACTCTTTCACTTCCAATTCACTCGCCATATTTAGACCTGAATTTCCTCACGATATAGTCAACCCTATTACTTTATGTTATTGGTTTACCTCTTGCAGCATCAAGTTATTAGACTGAATTTTGAATCCCTAATATGAACTAATTACGTCTCGTCTTGTCCTAGTTCTTCTGTAGAACCCATGCTATATATATGGCAGTATACAGATACCAACATGCAGAAACAAAAACAAAGACCTCTTGGAGTTACAATAATATCAATACTTACCATTTTAGGTGGTATAGGTTTACTTGCAACTGGATTTACACCACTAGTAGCCGCTCCATTCTTGTCCGATATTGGTACAAATAGCGATGTGTCTCCAGCAGTGCTAGTCGCATTGTCATCAGGTATAGGTATTGCGCTCATAGCATTAGGGCTAGCATACTTTGTTATGGCTTATGGACTATGGAAGGGGAAAGGATGGGCTTGGAGTATAACCGTCGTACTATCATTCATTGGCATTGCATTGGGTGTTGTTTCAATAGCAACTGGGAATGTAGGAGCTATATTCCATACAATCATCAATGCAGTAGTCCTGTATTACCTCTATAGGCCTCATGTCAAAATGTTCTTTGGTAGGACCACAGAACAGGCGGCCATGACAACGTAGTTATCTACGCAAATCATTTTTTTATGTTTATAATCCAATTTCTTTATAGCTTTTGCTATTGCTAATAGCAGACGAATAGAAAAACGCGCAAGCAAAAAAGCCTCACGACTGATCACATACGAGTGAGTCGTTGAGATATAAACACATGTACATAGTGCGTCATGAGACGCACAAGAATCCATTATATCGCGACATGCTACATAATATCAATAAGTTAATTCAGAAGTATAGTTTATGCAAAGTATTCATAGATTCTAGTGCGGCAAATGTATGACATGAGCTCAAAGAGGAGAATATCAGAAGTTTGAAACACTAAAGCCAGAAATACTTAACAGATTCAAATTCGCATAATGCAGATCACTGATTATAGTTCCGGTGCCATTTAACAAGGAAGAGGATAACATGATGCAAATGCTACAATCCTGTGTTAGCAAGAACATATTACGCATTCACCTAAGCACGGAAGAAATAATCATATTATTAAAATCAGCCAAGAACGACATAAGAGGGAGATTCTGTTAACTTTACGGATTCTGACTTGGCCTGTTTACAGTCGGGTCATGAGAACGATAAGGCTGGTAGAAATCAATAACATGTTGACTAACAGCAGTATTACTAGGAGCCTTAACCTCTGTTATCCAACCACATTTACAGTCGAGTTTCGCATGGTTCAATTGCACAGCCTCTCTGCTCAAGAAGACAGTACACAATGTTTGCCTCATAGTTATACAGGATGTTAAGGTGTTTTACTCCATACTCATCTATTGGTGATTTCTGCAGCTTCATAAGCTGTTCTTCAGTAAAAGAGCCGATCTTATGAGAATCAAGAAATCTAGCCATTGCTCTCTTGTGCATCATATAAGAGGGGGCAACATATATTTTTGCATATAGAAATAAAACTTTGACCCTATGTTAGATGATATAAACAGCTACTTGCGTTATTCCGCCGAAGGAATGTAAACGGAGCTAAATTTGCTTCACCAGTGCTGTTCTCATATTCATTAATAAATCATTTAGGAGTCACCGTGTATACTGTATCAGGAATAACTCTTCTGCATAGACTAGCTAGAACCGGCTTTAATCTACCTAGTTAGTGTCAATACGACGACGAATACAAGTACGAATAGATAGGACGACCAGGTGGACTCAGTACTCACTAAATTAAGCAGGTGTACTATTATACTATTGATTGTTACAACTCAAAGTCTAAGAAATTGCATAAAAGATATTCCGGAACTTAGTTATCAGACAGGCAATCGATATTTCAAGACCCTAGAGCCAAGAAAACAAGTTCCTTAGATTTTCCCTTGTTTCTTTTTTTCTGTTTTCTTCTCCGTGGTAAACCGTTCCAATTCATATGTATTGAGATCTACAAATTTTATACCTTCAGCAAGAATAGGATTTTTTTCTTCTATATATTTAAAGAGTCGTTGGCATACGCTTCGATAGTCTGCGTGTCCTTGGGGCAAAGTTCTAAGTTCGATCATATGACATGCTTCACGTAGATTGATTTTCAGAAAATATGGGTATCTAAATGCAAAATTTACCACGTATTGCGCTTGTTCCGGCATCTGATTGGATAGTATCTCATAAACATCGCTACATTCATACATACAATCTTTAAATTCCTTAGAGATGCCTAAACCTACAATCTCTTGCGGGATATCATAACCATGTTTGGTAGAAAGTAATTGTCTTTCAATCGTAAGAAGTCTATGTCTATGCAAATCACGAAACATTCCAAAATTAGTAAGCAGCTCAAATGTATAATCAACCATCTCGAACGCTCTACCTGGTCTATGCCTTCTATTTGACCGAAATTTTGTATACATTCGTATTATACTTATGCGCTCGTTATTTTTGAGAGACTGTACATATTTGATGATACTTTCCAATGACTGCCCTTTAGCAAATTCATATAATATAGCTGCCGCGACTTTGACTTCAGCTTCAAAATTATCAGGAAACTCAAGTAAATTAATAGTCTCAGGATTCCTATTTACTTGGATATTCTTTAAATGGAGTTCGGAGAGTTTGATTATGGCATTTCTCGTATTTATGAGGTATTCTTGTAATAGTTTGCCATATTTTTGATCATTTGCTCTTCTTACGAATGAAGGAATAATCTTGTCAAGCTCATCGTGTAGGTGACTTGCTAAATTCCTTAGTTCACTCAAGTCTGATGCGAACATCCTAGATAGTAGGTATTCAAATGCCCTGCCATTACCAGTGATACCAATATTAGTGAGTGTTGACGCTGGCAAAATGCCTCGTAATATGTCCAAGGACTTGGCCTTAATAGTTAATCGGTAGATTCTATTGGCCGACTCTATATCTTTAGATTCTTTCAAATTACTGTACGATACATCGTGTTTTATATTGGAATCAAAGAAGTAGAATTTTTCAATAGGTTTTTTCTCTTCAAGATATTTCTGCAGTGGATTGATATTTTTAGAATATAGATCAAAGGCGTGATCACATGCCTGAATATATTTGTCTGAGAATTTGGAAGACATAATAAGCTCCTCACGATAATATTTGTAATTACCCCTAATTTTTTGATCCAATGCTACATATCGGGATGATTTTTCTAGATAAGATAATCCAATCCTTCTGTCCTCAAGTTTCTTGGCCGCAATATTTGAAATCCACTCTACTGCAATTTGAGCTTCACCTAATTCTGCTACTGAATCATCTCCATATTCTAACAATACTCTATCATAAAATTCTTTACCTCGATTAGGATTACGAATAAATTCGTCCAAAAATACTCGTCTCATAGTCTTATCTGTCCTAGAGTATCTTGACATCAATGCTCCTCTATCAACTTGTTTAGGTGTAATAATAGCGAAAATGTTCTTGTCGGTGTTTGAAAAATGCGATTGGAGTATAGTCCTTTCTTCCTTTATGAAGGTATCATAGAACGGGTTTTTGTTTTTACTATGATCAGTCAATTTTTTCAAAAATTATCAAGTACTATTTAAGGTATCTTTTTTTCTGGTGAATGAAACTCTGTACGTATACCTCTTATTCTGATCAATTACCATTACCGATAAGGGATTGAAGCTCATTTCTTCCAGATCACTAGCTTTTCCCCTGAAAATAGTTTCTTTATTGTATTTGGTAAGGTATTCAAAGACCCATACTTTCAGCGTGGAAGTATCTATTCCCTTAAGTTTAAGGAATTTGACAATGTCTGATTGCATGAAATTCTTTGAGGGATCATTAGGCCAAGGACGAGGAAGCAGAATCACACTTTTCTTAGCCATTATTGCGTTGATCAATTCTTTTTTCTTTTTATCTATATCCCCAGAAACGTGAAATGAAAGTACATATGATTTATCTAATGGTATCTTAGATTTAGAGGAAGCAACTTGGATAGAGCTTATTCCAGGAATGATCTCACTGTTATCTCCAAAAATCTCCAATAATCGATCAACAACTTCTGATTCAGAAAAGTTGGCATCTCCAGTAAAAGGTACAGCACAATATTCTCCATCTTTCATTTTATTGTAGACATCTTGATATATGGAATCTTGATTCAGCATCGTTACATGATAAACCTCCTGTCTAGTCCTATCGATTATACTCTCTACAATGTCCAATGTGTATTTGTATCCGATTATATACTTGGACTTCCTAATAGCTTCCATAGCAACGCAAGTCAAATATTGTGGGGAGCCAGGTCCAACACCAACAATTAACAAATTTTTCTGCAAGGTATATATTCTAACAATTCCTATAGTTTATTCCTATATAATAGTCTGAGGCAGTGCTGTTTACTTCTTGTGGGTATTCCAATATCATCCAAACTCACCAAACAATTTACATTTTAAAAGCACACAAAACGCATTAAATGTTATTCGATTGATCGCCTAAGGGCCCCTTTCATCTAGATACATATTGCGCTGTCTTTACATCACCGCATAAATGTAGAAACTCATGAATGATTATGGATATGACCATCTAATCGTCGAATTACTTATTACTTCAAGCGTGAGATTTTGAAGATCCTTCGGATCAATCGCTGACGCAACGTCAGGAGATTTTGTAGGATCTATTGTGTCTATGTGTGAGTTCTTGATTTCTATTCGAATAGTGAGGGGGGAAGTAAGTGAAAAAGGAGGATCAATGAAAACATTGTAAGGGCAAACAATCAGTGGCTGTGTAAAAACTACGATGACTGCCTTCGAATCACTCGTTTCCAATAGTAAGATCAGTTAATACGTACATCCGAAATTTTGCATCATTACATTCCTTCAACAGCCTTAGAGCAGCGATCTTTTCCTTAACTGTGAGATGAACCCCTTGACTCCAATCTCCGTACTTATATAGGCTCCAGGCTTCTCTTCTAATTTCATCTATGCCATCTATACACTGCTTATGGTAGTATGTTAGATAGCATGTATATCAATACATTACTTGGTGCATTTACCAATTTTGAAATATCGCTGACGTGATATTTTATCACTTTCACGTTAGGAATCCAATAGAAGTATCATCTATCTGTCGATACTATAATATTCTTATTCTGGATAATCAATCTAGACTTCTGTTACAAAAGAGAGCATTCAGCAAAAACAGACATGCAGGTCTTTTTTCTGAATCAGTCAGTGCTCAAGTAGCAGTACATTGATGCTGTTCTGAGGAGGGTTAATGAGGAGTTAGGACTTATTCTTGAGGAGCATGAGCATGATGTTTCTAACTGTACTCGATTAACACAGGTATGCAAAATCAATATAGATGCAAGGGATGAAGACTATAACTACAGCTTTGCTAGCAGCATTGTTAGGAATTCCTGGAGGAAAAATGCATTTGTTACAATATATGAATGCATATTAGACCATGATAGGATTGATCGTCTATCAATAAATCCATATGAGATATCAAATGTTTGTTTCTTGTCTCTAGACAAGGTACTTGAGTTTTTTAACTCCAGTCCCAGCCTGTTTGTACCTGGCTTTGGATTTACATTGAAAGCATACCTTACGTACTTCTATAATAAAAGGTAATAATAGAAAGATATTTGGTTACTTAGTTTCATTCCCTAATGCAGAATCTATAAGCATAAATATGTATTCTTTTGGAGTTATTTCAATACCTTGCTTAGCCTTGTAATTGCTGCAGATTTCCAATATCTCATGATATCTATCTTCATCTAATGTAACTGATGTTGGTGCTCATCTTTTTTCGCCATTCAATCGTGATGCTCTTTAGTGTTCATATTGCTTTATCTTAAATTTCATTATAGTCCGGAAGCCCATTTACGATCGGAAGAATATGTACACAAACCCAGCTCAAGAAATCAAGAATTTCTGTATATGTGTTTAAACCTTTCAGTAAGTAGCTTGCAAAGTTTGCGATGCCGTCTGCCGCGGATGAAAGGCGATATAAAAGTTGGTATCTCAACTTCGCCATAGGAATCAAAAGGCATTTTATTGAATACAAGTTGTACTTTAAGAGTGGCGTATGGAGACTATTTATCAAAACATGTTCCCAAGGAAAAAGAGCTTTTATCTCCCATATTTCAAGTAGAAGTCAATGTTGTAAAGACTCTCTTAATGCACTAGGAAAAACATTAGCCCTCAAAAGCTGGACTCACCGTAGAAATATGTATCGATAGGGCGGGGTCTCAACTGACAGAGAAATTAGACATTTATCTTTGGCAGAACAACTTCTAAGTCAGTAGTTATATAGTCATGTTTGTGAGTCCCTCACTAGAGATTTATGTGGTATATGATCATTTCTAGAAGGTATTACTTCCTTTTATATACATGAATGCCGAAGATATTACTAAGAAATGGCTATACTCAGAATATACAAGAGAAACTCAACACGCATGGATCTTTGGCAGTTAGTAGAGGCAATCAGTAACTCAGGTCTTGAAGAAGGTTTACAAAAATTTTATAATAAACCTCTTGAGAAGGAATCCAAGAGCATCGTGGCAGGGCCAAGTTTTCTACAGTTTCTAAACAAATTATTTGGAGTTCAGATATCTGCTGGAGACGTAATACAGTTTGAGCATGGGAATCACAGTAAATATTATATGCTTTCTGTAACGGGAACATGGGACGAAATAATAAAGTTAGGCTAGTAACAGAGGAGAGTAAAAGTAAATTTCTTTTGCATATATTCCAATGACCTATAATTTATCTATGCCGTTGTTTTGCAACTTGTCCCACAGCAAATTCTTTCTATCAGAGAAATATTGTAATCCCAAGTGCATTAAATACAGAATATCAATTACCGATACACACACTCAATAGATCAGTAGTGTACATGAATGGAAAAAGGTAGCTCCTATAGATCCAGTAAAAGGGGATTATAGAACTGCAAATAAGGATTTGGTAGCCTCTTTAATAGTAACGGAAGTAAACTGGTAGATATGAGAGTTCGGAAAACCATAACCATGCCGCAACAAGTGTGGTGCCTAGATCTATTTGGCATTAGAGAAGCTGATAGAGCTAAATAAGAGGGGAAAAGAGTAATGGCTTATCAACTAGCTATCTGGTTCTCCTTATTACTTTTATAACTAATCCAGAATAAAGGACAAATCCACAGCATCGACATATTGCCTTTAATCCATTTTTAGTATCGTGACTTCCAATGCGAACAACGCTTGAAGACTATTGAGGGTTTCATCACGATTAGATAATCTCAGCGAATATAATTGACGATATTAACTACTTTAATTAATCCATATATATAAATAGAATAAGTAGCCCGCTAGGAAAAGGAAGAAGCCTATAAGTGGAGTTACTGTATAATTGCAACCTAGAATGTAATTGATCATTGATATACTCCGTTATATAGGTATAGTACTATAATAATGATTGCATGTACTTTGCGATAGTAATAGAGCACTTCCTTTTGAAGAATGGCTGATATATAAACTCGGATCCAAACTAAAAGAAGCGAACATGATTATTCAGCATAATCATAAACCTCTCTTACTATATAGGGATATCATTGAAGAAAGTAATTGTGCTGCAGAAGAAGTCTGTTTATTGGCAGAAAACCATGTTATTATTTTACTTTATGCTTATGGGGGGTTTATTCCTTCTGAATTTCAGCGTGTAAAGATTCATACCATTGATAAGTTTATGAAATCGATTCTAAAGAAAGATAGAAAAGGTTTGCTTCTCCAATGTCTTGAAAATCTTGGATAGCAGTATAACCTGGGCCAAGCTCAAGTTAATTTTCACAATTAAATTAGGCACATGTATTAATAGGGGCGATACTTAATTATCTGAATTTGTTCTCCATTACCAATGAACTATGCGTGTTTTATTGAGTAATTCAAGATGCTTCAGTTTGTGGTACAATATCCAATCGTTACCACAGAATAGCTTACCGCAGACCTGTATGCAAAATGACCATCAATTATGTCATTTAATACTCTATATGATTAATGGACATCGGATATCCACTAGCCAAAATAAGGACATTTGTTAACCTGTGATGAAGGGGTGGTACCGTTGGGGACTATGTGACTAGGATTCTACCTAACGAAACCATAAAGTTCCTTGCTCGAATTCAATGCTTGCCTTCATTTTTGCTTTCAATTCTGGGCTTATTTCCTGCGGTTTTTTAATGTGAAATTCACTGATATGTTTCAAAGCTGTTTCCATAAGTAGTTCCTCAGTAGTTGCAGTTACCATATAGGAGCAATCCATCCCAATCTTCATGCAGGATAATTTTTTTCTCATAAATTACATAGAGCATTTCTGGTTATTAATCATTAAGGCTTTTTCAGAGACAAAAAATAGGGTCATATTGCTCTACTTCAAAATGTGGACTTAACACATGAATTATTACTGGCTCTTTGCAACCTGCATTCTTCGGGTCAGTTGATACATACTATCATGACATTGACATTCACAAATT
>JBAUMZ010000131.1:0-4746 GCA_049578985.1 Nitrososphaeraceae archaeon
GGAAACATTGAAAAACAAATTCCTTCTGTAATTCCATTTCCTTAATTCAGATAGATTGACTGATGTTGCGCGCGCAAAATCCAACTTCGATAATTGCCACTCTAAAATGGATTGGTGTCCTACGTAGTTAAATAGAAAGTTCGTGTGCAATGATCTGTCTACTGTTTACTGTAATCCCAAGTTGAATAATATTTGGGACTAATTTCTAAAACAACTGATTGACCTTTCTTAATTGCATCCATAAGTTCGTGAGAGAGTGGGTGCTCTAAGTTTCCTAAATATCGAAGATGTATTTTCTGGGCGATAAGTACGTTAAAGTTCACATCTCTATGTACCTCTACAGTCCCCTTACCACGTACTCCTTTATATGGTGGACTCGGGTCGTCGATACAAAAATAAATTGTATCATTCCTTGAAAGATTTTCCATTTTTTTAGAATGTCTTCCTGTTTCAACATAGATCTTCTCCTTTGAATCATCGTAGTAGTACCATGCGGGGTGAATGTTTGCATGACCAAACTCATCTACTGTCCCAAGATGGACATTTAGAACCTTTGTCGTTAAGAAATCCTTTATGTCTTGTTCACTAAGAGGTGTTCCAAAGCCTGGACTTGCATTTAGAATCTTTAACATATAGAAGAGGACGTTTTCAAATATTTAAGTTGTTTCAAGGATCGACGGATCTGCGCGCACCAAGACGGATTCAAACAACTGGTAGTAATGTTTCAGAAACATTAGTCAAACAAGAATAATCCACCAAGATCAGTCCACAGCCTGGACATATTGGGCAATCCAAAGACCTGATGGCACTTCACATAGTCAAGGCCGAGGGGTAGTAATGACCAGGGATGGGGAGAGCGAGATGGGGCAACGGCAACAGGTCGTGCAGAGGGGAAAAAGGTTGAGACAGTGCATTAGGTAATTATGAACGTGGGCTAGTGGAAATGACGGAATGACAAAGCTACCATCTTCTAGTCTTGATGTAATTATTCTGTAGTATGTTCATTCCACGCAACATTCTCGAGATACTCGGCATTGGGTTAACATAACGAGTTATGTGTCGTCTTTGTAGGTAAGATTAGATTTTTGAATTCTGTGCGCATACTCTACAGACACATACAAATAGATTGTAGATACTGATATCAAAAATGAAAATAATCTATGATGAATTTACATCTCGCAGATCACTTCGGACTCCATTTGGTTCAATAAGGTCCTTAACTGTCAATTTTCGCGCGAAGAAAATCACACACATTAACTCTAACCAACCTTTTGCTAATACGCTGTCGAGATATCTGGTATTCATCACCATCTGGTACTAGTATTCAAAACGGGATCAGATTTATACGTTCAAAATGTTTCTTCCTTCATTAATCAAATCTCTAGCAACCCGCTCTAGGGTATTATGTGTCTTAGTTGTTATAGGATCGAGGATGATAATTCTATTATTATCGTCATAGAATTTAAAATCAAATGCATTATGTACAGTTGTATTAAATGCATTATACTTTAGCGAACTATTTGAATTTACTTGATCTGCCAAAATTCCATATTCATTTAAAGAATATATCAACTGTGAAAGCTCTTTTCCAAGTTGAGTAAGCTCTACTGTAATTTTCTGTGCTTTCATTTTTCTTTTCTTCCTTCCTCTATTTATAGGCAGTAGACTGACTAACTCAAATTTAGGCGCTTCATTCCTTAAAGTATCAATTATCATTAGTATTGAAAAAGGTGGTTTAGTTGCTGGCTACATCATATCTGGGTTCTATACTTTTAGGGGGATTAATCACAACTAATGTCCTGAGTGACAAGACTGTATAAATCCTTAGAAGAGAGATATTGCTTCCAGGACCAGAGTATATATATTCGAGGTCAAATGACATCCGGTATTGTAATATAGTGTGCCAGGTACCAGTATGAGGAACTCATGGTAGAGCATTTAGAGATTTCAACTTAATCAACCAACTGATAAAAAGTCTAACATTTGAGTATACGCGAAGATCTGTATGCCTTATTGGAATATCTCTCTACCTTTACTAGGAAGAGTTCCTTCTGACCTTGAATCAATTTATCTTTTTGAGGTCCTATTTCACATACACAACGACAAATACTTAAATGAAAAACAACTGTTCGCAACTACTGTTTTGGAAGGTGATGATTATCATTATCTCCTGGACAAGGCTACGGTAATGATCGACGAGGCTTTGTCTGGTCTTTATTTTATTTCTGGGCTAAGGCTATCATTCAAAGAAGAGGATATCAGAATCAAACAGTCAAACCAAGGAGGAAGACCTTCTGAACCTGTAGAAATAGGAATTACGGCATTTATTCATAAGGATTTGGAATTATGGTACGATGCAACAGAATTGATCTCAGATATGGAGCAAATTCGATCTGGTGACAAACAGTCTGTTTTAGCTAGTGCGTTAGCTCACTATAGAATCGCAGTATCTTTTATTAATCCGTATCAGGCAATCGAGAGTTTATTTAGCTGCATCTCTGTTATAACCAGAGATAAGAATCAGATTACTAATCCAGCTCATAGAATAGCCACTTCTCATCTCAAAAAAGTATTGAAGCCAACAGTCGGAGAAACAGAAGATAATTTCAATACGAAATTTGATTGTTTTTACAGAGAGAGATCAAAAGGAACACATGGAAGGGTTAACATATTGGATCCTGCAGCTGTCACACAGGTACGAAAGCATGTTAAAGAAGTCAATTCTTGGTGTTACCGGTTGCTAATAGCATTTATTCGCGAAAATACAGACTAATTCAATTTTATGTGGGTAGATTAGAAACCAATCATTTCATCATTATCACAATATATTTGACCATTTTTTGGAATGAACCAAATTTGAGGGTCTTGATTACCAAATCCTGTGCCTTTGTCTAACCCATCGCCTATGGCATTCAATACAGTAAATCCTATCTGAGCGGTTTCTTTCATAGACATATCCTTATTCCATTTTTGAGCCAATGCTTTTGCTGCACAGCCAGAAGCTCTCCCAATGCACTTGATATCCATCCCATCATGTACTTCACCGCCAGCAGTTATATTACATAGCCTAGTGTTGTTTCCATCTATTTGTGTACTCAATGTAACTTCAAATGGGCTACCAGCTTGTTCACTGTATCGCTGATTTAAATTATGTACAATAGGTCCTAATTGATTAATGTACTTTGAATAATCAACGTGATAATCAAACTCATAATTAGGGGTTAGTAGAACTGCCCCCGATGTAACACTATTCTGCCATACTCTAGGCGGTTTAGGAGGTACAAAGCTATTGTAACTTTGTGTTTGTGCCAATTGATATGCTATATTAACAAAGTATTTCGATAATGCAACAGAACCGGCATAGGAAATGATTATTGGATAATACTTGGACATGACTTTGTCATCCCTGAATTCAGGAGCTTTTCTAACGAAAGTAATCTTTCTATCGGGTACGATAACTCCACCGTCCAGACAATTAGCGGCAATAATCCCAGTCAAGTCACCTTCACTTGGACATCTTATGAATATAATATTACCGAAAGGATGCAGAAATAACCTAATATCCTATGACTATGGAAATTCCTGTGTTAAAGAAATACTTTGAAGATATCGAAGTAAAAGATGCACGCTTGAGGGATCAATGTACAATGGAATGTAAATTCTGTGATTGCACTCGGAACATTAGTTTATCTAGGAAGTCTGTAACTGATGATTTACAGATCGAAAATAAATTGAGATCAAACGGATTTGTAGATATAGGCAGATTGTGATTAAATAGAAAAAAAGCAGAAGGAAGGAATCGTAGTTTAGTGAATATTATAAAAGGTAACATAGGAGACGATAATTTAGGTCCCATATTTGGAGCGGCGGTTTCAGGTCTTTTTGCGATTTTCTATGATCGGAATAAGACTACTTTAGGATAAAAATATTCCAGATATTAGAAATTCATAGACTTTTAAATACACTTCGACTAATCTATTTTAGATTACTTTGAATAAGATTAATGGTACATCCACTTGAATTAGATAGTTTCGTTTTGTGGCCTTATATCATGCCAATATCTGTTCAGAACCAACACAATTATCACTGCTGAAATTGCACTTGAAAAAGGGAAAGGAACTACAAATTGAGATGCGACTATAATAACGAATGTTATCAAAACTGCTATAATTATCTTGGTTCGTGACATGTAACTGCTGACATTGACTCTTTATTCGTCGATTTTAAGTATTTGTGTTATTACTTCTTTGGTACTTATCATGTCTCTAGATTCGAAACTAATCAAAATATACCGACATATTTATGATTTTCACTGATTAATACGATTTGTTGACAAGTCTTACCTTTTATGGCGGAGTAAATGAAATAGGCGGCAACAAGATTCTTTTAGAAGATAAAGACACCAGAGTCTTTCTAGATTTTGGCAAGGGCTTCAGCCGGAGAGCCAAGTTCTTTGAGGAATACATCAATCCCCGTGCAGTAAACGGAATAGAAGATTTTCTTACGATGGGGCTTTTACCCGATGTTAAGGGACTCTATCGGGATGATTTGATGAAGATGGCTGAACATGAGATAGTGGAACCCTCGACGTTCGATAGTACTATAGTAGATAATTGTAAAGTTGATACCGTAAGCACTATCATGAGTGCCGAAATGCATGTAAGTCTACTGTTCATGCTTTAGTATTTGCTTTGATTACATTGGATATTTACACTCAGCAACATTTGATTGCTATATAAGTCAGAT
>JBAUMZ010000132.1:0-2939 GCA_049578985.1 Nitrososphaeraceae archaeon
AGTTCTTACTTCTTTAAAGGTAAGCTTATTATTCAGGACTCATTATGATTTTATCTGCATCAATGATACGATAATTCAGCAATGATCGCATCAGCCGTACCAGAATAATCAAATACCCAAACTAATCACGAATTTACGCCCTCAGAGTTTTTGCCACGAATGCTCATTCCATTTATCTTTGCATTCCTCATTTCTGCCGTCGAACAAATATGCGGCTTGAGATATGATCCTAATCATCGTCAGAATCCCGCTGGACCCCCATACTGAGACAGCGATTGTTTACCATAACGATTTATTTATTCATTTTAAAAACTAAGAATATTAATAAATGAATATTATTTATTCATTAATAATAAATCCCTAAATCTGTTGTAGAGTAGACAATGAAACGTACACTAATAAAAAAAAGAAGGATTGTAGGCGCTGTCTCACCGCTTTACAATCAGGTTTTCTGCTGGTGTGATGCCCCTTTGTTAAAGATATTGCTTCTGATGATCAAGAAGAAATAATCCATTGGTCTTGCCATTTCCTTAATGGCCTACAATCTAGGTCATGATGGTATAAAGTTGGGTTACGATCTTATGAAATATTGTTGTTGTAACACGAGACGAACATAATCAACTCATGGTCCGAGTCATGATCCTAATAACAATGGTAATTGTAGGTATGATAGCAGGCCCGGTCCAGCCAGTAAGGGCAGAAAGAGCAAAACGAATGGATAAGAATGCCAGCTACGTTTTATAAACTGGTCTTGTGTAATGTCAACGTTGTCACGGCAACGGCAGTTATCAACACGTTCAAAGCTTAGTACTAAAGAGCCTACTGAGGATAAATCATTACATAGAAGAAAATTGGATAAAAGGAATTCATATTCAGTAATTGTTGTAAAAGAGGAAGACGGTGGATATAGTGGAAGATGTGTAGAATATCCAGGGGCGATAAGTCAAGGAGATACATTAGAGGAATTAAAAGAGAATATGAAGGATGCAATAAGCCTAATACAGAGATCCTATAGAGATGAAGCCGTATAACTAGTTAAGAATAGGGTGACCAAAGGTCGACTCATTAGAGTTGCACCTTGAGTTTATATAATCACACCGCTAAAGACGTTATACGGATTCTAACTAAATATTATGGGTTGTATCTTATGGATTACTGAAAGGGATGGGATGGGCACATATGATCACAGTAGTATTGACAATCATAGCACAACTTGCAGGTGTTATCTCAAGTTGTACCATGTTCTGAGCCAAGCGATTTAGAGGCTCTTAATTCCGGGATGTATCGCAACCCGGCAAGATAATTGAGATTGGAATTGAGATTGGAATAATACGCTACACTTTGTCAGCATGTGTGGCCTCTTAACTTACTTTCTTAGACCTTCTAGCCAATCGTTTCAACAATAACCCTAACCCTTTTTCCAACCATTGAAGCTGGAAGAATAACATGTGATGAGGTACCACATTTTCTTACAGTATATTCAAATGTCATAGAGTCAATTTTTCGATTCAGTATTGGCATATCAGTCTAGGTATGAAGGAAGCCTGCAGTGATCACATTTGTTCCTACTCTTAGTACCGGTGGTGTCACTGTTGGTACGTTGTCCTTTACCGGTAGGGATTGAGAATATAAATTACTTCCAATCACAGTCTTTAGCTTGTCAATCCCATATCCTGTCTTGGATGATAAAGCTATGGGATCAAATAAACCCAGACCATTTGCTACATTGTCAATACGTTCAGGTAAACCTGAGACGCCATCACACTTGGTCAAGATTACGAAGACTCTGGTTTTGTCTACCTTTAGCTCATTTAAAACGCTCCAACAGCTTTCATATTTTATCTTTATGTCTTCAAGCTTTTCTGATGCATCAATTAAAAGTAGTATTAAATCAGCTGCAAGTGACTCTTCCAGAGTTGATTTAAATGCATCAATCATATAATGAGGCAGTCTGCTAATGAAGCCTATTGTATCTACAAGAAGTAAAGATGAATTCTTTTCTTGTTTATCTCCGTCATTATCATTACTAATTCTACATGACCTTGTAGTTGTGGAGAGAGTTGTAAATAGACTGCTAGATATCTCTTTATTTTCAGATGTAAGCAAGTTGAAGAGTGTGGTTTTTCCTGAGCTAGTATAGCCTATTAATGAGACAATCGGCATTTTAGTTTTCAATCTTTGTTGTCGATAGAGCTCATGTTTTGTGTGGGCATCAGCAAGTTTCTTTTTGATAAAAGACATGCGTCTTTTTAGGTCTCGGAATTTTACATCTACTCTGTATTCTCCCATACCTCCTTTTCCAGGTCTTTCAGTACTTCCTGCCGTTAGTTTCGCTTTTTCTCTTACACGTGGCATTTCGTATTTAACCTCAGCTAGCTCTATCTGCAATTTTGATTCTGTTGTAGTAGCTCTTGCATGGAATATGTTAAGTATCAGCCTCTCCCTGTCAATTGCCTGCACACCAGTTAACTTCTCCAGGTTGTAAATCTGTTTTGGAGTTAACTGACAATCCATTACTATCTGATTTACTTTTGATTGTTTCACAAACTCTTGAATCTCTTCAGCTTTACCGGAACCAAGACCATAACGAGAGTGATTAAGATACTTTTGGGTGAAAACCTTTACAATTTGAGGTTGTAGAGCCGTAGAAGGCGAAGAAGATTCTATTAAACTTCGTGCTTCTTGCAGACTAAAATTATCTGGATATGTTACAAGTATAACTTTTGGAGAATCCAAACTGCGTTCAAGACCAATCCATATAATCTAAGGTGACATATTCATTCGAATGTTTTCTTGAGCATGTGTGTGAAGTATCAGAACTTGTAGCATTTGACTTAAATTCGTCTGTGCTTTCCTCTGGAACATATAATCCTGGAAAAACTTCACCACAGGTTTTGCACTTTAACATAAGCATCGGCATTTTTATTTATTTCAATAAG